>CBDTVN010000039.1:0-23454 GCA_965364195.1 uncultured Sulfitobacter sp. | reverse complement strand
TGTCCATGAAAGTGGTCGATCAGGAAACTGGTGAAGAGATCAAAGAAGAAAAAGCGGCCGAGGAGTAAATCTCAGCGCCTTTAAGAATACGAGAGCCCCGGTGTTACCGCCGGGGCTTTTTTTATGCGGGACTGGCCCCCTGTTACGGCGTACTGTAAGCCTTGGAAAAACCTCTGGATTAGAATGAACCTATGCAGACTGTAAACATTCTCACGATGAAATGGGGCACGCTGTATGGCCCTGAATACGTGAACAATCTGGCCCGGGGCGTGGCGCAGCATTTGTCGATCCCGCACCGTTTTGTCTGCTTTACTGATGATTCGACGGGCCTTGATCCGCAGATCGAGACATATCCCCTGCCCGAGATTGGGTTACCAGATGGCCAGACCGACACCCGCTGGCGCAAGCTGTCGCTGTTTGCACCGACGTTGTTTGATCTAACGGGTACGGCGCTGTTTTTGGATCTGGACCTTGTTGTCACCGGCAGCATGGATGAATTTTTCGCCGATGATGCCCCATTCCGCATTATTCGCGATGATGAGTTGTTTCGCCGCAAACCGCTGCGCGCCCTGAATCCCGCACGCGACAAATTCCTTGCCACGGTCGGCAATTCCTCTGTCTTCCGCTACACAATCGGCGCGCACAGCTACATCCTTGAGGCGTTTGTGGCTGATCCCGACGCGGCGATGGCGGCCTACAGCATTTCCCAACAGTTCCAAAGCGCGCAACTTGCCCAGAACGGCCATCTGGAATACTGGCCCGCTGACTGGTGCGTCAGTTTCAAAAACGCCTGCGTACCGCGTGGATTCAAGAGTTTTCTCAGCGATCCCACCCTGCCTGAAGGGGCGCGCATGGTCGTATTTGCAGGCACCCCAAAAATGGAGGATGCGCTAAACGGCAACGCCAGCACATGGTATCGCCGGATTGGCGATGTCGGGTGGCTCAAGAAGGCTTGGGAGCACACATGAACAGTCTTCGGCACCAATTTCGGCAGTTTAAACACCGCCGCCGTGTTGCAAAGGCACTACATAGCCTCGAGGGCCCAAAGCCGGAGGCCATGCCCCATGGCCTAGATACACCACTGGTGATTTCTCTCACCAGTTTCCCTTTGCGGTTCGACGTCCTTCCCCGCACCCTGCGCTGTTTGCTGCGGCAAACCGTAAAACCGGATCATGTGGTTTTGTGGATCACCCATGGCGACATGCCGATGGTCACGGATGAGATCTATGCTCTGCAGGAGGAGGGTCTGACCATTCTGCCCAGCGAAGAAATGCGCGCATTTGGTAAACTCCTGCCAGCACTTGACGCTTATGCCGGTGCCACCATCGTCACTGCTGATGATGATGTATTCTATGCTGCCAACTGGCTGGGGGGAATGGTCGAGGGGTTCCGCCAAACCGGAGCAAAGGTTGTCTGCCACCGCGCGCATGAGGTTGTTTTTGATGCCAAAGATACCCTTCTTCCCTATACTGAATGGCCTTCGAATATTGCGGGGCCACGTCAATCGGGGCGTCTTTTCCCGACCGGCGTCGGCGGTGTTCTCTACCGTCCCGATGCGTTTGACAGCCGTGTTCAGGATTACGAACTTGCCAAAACCCTATGCCCTAATAGTGATGATGTCTGGTTCTACTGGATGCAAAGAATGGTCGGCACAGCCGCCTATAAAGTAGCGAGCCAAAACCGGGTGCTGGAGTGGAACCCAGATATGGAAGTGTCCCTGAGAGCGAGCAACCTGACCGGTGGCAACGACAAACAAATTGAACGTATGCGCAACCATTTCGGCTTTCCACCGTTTGATTAGTCAAAGACATTTACTCTTGCAGGTCGGGCATGCTGCGAAAAACAGCTTGTTCGAGCGGAACCAGACTCCGTAAATTGCGCATGATACATTAACAAAGTCGGTGAGGTATAGAATCACCTGCTTCGAAAAGGAGGCACTGCCATGTCGCTATTCAATCGTCGTACCCTATTGCTCACTGGTGCTGCCGCGCTTACTGCAGGACCCGGCCATGCCGCCTATCAAGTGCCAAAACACTTGGCGCCCCGTATCGTGGACATCAAAGCGCGCTTTGGTCCTGATGAAATTCACGTCGATCCAGGGCAATTCGCGCTCTATTGGACGCTGCTGGACGGCAAAGCCATCCGCTATAGTGTCGGCATTGGCACCGAGGGGCGTTATCATTCTGGCACGTTCCGCATCCGTCGCAAGGCCGAATGGCCCCGGTGGACGCCGACCCCAAATATGATCCGCCGTGAGCCACACATCTACGCGCAGCACGCCGCAGGTATGGAGGGTGGCGGTTTGAACCCGCTTGGCGCACGTGCGCTGTATCTCTACAATGGAAACCGCGATACTTATCTGCGCATCCACGGCACGCCGAAACCGCAAACGGTGGCTGCCCGTGTCTCAAACGGCTGTGTGCGGATGATCAACGAGCATGTGATCGACCTCTACAACCGCGTGCCAATCGGGACACGCGTGGTTCTTCACTGAACCATCTTTCTGCTAAAGATAGAAAAAGCCCCGCTCATTGGCGGGGCTTTTTCGTTTTCAGAGCTTAGTCCGGCAGTCTAGCTGTGCGCAGATAGGGCAATACCTTCGTAAAGCTCCCAAATCTTGCCGTTGCGTCCTCGTCCGACACAGTTGCGGGAATAATCACATCGTCCCCGACATTCCAGTTGGCAGGTGTCGCGACGCCATGACCCACAGATGTCTGCAACCCGTCTAGCGCGCGGAGGACCTCTGCGAAATTGCGGCCAACCGTCATCGGGTAGGTCATCGACAGCTTGAGCTTTTTGTCAGGGCCGATGATGAAAACCGAGCGTACTGTCGCACTATCCGCTGGCGTGCGCCCGTCAGGCAGGTACGCCTCGGCTGGCAGCATATCAAACGCCTTTGACAGCGTGAGGTCAGTATCCGCAACAATCGGAAATCCCGCCTTGGCGCCGCCGACTGTTTCAATGTCAGCCTTCCACTTTTTGTGATCCTCGACACCGTCGACCGAAACACCCAGAACCTTGGTTCCACGCTTTTCCCATTCATCCGCGAGCTGCGCCACAGCACCAAATTCGGTTGTGCAAACGGGCGTGAAATCCTTAGGATGCGAAAACAAAATCGCCCAGCTGTCGCCGACGAATTCGTGTAAGCTGATCGTGCCATGATCCGTTTCAACCGTCAGGTCGGGGATTGTGTCGTTAATGCGCAAACTCATCGCAGCGTCCTCCATTAAAGTTATATTACCTATCTAACCATTCTCTGGCCAAGTTTCATCCCCCATCTTGCAGGTGACAAGCCGCAATGCCACAGTGGCCACAAATCTCAAACAAGGAGCATCCCCATGCTAGAGAAACGCAATTTTTACATCAACGGCGCATGGACAGCCCCCGCTGCCGCCAACGACTTTGCCGTCATTGATCCATCCACCGAAGAGCAGTGCGCCATCATCTCGTTGGGCGACCAGTCTGATACAGACGCCGCCGTAGGGGCCGCCCGCGCCGCCTTCGACAGCTGGTCCCAGACCTCGAAGGAAGAGCGCACAGCGTTGATCCAAAAGCTGGCCGAAATCTATGACGCTCGTCAGGAAGAGATGGCGCAAGCAATGTCCATGGAAATGGGCGCACCCATCATGCTGAGCCGTCAACAACAAGTTGGCGCCGGTAGCTGGCACATTGGCGGATTCCTCAACGCGTTCAAAGATTTCTCGTTCGAACGAGACTTCACTGCATCCGAGAAGACCCTGCTTGAGCCCATCGGCGTCTGCGCTCTAATCACACCTTGGAACTGGCCCATGAACCAGATCATCCTTAAAGTCATTCCCGCGCTGGCCACCGGCAACACGGTCGTTCTGAAACCTTCCGAGATCGCGCCATTGTCCGGCCTTCTGTTTGCAGAATTCGTGCATGAGGCAGGCTTCCCCGCAGGCGTATTCAACCTCGTCAACGGAGACGGTCCAGGCGTGGGCAGTCAACTCTCCGCGCACCCCGAAGTCGATATGGTCAGCTTCACCGGCTCCACCCGCGCAGGCATCGCCATCTCAAAAGCGGCTGCTGATACACTCAAGCGTGTATCGCTGGAATTAGGTGGTAAAGGCGCCAACATCATATTCGAGGACGCTGACCCAAAGGCAGCCAAGCAGGGCGCGATCCGCTGCTTCCGAAACTCTGGCCAATCCTGCAACGCACCCACCCGCATGCTGGTCCACAAATCACGCTATGACGAAGCTGTAGCATCTGCCTCAGAAGTCGCAACCAATACAAAGGTTGGGCCTGCGTCCGAGGAAGGCAAACAGATCGGCCCCGTTGTCTCAGAGGCACAATACAACAAAATCCAAGGCCTCATCGAAGCCGGCATGTCCGAAGCCCGCTTAACCGCAGGCGGTCTCGGTCGCCCTGATGGCCTCAACCGCGGCTACTACGTCAAACCAACAGTCTTTGCCGATGTAACAAACGACATGACCATCGCCCGCGAAGAAGTCTTTGGACCAGTGCTGTCGATCATCCCCTTCGAGACCGAAGAGGAAGCGATCGCCATCGCCAACGACACGCCATATGGCTTGACCAACTACATCCAGACGGCAGACGACGAAAAACGCCGCCGCGTGGCACGCCGTTTGCGGTCCGGCATGGTTGAGACAAACGGCCAGGGCTTCGCCCAAGGCTCGCCTTTCGGTGGTTACAAACAGTCCGGCAACGGCCGAGAAGGTGGCGTGTTCGGTCTGGAGGAGTTCCTCGAAGTCAAAGCTGTTTCCGGCTGGGCCGCTGAATAGCCAACTTGTTAGAAATTATAGGGAAGGGGCTGCCTGTGGGCGGCCCTTTTTCAATTCCACCGCCCGAGCTGACTGCAATGGTGGGATTGAGTTTAAATGGCAAAATAGAGAAGAACGTTCCGCCTGTTAAGCTACTCTTAACCCCGCTTGAGTACTTTCAAGGAGCGCGGACAGCTGGAGAGCGACCCCGCGTGCAAAGTAGAGAGCTCCGCCCAGGTTAATAGCCAAGGGTGGAGCAATCGCTTTAGATACTTTTCTATTTTGCCATTTAAACTCAATCCTGCAGCACCAGCATGCGCAATCGCCAACTTTAGAAAGGCGCCTTACTACGGACCCTTGTGGACTGCCCACCGTCCGGATGTTTGAAGCGTAACTCTTCCGAGTGCAGCATCATCCGGGGAAAGTCTTGCGCGGCACCTTCGGCATAAAACGGGTCACCCAATATCGGGTGGCCAAGGCTCAGCATATGTACACGCAACTGGTGGCTCCGGCCTGTGTGCGGCGACAGGCGCACGCGCGCTGTGTCACCTTGGTCTTTGATCACCCGCCAGTCTGTTTGTGCCGATTTTCCCGTCTCTTGGCACACCATTTGGCGCGGTCGGTTGGGCCAATCCACGATGAGAGGCAGATCCACGGTTCCGGTCTTCTCGGAGGGCACCCCCCAAACGCGGGCAACATAGGTCTTCTTTGTCATGCGCTTTTCAAACTGCAATCCGAGATGCCGTTGCGCGTGACGGGTCAGGGCAAAGATCATCACACCGGATGTATCACGGTCCAGTCTGTGGATCAGCAGCGCATCGGGGAACGCGGCCTGCAAACGTGTCAGCAAACAGTCAGCAAGCTCGGGGCCTTTACCGGGCACTGACAGAAGCCCAGCCGGTTTGTCGACCAGAATGACTTCATGGTCGAGATGCAGAACCTCAAGCGGGTCCATCGGGGGGTTATACGTTGCGTCCATAACCACCTCAGTCCCATGTGCAGGGTGGGTTTTCAACCCGTCCCGTGGCACGCTGTACCGAAACGGGAGAACCAATATGCATCCAACGATCCAGAAATTTCACGATCTCGTCCTCGCCAATGATCATAGCGGCGTTCCTGCGCTCATGGCCGATGATGTCAAATTTCAGCCGCCCACCTATTGGGCCACATGGAACGGACGCGATGCAGTGGCTGCTGTGCTCGGCCACGTGAACGAAGTGTTCACCGACTTTGAATACCGCCGTGTCATGGGGTCGGGCAATGATTGGGCGCTTGAGTTTCAGTGCAAGGTTGAGGGGCTGGATTGTGTCGGCGTTGATTTGATCACACTCAATGACAGTGGCCTCATGCAAACTTTTGAAGTTGTCATGCGCCCATATAAAACCATCGGCGCGCTAAGGGCTGCAATGAATGAACGTGTCTCAAAAGACCCTTCCTTCATGAAACATAAATCGGCCTTAAGCTAAGGCCCGTTTCGCGCGCATCTGCCGCACCATCGAGACGGTGTAAATGATCAACGCCAGCCAGATCAGTGGTAGGGCAATCGCACGTGCGCGGCCAAACGGTTCACCAAAGATGAACACCGCGTTTAGCATGATCATCGTTGGCGCGATGTATTGCAGGATGCCTATGGTCGACAAGCGCAGAAGCTTGGCTCCGTTCGCGTAGCACAGCAATGGAATCGCCGTGACGAGACCACAGCCTAGCAGGAGCCATGTATCCATGACATCACCGCCCAGAAACTTCGCCCCGCCCGTGCTGCCCATATATACTGCATAGGCCAAAGCGGGTGGCAGGAGTAAAAGAACCTCCATCAGAAATCCTTGGTTCGGGCCAATGGGCAGGCTTTTTTTCGCGAGCGCATAGAACCCCCACGTTAGCATCATACCAAAGGCGAGCCATGGTGTTTCCTCCGCATCAAGGATCAGCACCAGCACCGCCACAGTCACAATCGACACCGCGACCCACTGCATCCGGTGCAGCTTTTCACCCAGCAGGACCGCCGCGAGGAACACACTAAACAGCGGGTTAATGTAATATCCGATCGCCGCGTCCAGCGCGCGGTCTGTCACAATCGCATAGACGTAGATACCCCAGTTGAGCGAGATCAGTGCCGCCGTGACACACCCCATGGCCAACATGCGCGGATTGCGAAACGCAGCCCGCAAAGTCGCCGTGCGCCCCAGCAGGATCAACACCACCGCCGCCACAGGCACAGACCATATGATGCGGTGCGCAATAACCTCGGCCACGGGAATGTGGCTCAGCATTTTCATATAGAGCGGCAGGAACCCCCACATCGCATACGCACCGCCCGCAAAGAGCAAGCCTTGCGGCGTATCTTGATCTGTGGCGACGGGTGTAGGGCTGCTCATATCGGTCTCCTTGCCCCAAAGCGTTAGGGCAAGGAAGGGGGCAAGGGAAAGCCTTGAATTGTACCCGTTACACCTTCACCCGTTCAGAGGTCGGATCGTACATCGGCTTGAGCGATGCTTCGGCGCGCACCCGCGTCCCCATCACGTCGATCTCATAGGTCGAGGCCAGCACCTCAGCAGGCTTCTCGCCCTTACACGGCACATAGCCAAGGCCCATGGCCGCGCCCAAATGATGTCCGTAGGAGCCAGAGCTAAGGTAGCCCACAATCTCGCCATCGCGCAGCACAGGCTCGTTGTGATAGAGTAGCGGCTCGGGGTCGGTTAGCTTGAATTGCAGCATGCGCATATCCAGACCTGCTTCCTTCTTCTCGAGCACTGCTTCGCGCCCGATGAAGTCAGGCTTGGAGGTCTTCACTGCAAACCCAAGCCCTGCCTCCAGCACATGATCCTCTGACGTGATGTCATGGCCAAAGTGGCGGAAGCCCTTCTCGATCCGGCAACTGTCCATCATATGCATGCCGCACAGACGCATGCCAAAGTCCTGTCCCGCCTCGTTCAGTGTTTCGAACACATGGCCCGCCTGATCGGCGCTCACATAGACTTCCCATCCCAACTCACCCACATATGTCACGCGGTGCACACGGGCGAGGCCCATCCCGATCTCGATCTCTTGGGCCGTACCAAACGGGTTCACATCATTTGTGAAATCATTGGGCGAAACGGCTTGCAACAACTCTCGCGAACGCGGACCCATCACGGCCAGCACCCCTTCGCCCGCCGTCACATCGGTGATGACCACATTGAATTCACCCTGATTACGCCGCAGCCATGTCTGATCAGCAATCGTGGTCGCCGCAGGTGTCACGACCAGATAGGCTTGCTCGGCCAGACGCGTCACGGTCACATCCGCTTCGATCCCACCGCGGTGGTTAAGGAATTGGGTATAGACGATCTTGCCAATCGGCACAGAGTAATCACCGCCACCGACGTAGTTCATAAACGCCTCGGCATCGCGCCCCTCAACACGGATTTTCCCGAACGACGACATATCATACATGCCGACACTGGTGCGTACCGCGTCATGTTCTTCGGCGACGTTGTCGAAAAAGTTCTGGCGTTGCCAGCTGTACTGATACGCAGGTTCCTGTCCTTTACGGGCCATCCAGTTGGCCCGCTCCCAACCTGCCAATTCGCCCATCACCGCACCGTGTTCCAACAGATGCGCGTGGAACGGTGTCCGGCGGACACCGCGTGCAGTGGCTTTCTGACGGAAGGGGAAGTGATCGGCATAGAGCAGGCCGAGCGCCTCTTTGGAACGCTCGAACAAGTACGTCTTATTGCCCTGAAACGGCTGCATCCGGCTGATGTCCACATCACCCAGATCAAACGGCTTGGCCCCTTCGTCCATCCACTGCGCCAGCGCCATTCCAGCCCCGCCTGCAGATTGGATACCGATGGAGTTGAACCCCGCCGCGACCCAGACATTGTCCATCTCCGGCGCAAGGCCCAGATGGTAGGCATCGTCAGGCGTAAAGGATTCTGGACCGTTAAAGAACGTGTGTATCCCCGCTTCCGCCAGCATCGGCAAACGCTCAACAGCGGCCTCAAGGATTGGTTCGAAGTGATCAAAATCCTCTGGCAGTTGGTCAAATTCAAAGTCCGCAGGGATACCGTCCATCGCCCAAGGCTTGGCGTTTGGTTCAAACGCGCCCAGCAGCATCTTGCCCGCATCTTCTTTGTAATACGCGCACTCATCCGGCACCCGCAGCACAGGCAGTTGCGTCAGGCCGGGGATCGCCTCGGTCACGATGTAGAAGTGCTCACACGCATGCAGCGGCACATTTGTGCCCGTCATCTTGCCAACAGCATGGCCCCACATACCGGCACAGTTCACCACCATATCGGCGGTGATGTGTCCGCTCTCTTCACCCTGCTGCCAATCCACGCCCGTGATGCGGCGGCCATCCTTGGTCACACCCGTCACCGCCGTCCGCTCAAGCACCTTAGCACCACGTTGCCGCGCGCCCTTGGCCAATGCCAACGCGATATTCGCGGGATCGCCCTGCCCGTCTTTGTCTAGATACACTGCACCTTTGACACCGTCGATATTCAGATGCTCATAGCGCTTTAGCACTTCCTCGGGCGAGATCTCCTCAACCTCTACACCGAATGCACGCGCCATCGCCGCTTGGCGAAAAATTTCCTCACGCCGCTCTTCGGTCAGCGCCACGGTAATCGAGCCACAGCGTTTGAACCCCGTCGCCACGCCCGTCTCTTCCTCGAGGTTGCCGTACAGTTCCTGAGAATACTTCGCGAGCTTGGTCATGTTCTTGGTCGCGCGCAACTGCGCGATCAGTCCCGCCGCATGCCATGTGGTGCCCGATGTCAGCTGCTTACGTTCCAGCAGCACCACATCTTTCCATCCCAGTTTTGTCAGGTGATACGCGACGGAGCAGCCAATAACGCCCCCTCCGATAATAACAACGCGCGCATGTGCAGGAACATTAGCCACGGTTAGACCCTTTCTTAAATAATCGTGTGACCCGCGTCTTTTAGACGTCGGGCAATTTCCGTAATATGGGCAGGGCCAACTTCACAACAGCCACCCACAATCGTGGCACCCGCGCCGACCCATTCCATTACATGGTCGGCATACGCGTGCGGTGTGAGGTCCGTTCGGGCACTCAGCGAATCAACAGTAGGCGCTTCTTTCTTGAAATCATCGGTGATCATCGTGAACCCGTTGGCATAGGCGCCAAACGGCAGGCCGCAATCTGTCAGCAGCGGCAGACCCTTTGTGATCGCTTCGGGCATAGAGCAATTCAGCAAAACAGCGGCAGGTTGGTAGTGGTTGAGCATTTCGGTCACCACAAACAACGGCTCGCCCGAACGGAGCTTGGTCCCGTCCCGATCATCAACCGAAAACGCCATCCACAACGGTTTGTCACTACCTGAGTCAGCGTAGCCTTGGAAAATTCCTTCGGCTTCTTGGAGCGAGCACACAGTCTCGACCAGCAGTAAGTCAACATTGTCCCCCAGTAATCTGATGTGCTGGGAAAACTGCTCTGTCGCCATACCTACATCGGGCATCAAATCGGGGCGGTAGGTCGCCAGCAGCGGTCCGATCGCACCCGCGACACGCCCGCTCCCATGTGCATCACGGGCCGCCAAAGCTTGGTCAACACCAATGCTCATCAGCTCGCCCTGCTTATCGGCGATCCCCGCCCGTTCCAATCGGTTCACGTGCACTGCATAGGTATTGGTCGTGGCAACAGTTGCACCTGCGGTGAAATAGTCGTCATGAACTGCACGCACCAGTTCCGGTTGCTCCATCATCACACTGGTCGACCACAGATTGGTCGCGGGGACAGTGCTCCGCTTGACCAATTCTTGCCCGATAGAGCCGTCCAGAAGGGTGATGTTTGTCATGCGCGCAATCTTTCATTTTCGGGATCCCACAAAGGGCGATCCGCTTGTACAATTGCCTTGCACATACGCCCGAAAATATTGATTTCCAACTCGGTTCCCTCAACCGCCAGATCGGCGCGGATGGTGCCCAGCGCGATGGACGCGCCCACGCGGTACCCCCAATCGCCACTTGTCGTTTCTCCGACAACTGCCCCACCGTGATACACCGTCGACATATACGGCGCGTCCTGATCACCCGCCTCGACGATCATGGTGACAAACCGCTTTTTAATACCCGCATCCCGCTCCGCCGTCAGTGCAGCCTTGCCTTTGAAATCCTGCGGCTTGTCAAACTTGACCCAACGGTCAAGCCCTGCCTCCAGCATGGAGTAATCGGTGGACAGATCGCCCTTCCATGTGCGGTAGCCTTTTTCGATCCGCATGGAGTTCAGCGCATACATGCCAAACGGTGTCGCACCCGCAGCCTTGATCGCGTCATAAACGGCAGGGCTGTCGTCAAATGCCGTGTGCACTTCCCATCCCAGCTCACCCGCGAACGAGACGCGGAACAGCTTGGCGGGTTTGCCGGCCACTGTGGCATCCTGCACGGCCATCCAGGTCGCGGCCAGATCAGCACCCTCGGCCATACCGCTCAAGATATCGCGGGACGCGGGGCCCGTCAGCAGATGCGTGGACCAATCCAGCGTAATGTCCGTCAATGTCAGCGACCCATCGCTGGGCATTCGGCCTTTGAGCATCTCAAAGTCGTGCCAAAGCGCAACTGCCGCCGTCATCAGCCAGAAATCATCCTCACCCCAACGAATAACCGTCATCTCGGTTAGGATACGGCCACGGCTATCGGTGAAATAAGCAAGATTCATGCGCCCGATCTTGGGCAATGCACCTGCAACTTCACCACGCAGCCATTCCGCTGCACCCGCACCGCTCAAAGCATAGCGCGAGAAACCCGGCATATCGAGGACACCGGCATGATCGCGCACGGCCTCCACTTCTTCCTTGATCCGCACCGACCATGGCCCGTTGCGGTCCCATGTCTGCGCGCTTTCCTCAGAGGTGTCATCACCGCCTTTGGCAAACCAGTTTGCCCGCTCCCAACCGTTGTATGATCCCAATTGCGCTCCTGCATTTTGCAGGGAGGCATGGTTCGGAGACAACTTTTTATCGCGCCCTGCAGGCCATTCGTGATGCGGGAAGTGCATGGCGTATTCGTGGCCATAGGTTTCAAGCGCCTTGGACAGGCAGTGGTCGTGATCGGTGTGATCGGTATAACGGCGCGGATCGACGGCCCACATGTCCAACTCCGTCTCACCGTGCATGATCCACTCGGACAAGACCTTGCCAGCACCTCCACCTTGGGCGATCCCAAAGGTAAAGCTATGCCCCTCAAACGCGTTCTTAACCCCGGGCATCGGGCCAATCATCGGCAAACCGTCCGGCGCATAAGGAATAGGCCCGTTGATGTTGCGTCCCACACCCGCAGTCCCCAACAGCGGCAAACGCTCCATCGCATCCTCGATGTAGAACTCAAGACGGTCCAGATCATCGGGATAAAGCTGGAAGGAGAAATCCTCTGGCATCGGATCATCGGGCGTCACCCACGCCGCCTGACAATTCCGCTCATAAGGCCCGAGGTTCAGACCGTTCTTATCCTGACGCAAGTAATAGCTGATATCCACATCGCGGATCATCGGCATCTTGTGGCCCTTCTCCTTGGTCCATGCCTCCAGCTCCGCAATCGGCTCTGTCAGGAAGTACTGGTGGGACATCACCACCATCGGCACGGTGCGGCCACCGAATGGCTTGAACATCTCGCCCACACGCTGCGCATAATAGCCGGCACAATTGACGACTTTCTCACAGCGGATATCGCCCTTTTCGGTCTTCACAATCCATTCGTCGCCATCACGTTCCAAACCGACAACAGGGCAGAACCGCTCGATCCGGCCTCCATTGTCGCGCGCTCCCTTGGCGAAAGCTTGGGTAAGTTGCGCGGGATCAATGTCACCGTCCAGCGGATCCCATAAAGCACCGACAAGGTCATGGGTCTCCATGAAAGGGTTATATTCTTTACACTCTTCCGGCGTGATCAGCCCCATATCCAGACCTTGATAGGCCCCCATAGACGACACGCGCTCAAATTCCTGCATCCGCTCTTTGTTATGCGCCAGACGCAGCGCACCCGTGACGTTGTAGTTCATCGGATAGTCCACATCCTCGCCCAGCGTGCGGTACATCTCAAGGCCGTAGCGCTGCATGTTCATGACCGCCCAAGAGCCCGAGAAATTTGGACAGTTGCCTGCCGCATGCCATGTGGAGCCTGCGGTGAGTTCGTTCTTCTCCACCAAAACGCAGTCTTTCCAGCCGGCTTTGGCCAAATGGTACAGCGTCGAGGTGCCAACAACGCCGCCACCGATGATGACCACACGGGCCGTAGTTGGAAAATCACTCATGTCATCGCTCCGTTTTTATTCATGCTGCGGAAGGTCATCCGCAATGTCGTAATAATCACCCTTGTCGGCGACAAAGATGTGTTTTTCTGTGGTGATCCCCGTGGCCCCGTCCAACGTGCCCGACATAACCGATACCGCGCCGCCATCATCCGCATGGCGCCAGAACAACGACGACCCGCAGGTGCTACAAAACCCGCGCTCGGCCTTGGGCGAGGATCGGTACCACTGCAATGTGGCGCTCTGGGTGATGTCCAACTGGCCAGCGGCTGCTTGGGTCGCAGAGACATAATGCCCGCTGGTTTTGCGACATTGCACGCAGTGGCACGCGACCGAATTGCGCAGGGCGCCCCCCAAAACATAGCGGACCCCCCCGCACAAACAGCTTCCATAATGCATTGCTATCTCCTCAATACACTGGCGGGGCAATAACCCAGATCGCCACGGCGGGATCGGGAGTGCGGTTGGCCCAGCGAAACGGCTCCCCGCGCACGCGGAAACTGTCGCCTGCGTTCAGGGAATGAACATTGCCCTCGATCTCGATTTCCAGCGTGCCAGAAATGACATAGCCGACCTCTTGGGTGGGTCGCTGCACCGCCTCTTTGATCCGGCTGTGCGGCGCAAATGTGGAATGAACCATCTCGAAATCATCTGTGAGATCAGGGGAAAGCAACTCCTCCACCAACCCCGCTACCGAGGAACCGATAGGCCGCCGCGCGCCACTGCGCACCACGTACCCCGCCTCATGGGCAGGAGCTGCCGAATGTCGAAATAAAATTGAAACAGGTACATCGAATTCAGCCGCCATCTGGCGCAGATCACTGATCGACGGCTCCGACATGTCACGCTCGACCTGACTGAGCCACCCGACAGAGCGCCCCATCGCCTGCGCCATTTGCGCCAGCGTTACGCCCCGCGCACGGCGCAACGCACGCAGGTCCGCACCAAGCGTATGAGGGGTATCGGGTAGATCGTGACGCATAGGACCTCGGACAAATAGGGACACGGCAGAACTCTTCGCTCCACGTGGGCACTGTAGCTCTTTCAAACCTTGTCAGAGGTTCGTGAAAAAATCTAGCATTATTTCACGGCGGAAAATGTCGTTTTCAGGATACTTGCCAGCGCCTCTGCGTCAACTTGGGTAAATGCGTCCGGTTGATCGCTATCAAGGTCAAACACCCCTAAGAGTTGCCTCTGCGCGCCAAACACAGGCAACACAAGCTCGGAGCGTGTAGAACTTGCACATGCAATATGCCCTTCAAAAACCTCTACGTCCGGCACAAGCTGGACCTCACCCGTGCGCGCGGCAGCGCCGCACACACCGCGCGAAAACGGGATGACAAGGCAACCATGCCCCCCTTGATACGGCCCAATCTTGAGCATCTCGGGACCGGTGACGCGGTAGAATCCCGTCCAGTCAAAACGCGCGTCACTGTGATGTACTTCACAGGCCACCGTCGCCATGAGCGATACGGCATCATCCTCACCTTCGGTCAGGGCAGCTATGGTTTTTGAGAGATATTCATAATCGAGGGGCATGGTGATTGGGTCTTCTGTTGGACAATAAGTCTAAAGTAAAAATGGCGCGGAAGGGTTACACCCGCTCGATCGCGATAGCGGTTCCCTCGCCGCCGCCGATGCAGATGGCAGCGACCCCACGTTTCAAGCCACGCTTTTCCAGTGCGTTAAGCAAAGTCACCATGATCCGCGCGCCTGATGCACCGATGGGATGACCCAGCGCGCAGGCACCGCCATTTACGTTAACCTTGGCGTGGTCGATGCCCATCTCGTGCATGAAGGCGAGCGGGACTACCGCGAAAGCCTCGTTCACCTCCCAAAGATCCACGTCCTCCTTGGTCCAGCCAATCATCTTGAGCAATTTCTGCGCCGCAGGAACGGGCGCGGTTGTGAACAAACCTGGTGCCTGAGCGTGGCTGGCATGGCCCATTATGTGCGCACGAATGTTGAGACCTTGCGCCTTGGCCGCGCCCTCGGACGCCAGCACAAGTGCCGCTGCGCCATCGGAGATGGATGACGAGTTCGCCGCCGTCACAGTTCCGCCCTCACGGAAAGCTGGCTTAAGCTGCGGGATCTTATCCGGACGCGCGCTTTTGGGTTGCTCGTCCGCCTCGACTGTTGTCGTCGCTTTGCGTGACTTCACAGCTACAGGTGCTATCTCATCTGCAAAGGCTCCGCTTTCCTGCGCCTCCAGCGCACGGCTGAGCGAGGCCAGCGCATAATCATCCTGCGCCTGACGCGTAAATTGAAATGTCTCCGCGCAATCCTCGGCGAATGTCCCCATGAGACGGCCCTTGTCGTAGGCGTCTTCCAACCCATCAAGGAACATATGATCCACCACGGCCGCATGCCCCAAGCGCGCACCACTGCGCATTTTGGGCAGCACATAGGGCGCGTTCGTCATGCTCTCCATGCCGCCTGCGACCATCACATCCGTATGCCCAAGAGCAATCTGGTCAAATCCGATCATCGCCGCCTTCATGCCAGAGCCGCACATTTTATTGAGCGTGGTGGCAGGCACTTCCTCGCCAAGACCTGCCGCAAACCCCGCCTGACGCGCGGGGGCCTGCCCCTGACCTGCGGGCAGGACACAGCCCATGAGCACTTCTTGCACGACTGCCGGACCTGCCCCATCGAGTGCTGCGCGAATCGCAGCACCGCCCAGTTGGGCAGCCGTCATATCCGAAAAGGCGCCCTGAAATCCGCCCATTGGCGTCCGCGACGCACCCGCAATAACCACTTTGTGCATTTCCACTCTCCTTATTTGAGGTGCTTACAACTTCTTAGCCATTTGGCCTTAGCAAAGGAGAGCACGTAATCCTTACAGGAATATATCATGGAACTTACCAGCTCAACAGAACCCGGCCTCCAGATCGTGACCGTACAGGAACCGCGCATTGATGCCGCTGTGGCGTTGGCCTTCAAGGACAGGATGCGCGACGCAACTGAGGGCGGCACCGATACTGTTGTATTGGACCTGAACCACGTTCAGTTCATCGATTCGAGCGGCCTTGGCGCAATTGTGGCTGCGATGAAAAACCTCGCACCGGACCGCAAACTGATTCTTGCAGGGCTTACCCCAACTGTGGACAAGGTTTTTAGACTCACACGCATGGATTCGGTGTTTGGTGTTTTCCCCACCGTTGAAGCTGCCCTGACAAAGCTACGTGCATGATAGCGTGGGACAGGAGTGACCATTTTGGCTGATCTTCCCCCCTTCGCAGTATCTCTTGCGGGAACTGAGGATGCCGTGCGCGAAGGGCTGGCCCAAGCGATGGCACACCTCGCACCTTTGCGCCTAAATCCCGATGATGCTGGCACGGTTGAACTGGTGCTGGCCGAAGCGCTCAACAACGTGGTGGAACATGCGCTTGCGACCACTTTCGAACAGACCACGATAGAGATTCGCGGCCGCTATGGCGCCGCAGGCCTGCACCTGACGGTGATAGACCGCGGTGCGCCTATGCCTGACGGTGCTGCACCCGTCGCAAAAACGCCAAATCTCGATGTTGAAGCAAATGACATGCCCGAGGGCGGGTTTGGGTGGTACTTGATCCACACGCTCGCAACTGATGTCCGCTATGTGCGCATCGGCACCGCAAACCATCTAAGCTTACAACTGCCTGTTGGGTTCTAATCTCCGTCAGCGTTTCTAAAGCGCTTCCTTAAACTTGCCCTGTCCTCATCACATTTACGCCACGCTTCAACGTCATGACATTAAGTGTAGCTGCATATAGCTTCCTCTGGCGTCGCGTCTAATTGCCCCCACCCAATACGCGGCGCCGGAGCACAACCTTCCCCTTAAACAGCATGCACCATTCGCATTGGCACCCCCGCCTGAACGCTTTAGGTAATGGGCAACTGTTTATTTGAGTGAGGCTTCCCCAATGCGTGATTTTCAATTCCCCGGCCGTTCCCCTGTGCTAGCCACTGGCGGCATGTGCGCCACCTCTCATCCTTTAGGCGCGAAAGCAGCCATTGATGTGTTGGAACGCGGTGGTAATGCGATGGATGCCGCGATTGCTGGTGCCGTACTGCTTGGTATTTGTGAGCCGCAGATGACTGGCATTGGCGGCGATTGCTTTGTGCTGTGGTCCGAGGGGGGCAGCGATGAGGTCCACGCGCTCAACGGTTCTGGCCGCGCACCCGCCGCTCTTGATGCCGCACAACTGCGCGACGCGGGCGAGAAGACTGTTCCGCTCCGCTCTCCCCATGCTGCCACGATTCCCGGCGCGATTGATGCCTTCTGCTACCTTTCGGATAAAGTCGGCAAACTTGGCCTTGATGCGATCCTCGCGCCGGCAATCAAATATGCAGATGAAGGAGTAGTGGTCGCCCCGCGCGTGGCCTTCGATTGGGGCAAAGACGCGGACACCCTGCAAGGCTCAGCACGCGATAAATATCTCATAGGCGGCAAAGCCCCCAAAGCGGGTGATATTTTCCGGGCACCCGGTCAAGCCGAAGTGCTGCGCCGCATCGCGAAAGGCGGGCGCGACGCCTTCTACACGGGCGAAGTGGCGGAAGACATGCTCGTCGCGCTGAACGCCATGGGCGGCAAACATACGGCAGAAGATTTCGCCGCTGTATCCTGCACCCCGACCACGCCAATTTCTGGCACCTACAAAGACCTCGAAGTCGTTGAGCATCCACCCAACGGCCAAGGCGCTACTGCGCTCCTGATGCTCAACATCCTGTCACAGTTCGATATGGCAGGCATGGACCCGCTGGGCGTGCAACGGGTCCATATAGAGGCCGAAGCGACAAAGCTCGCCTATGATGCGCGCAATCGTTTCCTTGCCGACGCCGATTTTGCAACGCGCGCTGACTACATGCTTGAAATGGATACCGCGAAAAAGCTGGCTGCGCTCATTGATCCTGCGAAGGCCATGCAAAGTGCAGCGGCGATCTCAGAGGCGGTCCACAAAGACACGATCTACATCACCGTAGTCGACGGCGACGGCATGTCAGTCTCATTGATCTATTCAATCTTCCACGGCTTCGGCTCTGGCATCGCATCGGAAAAATTTGGCCTGCTGATGCAAAACCGCGGCGCCGGTTTCACGCTGGAGGAAGGTCACCCGAACGAACTTAAGGGTGGTAAGCGCCCGATGCATACCATCATCCCCGGCATGATCCGTCAGGGTGGTCGCGTGGTGATGCCATTTGGCGTAATGGGCGGCGCGTACCAGTGTTGCGGCCACGCGCGCTTTGCGTCCAACCTAACTGATTTCGGTATGGACCCACAGGCCGCGATTGATGCGCCCCGAGCGTTTACGGATAAAGGTACGCTAAATGTCGAGCGCGGTTACTCTGATGCGGTTCGTGCCGAGCTGTCAGAGTTGGGCCACACTGTCGCGATTCCCACCACCGCCATTGGCGGCGCGCAGGCAATCAAAATCCACGATAGTGGTGTACTCGAAGGTGCATCCGATCCACGTAAAGACGGCTGCGCCCTAGGTTACTAGTAGCCTAAGGGTGGGGGGTGCAGGTGGTGCACGCATGGCGCCCCCCCATTCAGTTCAGTTGGAAATGCAGTGGATAGGTTCCGTTCTCAAACGGGCCAAAAAGATCAGGAATATCAGGATGATCGACTGGCTCACCGGAGTAATCCGCCACCAAATTCTGCTCAGATACATAGGCCACATAATAGCTTTGGTCGTTCTCGGCGAGCAGATGGTAAAATGGCTGACCTTTGATTGGGCGGCTTTCCTCGGGGATCGACTCGTACCACTCTTCGGTATTTGCAAACTCCGGATCCACGTCAAAAATCACCCCGCGAAAGGGATGTTTCTTATGGCGGACCACTTGTCCCAGATGATATTTTGCGCGCGTTCTAATCATTGCAATGCGCTCCCTACTCTTGGTTCCTACCCGAAACAAGTCCATTTTGTCCAACACTTGCCGCTTATTTAGAGGAAACAGTCTGTGAACTTGACATTCACCGTTTTAGAAATCGTTGCACCTGTGTTCCTTCTGGCAGCGGTCGGTTTCACGTGGGTGAAACTGGGGTATGAGTACCGTATCAACTTTGTCACACAACTGGCCACCACCCTTGCCGTGCCCTGTCTGATCTTCACCGCGTTGATGCAGACCGACATTGACCCTGCCGCCCTTACTGCGCTGTCGCTTGCCACGATTGCCGCCTATGCGGGGGTGACGGTCGTTGCATGGGGGTTGGTGCGCATCGCAGGGCTGAGCCGCCGCACCTATGTGGCCCCGATGATCTTTGGTAACACCGGAAATCTGGGCCTACCCCTTGCGCTTTTTGCCTTTGGAGAAGAAGGGCTTAGCTACGCTGTGATTGTTTTTGCAATTATGGCGATATGGGCATTCACCTTTGGCGTTTGGTTGGTCGCGGGCGCAGGCAGTTTTGGTAAAGTGCTGCGGGAGCCGTTGGTCTGGGCCACACTACTGGGTGGGCTTTTCTTGTGGCAGGATTGGCAGACACCGCTCTTTCTCACCAATACGCTTGAACTCATCGGGCAGATGGCGATCCCACTGATGCTCATCACATTGGGTGTTGCTGTTGCGCGTCTCACACCGGGGGGAATCGGGCGCGCGGTGGTGCTTTCTGTTCTCAAGCTGGCGATTTGCGTCGGGATAGCGTGGCTGGCTGGATTGGCCTTTGCGCTTGACCGTGTGGCGTTTGGCGTTCTGGTCCTCCAGATCGCGACACCTGTGGCCGTAACCTCCTATTTACTTGCTGAGAAATACGGCGCTGACGCACAATCAGTCGCTGGACTGGTTGTGGTATCCACCCTCATATCAGTCGGCGCATTACCGCTTCTTTTGGCAGTTCTGCTGTAGGTTTTTGCTGTAAAAATAGTGCGCCCTAGGTTAGACTAACTCAAAATATAAAAAACTAAACTTGAGCAGATCAGATGAAAACACCCCTTCGCGCTATGATTATCGTGCTACTGCTGGCAAGCTGTGGCGGTTCTTCCACGACCCCGCCGCGGGATCTGGACAACGCGTGCACGATCCTCACACAGCGCCCCGACTACAAAAAAGCGTTCAAAGCGACCGAGCGGAAATGGGGCATCCCCGTTCACGTGCAGATGGCCACCATTCATCAGGAAAGCAAATTCGTCGGCGATGCGCGTACTCCGTTCCGCTACGTAATGGGTGTTATCCCTATGGGTCGTCAATCCAGCGCGTTTGGCTACGGCCAAGCTCTTGATGCGACGTGGGATGAATACCGCGCAGCCGAGCGGCGCAATGGTGCAAAGCGTGACAAAATCACGGACGCCACCGACTTTATGGGTTGGTACATGAACATCAGCCGCGAGCGGAACGGCATTGCCTTGACCGATGCCCGCAATCAATATCTGGCCTATCACGAAGGCCATACGGGCTTTCGCAAAGCCAGCTATAACAGCAAGCCTTGGCTGATCGGTGTAGCAGGAAAAGTTGAGGCACGCTCAGTCATGTACCGCGACCAGATCGCGGGCTGTCGTCTACGCTGACGCGCAGTGGCTGTTGTCAGAATCGTTACAAACATCGCGGCCTCATCTGTTGATGAGGTCGCTTCATTTTATTGCGAATTGCTGGGCCTTGATACGGTTATGGACCTCGGCTGGATCAATACGCTCAGCGCTGACACCAGCGCCCCTGTCCAATTGAGCATCATGGCCGAGGGCGGCTCTGGCACTGCCGTGCCTGCACTGTCGATCGAAGTGGATGATGTCGACGCCACACATAGCCGCGCGCAGCAAATGGGGGCGACTATCGAATACCCCCTCACCGATGAGCCGTGGGGCGCGAGACGTTTTTACCTGCGTGACCCGGCAGGCACCTTGGTTAAT
This sequence comes from uncultured Sulfitobacter sp., assembly GCA_965364195.1. Classification (GTDB taxonomy): domain Bacteria; phylum Pseudomonadota; class Alphaproteobacteria; order Rhodobacterales; family Rhodobacteraceae; genus Sulfitobacter. Next base: position 2,635 of record CBDTVN010000039.1, on the reverse strand, counting down.
ATTCTGTCCCACAGCGCATGAGCAAAAGCTGTTAGCCCTCAAAGCTCTGAAGCAAAAAGGGCGCCCGATTGGACGCCCTTGATGTGTCTTCTTAGCGGTTAACCGAACCGGGGCTGCCAACATCAAACAGCTTGTTCGGAAGGCTTCCACCCTTCTTCAACTCACCGAGAACCACTGTTGTTTGAGAGCCGTTTCCATCGTTGATGATCCACTGGCGCAGCTCAGGATCGGGGCCTGTGAATTTCATCTGGATGTTGCCATATTGCGGGTTCTCGGGGTCTTGGGCCGTGACGATTGTCGCAGTGCCGTCATAAGAGTGACCCGTGACCATCTTGGCCTGTGACAGGTTCACGTTCCGCGCCAGAATGATCGATAATGGTGTGCGCGACAGGGGATAGGTTTCGGGCGCTTGGTTCGACTTTTTATCGTAAACCACAACCGTATTGGACCCTGCAACCACCAGCCCGCTGTCAGGCGCATTGTATTCGAAACGCACGCGGCCGGGGCGTTTGATATAGATCGTTCCGGTCGAGATGGTCCCGTCGCCATTGATCTGGGTAAAGTCCCCCTGGGCCGTGGTCATGCCGTTCAGATAGCTACTGAGATTGCTCAATGGCAGCTTGTCGGCCATGGCCCCAGTAGCGGCAAATGCCAGAGCCGCAGTGAGTGTGATCGTTCTCAGAATTCGCATGTGATGATCCTGTCTTAAGTTGTTCTGTGTTGCCTTCAACATAGGCGGCCTAGCGGTGATATGCGATATCAACGGTGCGAATTGAGCAGGTCAGAGGCAATTTCCCCGCTCATGAGCAAGGATGCGCCGCCTCAAATGCAAAATGGCCCCCTTCTAACAAAGGAGGCCATCTTACGATGGTTAGCAGAAAGCGATTTAGCCCTGTTCAGGCACAAGTATCTCGCGCTTACCGACATGGTTGGCGGGCGAGACGAGACCCTCGTCCTCCATTTGCTCAACCAAACGGGCCGCTTTGTTATAGCCGATTGCGAGTTTACGTTGGATGTAGGACGTCGAGCATTTGCGGTCTTTGGTCACAATCGCCACAGCCGTATCATAGAGCGCATCTTCACCGTCCGTATTGCCGCCAGTGTTAAGGCCCAGCACCGTGTCGATATCGTTTTCCTTGTCCTCCGGGGGCCCTTCGACCACGCCAGAGACATACTCGGGCTCACCGAATTGCTTGAGGTGATTGACGATTTCCTCAACCTCCTCGTCGCTGACAAAAGGACCATGACAGCGCACAACCTTGGAGCCGCCAGCCATATACAGCATGTCACCCATACCCAGCAATTGCTCGGCACCCATTTCACCAAGGATGGTACGGCTGTCGATCTTGCTGGTCACTTGGAAGGAAATCCGCGTGGGGAAGTTCGCTTTGATCGTACCGGTGATTACGTCAACCGATGGACGCTGTGTCGCCATGATCAGGTGGATACCGGAGGCCCGTGCCATCTGCGCTAGGCGCTGGATGCAGGCTTCGATCTCTTTGCCCGCAACCATCATCAAATCCGCCATCTCATCGACGATAACGACGATATAGGGCAGCTTTTCTGGCGTGTTCTCTTCCGTCTCAAAGATCGGCTCGCCCGTATTCTCGTCAAATCCCGTCTGGACCGTGCGGCTGAATAACTCACCCTTCGCCAGCGCCTCTTTCACGCGGCCATTATAGCCTTCGATGTTGCGCACGCCCATTTTCGACATCTTGCGATAGCGGTCTTCCATCTCGCCCACAGTCCATTTCAGCGCCACCAGCGCCTTCTTGGGGTCCGTCACAACAGGGGACAGGAGGTGCGGGATGCCATCATAGACGCTGAGTTCCAGCATCTTGGGATCAATCATGATCATGCGGCATTCTTCGGGGCTGAGCTTATAAAGCAGCGACAGGATCATCGTGTTGATCGCAACAGACTTACCCGACCCCGTAGTACCGGCAATCAGCAGGTGCGGCATCTTGGCAAGGTTGGCCACGACAGGCTCTCCGCCGATGTCCTTACCCAACGCTAGTGGAAGGTTTTGGTTACCGTCGCCGAAGTCACGCGACGAGAGGATTTCACGCAGGGCAACCTTCTCACGGTTCTCGTTCGGAAGTTCGATACCAATGACCGAACGGCCAGGCACAGTAGAGACGCGCGCAGACAGGGCCGCCATGGAACGGGCGATATCGTCGGCGAGGCCGATCACACGGGACGCTTTGAGACCGGGCGCTGGCTCAAGCTCGTACATCGTCACAACGGGACCCGGACGCACGGCAACGATTTCGCCTTTTACGCCATAGTCATCCAGCACGCTTTCCAGCATACGCGCATTTTCTTCCAGTGCCTCATCACTCAGGTGCTGACGCGGGGCATCCTCTGCGGACTCCAGCAAGCTAAGCGGCGGCAACTCGAAACCCGGGTGGCTATCGTCAAACGACAGCGCAGGCTGCGCTTCGGCTTTTGCCTGCTTGCTTTGCGGGACCGCTTTGCGGGTCATCGGCGTAACAACACGCTTTGGCTCTGGCATAGGGATTCTGGGCGCGGTCATGGCGGCAGTCGTTTGCGGCAGGGCTACTTCAACCACATCAGGCTCGACAAAAATGTTCACCTCATCTGAATCAAATGTTTCTGTCAGCGCGTCATCATA
>CBDTVN010000038.1:0-24077 GCA_965364195.1 uncultured Sulfitobacter sp. | reverse complement strand
CCTGCAGGGTCGGAGCCTGCATCAGGCTCTGTCAGGCCAAAACAGCCGATGAACTCACCGCTGGAAAGTTTAGGCAGGAATTTCTTGCGCTGCGCCTCGGAGCCGTAGGCATAGATCGGGTACATGACCAAGGACGATTGTACGGACATCATAGAGCGGTAGCCGCTGTCCACACGCTCAACTTCACGCGCAACCAGACCGTAGGAGACATAAGAGCCGCCCAAACCGCCGTATTCCTCCGGTACTGTGACGCCAAGAAGACCCATATCACCCATTTCGCGGAAAATGCCTGCGTCGGTTTCTTCATTGGCAAACGCGCTGATCACACGCGGCTGTAGTTTTTCTTGCGCATAGGCGCGCGAACTCTCCATGATCATGCGCTCGTCCTCGGACAGCTGATCGTTCAGGCGCAGCGGATCGGACCATTCAAATGATCCAAGATCAGGCGCGTCTTTTGCCTTAAGAATAGGGGCTTCGGCGTTCATGGCGTAACCTTTCGGATAAAACTACGGGATGCTCGGCCACTTTATTGCATATCGCTTCGCAAAGTTCTAACGATGCTTAGTCCTCAACCTATGAGTTTTTGTAATACATGATCGCACCACGCCGTTATCTGCCTTCCGTCTCCGCCCTGCTCGCATTCGAGGCCTGTGCGCGGCTGGGAAGCGCCACACTGGCCGCAACAGAGCTGTCGTTGACCCAATCCGCCATCAGTCGGCAGATCAAGGCGCTGGAAGGCCAGTTGGGAGTGCAACTCATGGCACGACAAGGCCGCCGCCTGACGCTAACGCAGGCGGGCTCGGAATACGTCCGTGAAGTGCGCGAGGTTTTAGGCCGACTGGCACAAGCCTCGGTCAATGCCGCGACAGAGGCGCGATCGGGCGTGCTTACGTTGGCGATTCTGCCAGCTTTCGGGATGCACTGGCTCGCCCCACGCCTCTCAGGTTTTTCCGAAGCGCACCGGGAGGTGACGGTAAATCTCTCCACCCGCCTTCAGCCTTTCACCTTGGGGCCAAGCCCGTTTGACGCGGCCATCCACTTTGGTCACGAAGACTGGCCCGGTGTGCATTATATGCCGCTGATGCCAGAGATTGTGGTGCCGGTGTGTGCGCCTGACCTTGTGGGCGCGCCGTTCGATGCGCCAGCCAGCCTGCTCTCGCATCCTTTGCTACATTTGGAGACGCGGCCACGGGCGTGGGCGCGGTGGTTTGAAACGGTGGGCCATCCTTGCGATCCGCCCCACGGCATGATGTTTGATCAATTTGCGACCATGGCGCAGGCGGCGGTGCATGGCCTTGGCATCGCCCTGTTGCCCACCTTCGTAGCGGAGCCTTATCTGAAGGATGGACAGCTCGTCCTTGCCTCCGACAAAACAACAGAAAGCATCGGCAGCTATTTCCTTGTCTGGCCTGATGACCGTCCCGCCCCTCCGCCCCTTGTGGCGTTTTGTGACTGGCTCAAAGGGCAAACAGAGGGGGCATGAGCCTGCATAGGTATGGTTAATGAAATGCTGAGCCCGCCCAATTTCGGCCACATTCACGCGCTATAGAAATTCTATGTGACGGTGGGGGCCGATACCAAGGAGCATAGCGATGCTTAGCAAATTCTTTATGCGCGCTGCTGTAACAGCCGCCGCGCTAACCGGTACAACAGGCTCTGCCTCGGCAGAACAGTACCGTATCCTGATGATGGATTACGCCTTTTTCCCAGAGATCAGCTATGTCCAGCCTGGCGATGTTGTGATCTTTACAAACAGCACCGGCGAAACACGCAACGTAGCGGCCGCAGACGGCAGCTGGGCAGTTGCTGATCTGGTGAATGGCAGCGAAGCAAGCCTTACAATCATTGATGGCATGCCGAACCATTTCGTCAGCCTTGTTCCAGGTGTCGCCGGCGATGAGGTGGACGAGGACGGTAACGTTACAGTCTTGGGCAAGATGAACTTCGGTGGCCAGCCAGCGCTCGCAAGCGACTAATACCCACGGCGGTGCTATGATGACGGCTCCCACGGTTCGATCAATTCGGGGCCTGACGCGCGGTTTGAATTGACGGGGCGCGCAACGCGGTACCACTCAAGGATATCATCGGCCGCCGCCCGCATCAGCGGTGCGGCGCCTTTGCCGTTTTCACCCAACCACAGCGCCCAATCAGGTGCCTCAACGATCACTGGCATCCGGTGGTGGATCGACTGCATGGGTGTGTTCGCTCCAACCGTAAGGGCCGCCACGGTACGCATGTCCTCTCCGGTTTGGGGGTCTGTCCATGACTGCCAAACTGCGGCCAAAGCCAGCGGTGCACCATCGCGGCGGGTAATGTACCACGGATCACGCCCGCCCTCTGCATCCTTGGTCCATTCGTAAAACCCACTCGCGATGATCAGTACCCGCCGTCCGTGAACAGCCGTCCGGAACGCAGGTTTTTCCAGCACCGTTTCTGCCCGTGCATTGATCAACAGCGGGCCGCCATTCGGCTTTTTGTACCACTGCGGGATCAGCCCCCAGCGCATCGCTTCCATCCGCCTCGGCTGCTCTGGCCCGCCGGTGATCACGGCAATCTGGTTTGTCGGGCAGATGTTATAATTCGGCCCCTCGGGCAATGTGTTCGCGGGCTCCGCCTCAAAGACCTGCGCCATCGCTTCGGGAGGCAAAGTCAGGGCCATTCGTCCACACATGCAACATCTCCTGATTCAGTCACAGCAAGCTTAGCCTTTGGGCGGACCGGAGGAAATGCGCATCATCCGGATCGCCAGTGCACAGGCAGTTTGGTCATAAAGTTGCAAAAGGAGACAACACATGACTGAAATAACCTATCACCCCCTGCCTTCCGATACTGTTGCCGCTCTGCGCGCAGGCGGCCCCGATGCCTACGGCTTAACGCCCGAGCGTACGATCTCAGACGGGAACGGCATGCCCTGCCGTAGCTGTCTGGGCAATATTCCAGACGGAGCCGCAATGCTCATCTTTGCCCACCGCCCATTTGCGGAACTTCAACCTTACGCCGAAACAGGTCCACTATTTCTTTGCGCAGACGATTGCACTGCATTTCGCGAAAGGGGCTTGCCCCCGATCCTCACAACCAGCGCCGCCTACCTGCTCAAGGGCTACACCGCAGATGAGCGCATCTGCTATGGCACGGGCAAGACCGTCGCACCGGCAGACATATCCACCTATGCGTCGGAGTTGCTCAGCCGCGAAGAGATCGCATTTGTCGACGTCCGCTCCGCAAGCAACAACTGCTTTATGACTCGCATCACCCGCGCATGAAAAAAGGCGCGTCCAGAAATTGGTCGCGCCTCTCTTACGTCTTTTATCGATGCCCTATTTCACGGCAATACGACCGTCCGTGTAAGGCGTGTAAGGCGCGTTCGCAGCCAGAAACTCTGCCGTGACGTCCGCCAGATCGGGGCCAAAATCATACGGGTTGGTTGCCGTCTTGAACATCTCGTAACCGTCGCCACCGTTGCGCACATAGTCGTTGGACACAACGCCATAAAGTTTCTCCATGTCTACGGCGGTCTCGCCAATCATCACATCTGACACACGGCTACCTGCAGCTGCGCTTGCATCAAAGGCAAACGTGATCCCCGCCACTTGCGGGAAGCGCCCTGCGCCCTCCTCCACTTGGCTCACACCATTCTCCAGCGCTTCGACCAACACAGCCCCTGTAACCTGAAAGGTCGACAGCGTGTTCTGGAACGGCAGCACGGTGAGGACATCGCCCATGGTCACCTGCCCCGCATCGATTGAGGCACGAATGCCACCACCGTTCTGGATCGCAACGCTGATGCCCTGATCCGCGACACGCGCCAGCATCGCATCCGCAATCAGGTTACCCATGGAACATTCCTGCGCACGACACACCGCACGGTCACCGCCAATCACCTCGGCAGTGTCGGCCACAACCTTGCTGCGGATTTCTTCGAGCGGGGCGGCCATCTCGGCAATGCGCGCGACAGTCTCTGCATCCTCGGTCACGGAAGCGTCGATCAGGATAGGCTCGCCTGTGGCCTCGGTGATGTTGCCTTCGTCGTCAAAAGTGACGTTCAATTCACCCAGATATTTGCCATAAGCATAGGCCTGCACAATCGCCGTGTTGCCCACCATCGTGGGATATGGCCCTTCAGCGCGATCGTTGGTGTTGCTCAGCAAAGTGTTGGAGTGGCCGCCCACAATCACATCAACACCCGTCGTCTCTGCCGCAACACGCTTATCAACAGCATAGCTTGAGTGGCTGAGCACGATGATTTTATTCACACCTTCGGCGGTGAGAGAGTTCACCTCGGCCTGAACCGCTGCCACAGGATCGAGGAACATCACGTTATCGCCGGGGCTCGCCAATTCGTCCGTGTCCTCAGGCGTAAGCCCGATAAGGCCGATCTTCTCGCCCCCACGCTCGATCACTGTGGATTTTGCCAACGTATCCGCCAACAGCGGCTCCGCGCTTACATCCGCGTTCGACATCAGGATTGGGAAGTTGACCGCAGACATAAACGAGGCCAGCACTTCCGGCCCGTCATCAAATTCGTGGTTGCCCACAGTCATGCCGTCATACCCGAGCTTGTTCATCATCTCGGCGGCCATTTTGCCTTTGTAGTAGGAATAGAACAGCGTGCCTTGGAACTGGTCGCCGCCATCCACGAGTATCGCGTTATTGCTACGGGCTTTTGCGTCTTTGATGGCCGTGACCAGACGGGCGGTACCGCCAAAGCATTCGCCTGCTGTATTATCCTCTGCACCACATGGCCCATCGTATTTGCTAATCGGCTCGAACCGCGCGTGGAAATCATTGGTGTGCAGAATAGTGATCGAATAATCGGCGCTGGCCATGCCTGCCGTCAGGCTCAAGGCGGCGGCGCTCAAAAGGAATCGTTTCATCGTGGTCTCCCATTGGAATGAATATCCGCATGGTGGCGCGCCCTTCGGGGCCTGTCAAAGAAGATGTGCGGCTTCCCGCTACGTCATCGTGCATATTCTGCCAAGCTAAAGGCGCCCTTATGGGCCTTGACCCCTTGGGCCAGCGAAGGCATCACCTCATCTATGCTTATATTCAAAATTCTCCGCACCGACGAATGGCAAACCCTGCGCAACGAGGGTGAAACCACAGGCGCCCCGATTGACGTGGCCGATGGCTATATCCACATCTCCACCGCCCAGCAGGTCGCCGAGACTGTGGCCAAGCATTTTGCTGGCGAAGACGGGTTGTTCCTTGTGGCGCTTGAGACCGACGCCCTTGGCGAAGCGCTGGAATGGGAGGTGTCGCGGGGCGATGCACTGTTCCCACATCTCTACCGTAAGCTGTCTATGGCTGATGTGGTCTGGGCGCAGCCGCTGCCGCTGGAGAATGGCGTACACCAGTTCCCTGCTGGGCTGACCGAGGCCGCGCAATGACCCAGTACCGAGATACCGAGCGGGCGCAATTCGAGATTTTCAAATCCCTGCCCCGCAACACACCGATCAACATGCTCAACCTTGTGCAGTTTCATGAGTGTGCAGAGTATCCTGCGGATCATCCCCTCGCGGCGGATAAGCTGACAGGCGCGCAGGCCTATGCAAACTACGGCGCAGCAAGCGGTCCTGTTCTGGCGCGCGTAGGCGGTGGAATCATCTGGCGCGGCGGATTTGAGGTGTCCCTCATCGGCCCAGCGGACGAAGCATGGGACGCAGTGTTCATCGCTCAGTATCCCAACGCCGGAGCGTTCCTCGCCATGGTGACAGACCCTGAGTACCAAAAAGCCGTCGTTCACCGCCAAGCCGCCGTCATGAACTCCCGCCTGATCCGCACGGCCCCTTTGCCCGCATCGGGTATCTTTGCATGAACGCGCTGATCGAGGCGATGGGTCTGAGCGTGCTGCGCAAATTCGATCCCGAAGCGGCCCATGGTTTGGCCATTCGCGCCCTGCGCGCAGGGCTCACCCCACGCCCTGGCCCGTTCAGCACACCGCGCCTCACGGTGGATCTGGCGGGCATGCACCTGCCAAATCCTGTGGGCCTTGCCGCTGGTTTCGACAAAAACGCCACCGCGATTGAACCGCTCAGCGCCGCCGGCTTTGGATTTATCGAAGTGGGTGCCGCCACGCCCTTGCCCCAACCCGGCAACGATAAACCGCGCTTGTTTCGCCTGACCGAGGACCGCGCCGCGATCAACCGCTTCGGGTTTAACAATGACGGAATGGACGCGATCTGTGCGCGCATCGCTGCCGCCAAACGAACAATCCCTGTGGGCCTCAATCTCGGGGCCAATAAAACCAGCACCGACCGCGCCGCAGATTTTGCCCGCGTGATGGAAGCTGCGCGCGACCACGTAGATTTCGCCACGGTGAATGTGTCCTCCCCGAACACTGAAAAACTCCGCGATCTTCAAGGCAAAGCCGCACTTGCAGGCCTGTTGGAGGGCGTCATGGCCGTGCGCGGCGATACACCCGTGATGCTCAAAATCGCACCAGACCTGACCGAGGCAGAAATCGCCGATGTGGCGCAAGTTGCACAAGACGCAGGCGTAGCAGCGATCATCGCAACCAACACGACCCTGTCGCGCGAAGGGCTGAAATCTGTGCACAAGGGCGAGATGGGCGGCTTGTCCGGCGCGCCTTTGTTCGAGAAATCCACCCGCGTTCTTGCCCGTCTCTCGACCTTGACCGATGTGCCGGTCATCGGCGTAGGCGGGATCAGCGATGCGGACCAAGCCTATGCAAAGATTTGTGCAGGGGCCTCGGCGATACAGCTCTACACCGCGCTCGTCTTTGGTGGTCTTTCAATGGTGAACGATATCGCACACGGCATTGATGAGCGCCTAATTCGTGATGGCTTTAACTCCGTCTCCGAGGCCGTGGGCAGCAACCGCAGCGCGTGGCTCTAACCGCGCACCAGAGGTTCTTGGGAAACTACCCCGCTGCGGCACGCTCAAGCGCAGGATAGCGCGCACCAAGGGTTATCGCGCGCACCACAAATGAGATCAACATCGACAACCAAAGCCCGTGATTGCCGATCATCGGCACCAGAACGAGCACACAGACCACATACACGCCAAACGAAAGCGCCATCATATTTCGCATATCTCGGCTACGTGTCGCCCCCACAAATATCCCATCGAGCATGAAGGCCGCACAGCTGACAACCGGTGCTACCAGCAGGTACGGCAAATACACTCGCGCTTGGCCGCGGACCTCCTCTGCCGTGGTCATCAGATCAATAATCCACCCGCCACACAGCACAAAGGCCAGCGCCATCATTACTGCAGCCACCATGCCCCACCCAGATGCAAGCAGCGCCGCACGCCTGACCAACGCGGGCTTGCGCGCTCCTACGGCACGCCCCACCAGCGCCTCCGCCGAAAATGCGAAACCATCCAGCCCATAGCTCGTAATCATCAGAAATTGCAGCAAAACCTGATTGGCGGCCAGCGCCACATCTCCCTGCCCCGCGCCAATGAACATAAACCCCACAAATATCGCCTGTAACAGCAGCGAGCGGATCAATATATCACTGTTGAGGCCCATCATTCGCCGCCAGCGTGCCCCGTCGAACACGGACGCCCATGCACGCCACGCCGCCCCTGCAAATACAGCACGGCAAAACCACAAACCCAGCGCAAAGCCGCTCCATTCGGCAATCGCAGTGGCAAGGGCAACGCCCTGCACCCCCCAGCCCAAACCGATGACAAACCAGATGTCCAAACCGATGTTCAGCCCGTTCATCCATAACTGTAAAACCAGCACCGCCCGCGTTCGCTCCTGCGCGATCAGCCAGCCGGTGATGCCATACAGCGCAATCGCCGCAGGGGCGGACCAGATGCGGACTGCCATATATTGCCGCGCCAGCCCCTCCACCTCCGCACTGGCGGGCGAGACTTGAAACGCCGCCCAAAACAGCGCGCCTTGAAGGGCGATGATCAAAACACCCGCACACAGACCGATCATAAGTGCGCGGGTCAACAACGCTGCGACTTCACCGCTGTCTCCCTGCCCTTCAGCCTGCGCTGTTAGGCCCACGGTCCCCATACGCAGGAATCCAAAAACCCAATAAAACGCCGACAGAATCACCGCTCCGATGCCGACCGCGCCGATGGGTGCTGCCAGCCCCATCTGGCCCACCACACCTGTATCCACAGCCCCAAGGATCGGCACGGTGGCATTGGCCAGCATGATAGGCACCGCAAGATGCAGCACCCGTTTGTGGGTAAGAGTCTCGGTGTCGGCTTGGTTCACCACATCATTCGCGGGGCGCGGGCATTACGAAATGCCCCATTGCCTGCGCGTACAAACGGTCCTTGTTATCCTGCCATGCCTCCACCTGCACGGAGGCATAGCGACGCCCCGCCCGCGTGATCCGCGCACGCGCATAGGCATCGCGCGGTAGGCCAGTGCGCAAGTAATCTACCGTGAAATCAACGGTCTTTGGCAGGCGCGGCAAGTCTTCTGGCGCACGCCCCTCAAGGTCGAGCTTGCCCGCCTCCAGATCGTCCCACAGATAAGACCAGTTGAGCGTCATGACAGCTGTGACTTCCAAAAATGCGGCAGTGGCACCGCCATGCAGCGCTGGGAGCAGCGGGTTGCCGATCAGCACATCACGAAACGGCAAAATCCCCGTCAGCTCATCGCCGCGCCGCTCGAACTCGATCCCCAAAAAACGGATGTAGGGTACGGCTCCGGCCAGTGCCTTGAGCGCGGCGTCACGGCGTTGCTTGATCACTTGGACGGGTTCAGGGCGTTTACGTACGCTCATTTGCGGGCCTCCACGGTGAAAGCACCTGTTGCAGTGGCAACCGGATTGTCCTCATCTTCATCAAACGCGACAGCGCGCACAAATGCGACAGATCGCGTAACGTGATAGCAGGTTGCGCGCGCCGTAACCGTCTGGCCCGGTGTCGCCGCACGCATGTAATCAATGCGCAAATCGATCGTCGCCGTACCGGCACCATTCTCAGGATGGCACATAACCGCAGCGCCACAGCATGTATCCATCAACGCCGAAACCGCACCGCCATGGATCACACCCGTCACAGGATCGCCGATCAGCTCATCCTTATAGGGCATGTAGATCGTGGCAACACCGTCCCCCATCTCGTGCATCTTCATTCCCAACATCGCGGAATGGGGCAATGCTTCAATAAACTGGCGTGCCAGCTTTGTCTTGTCGGCCATGGGCCCCCTCCTTCACGCAGTGAAACTATGCCTGCTCTTTTTGGCCCTTTACAGCCCAAGGCCGAACAAAGGGCAATAGCAACCGTTGCACATCACGCGCGAGGCTTTTAGCGTAAGGGACCGGAGGAACATCCAGATATGAGCGACGAAACCCGCATCACCTTCAAAGAAATGTGCGCCAAATTCGACGTAACGCCGCGCACATTGCGGTATTATGAGTACATAGAGCTGCTTTCGCCCGACCGTGAGGGGCGCACACGTTTCTATGGCCCCCGCGAACGCGCCCGAATGGAACTGGTTCTACGCGGCCGCAGCTTTGGCTTCGCGCTCGAAGATATTCGCCAATGGCTGTTGATCTATGAAAAAGAAGGCACGATTGCGCAAATGCAGGCGTGGGTTGAGATGGCCAACGGCCAATTGGACGAGTTGGCCGAGAAGCGCAAACAACTCGACGAAGCTTTCTCGGAGTTGACGCGCCTGCGGGATGAGACCCGCGACGCGCTTGCCGAAAAGGTCTAATCTCCGGTTAGGATGTCCGCCGCTGCCGTCTCGATCGCACATGCTAATGCCAATAACTGCTCCACCTCTTTGGCATCGCGGTGCTCTGCAATCTCAAACGCAACAGTCTCCACGATTTTCGCCGCCGTCTCTAAAAGCACGGTACATTGCGGGCTTCGGCTCTCGGTATCGTTAACAACAAGTGAGAGATGCGTGGTCATCGTAGTGCTCCTACGGGCAGGAAATGTAGACAAGGGATCGCTTTGTGCGCCTTCCAACAAACAGTGCAAGTGCTGCGCGGCATCCCTTTTAGCCGCCGTAGTCAACATATATTGCAGAGGCCAGCCCTTGCGGAAATCTGTCTGATCAGTAGCGGATGACCGCCTAAATAACCGTTCAGGAACACTTTCTTAAAGTTGACGTTAAGTCATCTAACGTAACCCTAGTAAGTGACGTTACGTATCACTACGTAAGCTTCCTGACAGGTTGTATGCGTCCCCTAATAGTCGCCTGTTTGAACCAGTCTAGGACAGATGTGAGATGAAAATGAACACTGATACACTGACAATCCGCGAGATGTGTGACGCCTTTGACGTCACCCCACGCACCCTGCGCTTCTATGAAGCGAAAGAGCTGCTGTTCCCCGAGCGGGTCGGCCAAAAGCGCTTGTTTACCAAGCGTGATCGCGCCCGGCTCAAGCTGATTATTCGCGGCAAACGCTTTGGCTTTTCGCTCGAAGAGATCCGCCAGCTTCTTGATCTTTACTACAAAGATGACGGCCAGATGAGCCAGCTCGAGCAGACCTTTGATCTGGCCAGCACGCGCCTCAAAGACCTCGAAACACAACGCAGCGACCTTGACCTAGCGATCACCGATCTACGTGAACAGCTCAAGTTTATTGAAAAGATTATTTCAGCTCAAAGCACCACGCGCAAAGCGGGCTGAGCCGCCCAACACTACATTTGTTTCAGGGAGAAACCAGATGCCATCATACACACCCCCGACCAAAGACATGCAATTCGTCCTGCACGATGTCCTGAAAATCACCGAAGCCAAGACCCCCGGCTATGCCGATCTCGAGCCTGATTTCACAGCAGCAATCCTTGAGGAAGCGGGCAAGTTGACGTCCGAAGTCCTCGCGCCGCTTAATGCTGCCGGTGATAAGGAGGGCTGCCGCCTGGAAAATGGTGTCGTCTATACCCCAAAAGGTTTCAAAGACGCATTTGAGAAGGTCAAAGAAGGCGGCTGGCCCGGACTGGATATGCCAGAGCAGTACGGTGGCCAGAATATGCCTGCCGTGATCGGCTCTGCAGTGGGTGAGATGTTCTCGGCCTCCAACATGGCCTTCACCATGTATCAAGGCCTGACGCACGGTGCCGCCTCCGCGATCCTCGCGCACGGCACGGACGCGCAAAAAGACAAATGGCTGCCAAAAATGGTCAGCTGTGAGTGGACCGGCACCATGAACCTGACGGAGCCACATTGCGGCACCGATCTGGGTCTCATGCGCACAAAAGCCGTTCCACAAGATGACGGGTCCTATAAAATTACCGGCCAAAAGATCTTTATCTCGTCCGGTGAGCACGACATGGCTGACAACATCATCCATCTGGTGCTGGCAAAAATTGAGGGCGGCCCCGAAGGCATCAAGGGTGTGTCGCTCTTCATCGTACCAAAGGTCAACGTCAACGACGACGGAACGCTCGGTACCCGCAACGGCGCGGCTGTAGGCTCCATCGAAGATAAGATGGGCATCCACGGCAACTCCACCTGCGTCATGAACTATGATGACGCCACGGGATATCTGCTGGGCGACGAGCATAAAGGCATGCGTGCCATGTTCACCATGATGAACGAGGCCCGTCTGGGTGTCGGCATGCAAGGCTTGGCCCAAGCACAAGTCGCCTATCAGAATGCGCTGGCCTATGCCCATGACCGCCTTCAGGGCCGCGCCGTGACCGGTGCCGAGGCCCCTGACAAGCCTGCCGATCCGCTGATTGTGCACCCCGATATTCGCCGCTCGCTCATGGATCAAAAGAGCTTTACCGAAGCTGGACGCGCATTCATCCTTTGGGGTGCGACCATGATCGACGCTGCTCACCGCTCCAAGGACGAGGACGCAGACGGCCTCGTGTCGCTACTGACGCCCGTGATCAAAGGGTTCATGACCGATGTAGGCTATGACATGACCGTCAAGGCCCAGCAAATCTATGGTGGCCACGGCTATATCGAAGAATGGGGCATGTCCCAGTTCACCCGCGATGCCCGTATCGCCATGATCTATGAGGGTGCCAACGGCGTCCAAGCCCTCGATCTGGTTGGTCGTAAGCTGGCGCAAGATGGTGGCAAGCACGTGATGGCGTTCTTTGATCTGGTCAAATCCTTCTGCAAAGATAACTCAGGTCAGGATGAGGCGTTCGACAAGGATTTCATTGAACCGCTCAAGGCCGCATCAAAGGATCTTCAAGCCGCAGGCATGTACTTCATGCAAAACGGGATGAAAAACCCGAACCACGCGCTCGCAGGATCCAACGACTTCATGCACATGTTCGGCCATGTATGCTTGGGTCTGATGTGGGGCATGATGGGCAAAGCGGCACGCGATGCTCTGGCTGCTGGCACCACCGACGCCACGTTCTATGAGACAAAGCTGGCAACAGGGCGCTACTATATGGCACGCCAACTGCCTGCCACGGCCCTGCACCTGACGCGCATCCAATCGGGCGCGGATACGGTTATGGCCTTGGACGCCGCAAACTTCTAAACTGGTACAGCGGGGCGAGGGTCGCAATGACGCACTCTCCCCCGCCGTCCAAATTCGGAGAAATATGTGCCCAAACGCTTTCGCCTGACCCGCCGCTTTCCTGTCGCCATGACGGAAGATGGCTACCGCAACCTCAAGAAATTCAGCGCGGAGGCGGGGTTAGACGAAGGTGAAGCACTGTCATTCCTGTTCGAGAATTTCTCGTCCGTTATGAACGAAGAGAACCTGACTGCGCGCCTGCGCCTGTTCAATTCAGAGATCGACACCCGCAAGCGGTGAGCAAACCTTGGGAGGGGTATCATGAAAGATTTTGCACCAACCACGTCCTCATGGATGACCGACGAGCATAAAATGCTCGCTGAAATGACCGCTAATTTCATCAATACCGAATGGGCGCCTCGCTTTACCAAATGGCGCGAGCAATCCGAAATGGATCGCGATGCGTGGCACGAGGCGGGCGAATTGGGGCTGCTTTGCCCCTCAATCCCCGAAGAATACGGCGGCGCAGGTGGTGATTTCGGCCATGAAGCGACGATCCTGATCGAGTCCGCGCGCGCCAATCTGGCCAGTTGGGGCAACAGCATCCATTCTGGCATCGTGGCGCATTATATTCTGAAGTACGGCTCTGAGGAGCAAAAGAAAAACTGGCTTCCCAAGATGATGACCGGCGAGATTGTCGGCGCGCTGGCGATGACCGAACCGTCCACGGGTTCGGACCTGCAAGCGATCAAAACCAAAGCGATCAAGGACGGTAATGCCTACCGCCTGTCAGGCCAAAAGACCTTCATCACCAATGGCCAACACGCCAATCTGATCATCGTTGCGGCCAAAACCGACCCGTCGCTCGGCTCTAAGGGGATGAGCCTTGTGGTCGTCGAGACGGATGGTGCCGCAGGCTTCCAGCGCGGCCGCAACCTCGACAAAATCGGCAAACATGCCTCAGACACCTCCGAACTGTTCTTCGATAATGTCGAAATCCCACCCGAGAACATTCTGGGCGGCGAAGAGGGCAAAGGCTTCTACCAGATGATGCAACAGTTGCCCCAAGAGCGGCTGATCATCGGGTGCGAGGCCGTAGGTGCAATGGAAGGCGCCGTCGCCCGCACAATCCAGTATTGTCAGGAACGCGAAGCCTTCGGCGGCCCCCTCACCCAGTTCCAGAACACGCGCTTCAAACTGGCCGAATGCAAAACCAAAACAATCGTTGCGCGCGCCTTCCTTGATCAATGCATCGCAGAGCACCTGCGCGGCGAGTTGACAGCTGACCGCGCAGCCATGGCCAAATACTGGCTCACCGACACCCAAGGTGAAGTGCTGGATGAATGCCTGCAACTGCACGGAGGCTACGGCTTTATGCAGGAATACGCGATTGGCGAGATGTGGACCGACGCCCGCGTGCAACGTATCTACGGCGGTACAAATGAAATCATGAAGGAGCTGATTTCTCGCAATCTCTAAGCGCGAAATCCTCCCATCCAACAGACAGGATCAAATCACATGACCATCAAACTTCACTGCTTCGGCGAAAGCGGCAATTCATATAAGGCAGCCCTCGCGCTCGAACTTTCCGGTCTGGCGTGGGAGCCTGTGAAGGTGGACTTCTTCGGCGGCGAAACACGCACACCTGATTACCGCACGAATATCAACCCGCTGGGCGAAGCGCCTGTCATGATAGACGGCGATCTCAAACTAGCCCAATCCGGCGTGATTCAGGACTATATCTCCGAAAAATCAGGTAAATTCGGCGGCAAGGATGCAGCAGAGCGGCGTGAGATCCTGCGCTGGGTTCTGTGGGATAACCATAAGCTCAGCTCAATGGCAGGCATGACGCGGTTCTTGATGAACTTTCTGCCTGCAGACAAACAACCCAAAGAGGTTATCGCCTTTAATCAGGGCCGCCTCACCGCGGCCTATGACCTGCTGAACGCCCACCTTGATGGTCGCGACTGGATCGTAGGCGACGGCATTACCAACGCCGACCTGAGCTGCTGTGGCTACCTCTATTACCCTGAGCCCTTTGGTTTTGACCGCAGCGCATACCCCAACATCGACGCATGGCTCACACGCCTTTCGGAAACACCGGGCTGGAAAGCCCCCTATGATCTGATGCCCGGCTCCCCTGCCGACCGCAGCTGAATTCGAATGTCGGCCCCTTGGGCCAAACAAGGAGACTATGATGACCGAAGCTTATATCTATGACGCCCTGCGCACCCCGCGTGGCAAAGGACGCGCCGATGGTGCATTGCACGAGCTGACCTCACTGCGCCTGTCCGCGCTCACGTTGAACGCACTCAAAGAGCGCAACAACCTTGAGGGCCACGCGGTTGAGGATGTAATCTGGGGCAACGTGACCCAAGTGATGGAGCAAGGCTCCTGCCTCGCGCGCTCTGCCGTGCTGGCCTCCGATCTGGACGAACGTATTCCCGGCCTTGCGATCAACCGCTTCTGCGCCTCCGGTATGGAAGCCGTGAACTTGGCCGCAAACCAAGTCAAAGGCGGCGCGGGCATGGCCTATATCGCGGGCGGCGTCGAAATGATGAGCCGCGTGCCCATGGGCAGTGATGGGGCCGCAATCGCCGCTGATCCCTCCATCGCGATGGACCAATATTTTGTGCCCCAAGGTATCTCTGCTGATATCATCGCCACCGAATACGGGTTCACCCGTGACGAGGCGGACCAGTTGGCCATCGCCTCCCAGCAGCGCGCAAAAGTGGCGTGGGACGAGGGCCGTTTCGCCAAATCCATCATCACCATCCGTGACCAAAACGGCTTGGAAATTCTCAGCCATGACGAATACATGCGTCCGCAAACGGATATGCAGTCGCTCGGCGCGCTGAACCCCGCGTTTCAGGCGATGGGCGAAGTCATGCCCGGTTTTGATAAAGTCGCCCTGCTCAAGTACCCGCATCTGGAAAAGATCAACCACATCCACCACGCGGGCAACTCATCGGGCATCGTGGACGGTGCAGCAGCGATCCTGATCGGCAACAAAGAGTTCGGCGAAAAATACGGCCTTAAGCCACGCGCGCGCATTCGTGCCACCGCCAAAATCGGCACCGATCCAACCATCATGCTCACTGGTCCTGTGCCTGTGACCGAGAAGATTCTCGCCGATAACGGTATGAACATCAAAGACATCGACATGTTCGAGGTGAACGAGGCCTTCGCATCCGTTGTTATGCGCTTCATGCAGGCGTTTGACGTGGACCACGATAAGGTCAACGTAAACGGCGGCTCCATCGCGATGGGTCACCCGCTGGGTGCAACAGGCGCGATGATCATCGGCACGCTGCTTGATGAGCTTGAGCGGGCAGACAAAGAAGTAGGCCTTGCCACGTTGTGCATCGCATCAGGAATGGGTGCCGCAACAATTATCGAGCGGGTGTGAGAATGCAAACCAGAGTAATCGGTATTTCATCCAAAGGCGGCGGTCTGCACGAGCTCTTAAAGATGCCGTCAAAAGCCAAATATCAGCTACATTCGGACAAATCATCAAAAGATCGGAAAGGCCTTCATCCGCGCATGAAAAACGTTAATCAGAATGGGCAAGCCCCAGACATTATGGCACCTACCAGCCTTATTATCTTGAAAAAGCAGGTTGGCGATACTTGGAAGCAAGAGGCAGTTTAATATGACCGATTTTACAATGAACACAGATGCCGAGGGCATCGCCACGATCACATGGGACGTGGAAGACAAATCCATGAACGTGATGTCCGTTGAAGGGCTCGAAGAACTTGATGCACTGACGGATCAGGCGCTTGCCGATGATGCTGTCAAAGGCATTATCATCACCTCGGGAAAGGCAGGTTCGTTCGCGGGCGGCATGGACCTCAACCTGCTGGCCAAGATGAAGTCAGACGCAGGCGATGATCCGGCGAAAGGTCTGTTTGAAGGTACGATGCGCATGCATCACCTGCTGCGCAAGATCGAGCGCGCGGGCATGGCCCCCAAGACCAATAAAGGCGGCAAACCGATTGCCTCCGTCCTGCCTGGCACCGCCGCTGGCATTGGACTTGAGCTTCCCCTCGCCACGCACCGTGTCTTTGCCGCCAATAATCCGAAGGCACGTATCGGCCTGCCCGAAATTCAGGTTGGCATCTTCCCGGGTGCAGGCGGCACAACACGTCTGGTCCGTATGCTGGGCGCAATGGCCGCTTTTTCGCTACTGCTTGAAGGCAAAATGCTGAGCCCCGATGCTGCGAAAAAAGCAGGTATCATCCATGAGGTCAGCGATGATCCGATGGCCGATGCCCGCGCTTGGGTTCTGTCCGCCACAGACGCCGACATTCTGAAACCATGGGACGCAAAGGGCTACAAAATGCCGGGTGGCGCACCCTACCACCCTGCGGGTTTCATGACGTTCGTCGGTGCCTCCGCCATGGTCAACGGTAAGACAAAGGGCGCATTTCCTGCGGCCAAAGCCTTGTTGAGCGCCGCCTATGAAGGCGCATTGGTGCCCTTCGACACAGCCCTCAAGATCGAGGCGCGCTGGTTCACTTCTGTGCTGATGAACCCCACCTCATCTGCCATGATCCGCTCGCTCTTCCTGAACAAGGAAGCGTTGGAAAAAGGCGCTGTGCGCCCCGAAGGCATCCCGGATCAACGCGTCAAGAAGCTTGGCGTGCTTGGCGCGGGCATGATGGGCGCGGGCATCGCACTCGTCTCGGCGCAGGCGGGCATCGAAGTTATCCTGATCGACCGTGACCAAGAAGCCGCCGACAAAGGTAAAGCCTACTCCGAGAGCTATATGGACAAAGGCATTGCGCGCAAAAAGGCCACCGTCGAGAAGAAAGAAGCACTGCTCGCGCTCATCACTGCCACGCCCGATCTCGACGCGCTCAAAGATTGCGATCTGATCATTGAGGCCGTGTTCGAAGACCCGAAGGTAAAGGCAGAGATGACCAAGAAGGTCGAAGCGGTGATCCCTGAGGATTGCATTTATGCCTCCAACACCTCCACCCTGCCGATTACCGATCTGGCCAAAGCGTCCTCGCGTCAGGAGCAGTTCATCGGCATCCACTTCTTCTCCCCCGTGGAACGCATGTTGCTCGTCGAGATCATCAAAGGCGCCAACACTGGCGACCGGGCAGTCGCAAAAGCGCTCGATTATGTGCGCCAAATCCGGAAAACACCGATCGTGGTTAACGACGCGCGGTTCTTCTACGCCAACCGGTGCATCATCCCCTACGGCGGAGAGGCGAACCGCATGATCACAGAAGGCATCGCTCCATGGTACATCGACCAAGCGGCACAAATGCTCGGCTTCCCTGTAGGTCCAGTGCAGTTGGGTGATGAGACATCCGTAGACCTCGCCACCAAGATCATGCGCGCCACCAAGGCGGCAATGGGCAACGCCTATCCCGCCTCCGAGGCCGATGATCTTATCGTCTGGTTGGAAGAAAAAGGCCGCTTGGGCCGCAAGACCAAGGCAGGTTACTTCGACTACGACGAAAAGGGCAAGCGCCTTGGATACTGGAAAGGTATGCAGGACAAATACCCGCTGGCAGAAGAGCAGCCAACATTACAGGACATCCAGGACCGTCTAATGTTTGTCCAAGTCCTTGAGGCCGTGCGCGCACTCGAAGAAGGGGTCCTCATGGACATCCGCGAAGGCGACGTAGGCGCGATCCTCGGCTGGGGCTTTGCGCCATGGTCCGGCGGCCCGTTTTCTTGGCTCGACATGATCGGTACGCCCTATGCGGCAGAGCGGTGCGACCAACTTGAGGCGCAGTTCGGTGAGCGGTTCAAATGCCCTGACCTGCTGCGCGAGATGGCCGAGAAGAACCAGAGCTTTTATGGCCGCTTTGGTCCAGAAGCCGAAAAAGCGGCCTGAGCGAGACGCAAAAGAGGGGCGCTGCGGCGCCCTTTTTCCTACCCTTCAACGACTTTCGGTGATCCCTAGGATCAAACGCTGGTATATTCGGAATTGCCCATATCCTATGGGCATGAAAAGCATCACAGTGTTGCACGCTGCGACCAACACGCCCCCCCTCCATTTGCCACAAAAAAGGGCCGCCAAAGCGACCCTTCTGTCAACCACAGGGAATGGTTAGAAGCTGTATTCAGAAAAACTTCAGAGTGCCGCGAAGAACACCGCATTTTCGATAGGGACCATCATGTGGTCCTCGAGGGACATCATATCGGTCAACTCTTCTGCCGCCTCACCGCTGAGCACTTGGTATGATTGTGTACCCGCCTCAAGGAATTTGTCCAAAGTCGACATATCGCAAGGGCAGTGAATAAGCGCGCCACCTTCGGCATAGACTACTTCGTCATGGGCAAAATATACGGCAATCAGCTCTAGACGCCGCATCGGCTGTCGCTGGCGAATACCGCGTAGACCAACAAGGCTGACCGCAGTGACTATGGCAAAGGGATCGCCGTGCATGTCTTGGGCTGCATCACTCTCTACCATCACGCCCTGATCAGGCAGCAGGGTCAGCTCTTCACGGTTGCCCAGCGCGTCTACGGGGATCACAACAGGCCAAAGTGTCTCGGCACTCTCCGGTGCATCCAGCCACATATGAGCGCGGCGGATCTCTGTAATTTCCTGCATGCCGTTGTCAAACGTCAGCACTTTGTCACCGACGGCCAGCGCCTCAATCACACGCCATCCCAGATTGCTGGCAACCCGTGTTCCGGCCATCAGACCGTGGCTCAGCGTCGCAAGGCCGCCATCATAAGCGCCGGTCATTTCAACTGTGCGGCGTGTCGGTTGCTGCGGCTTAAGTCCCAATCCAAACATTTCATCGTCCCCTCAGTATGCGCCCTCATTTTAAGGTGCGTTGTTGTCCTGAGACCAGTTGGTGTGATTCGTGCGGCAACCAAGGGTTGTAATTGGGGCAGACTTAGGGCGTTGTCCCCAATCTTTACCATAATTCACCTCAAATCTCTAAGATTTGATTTAATTCGTGTACAATCGGGAAGTCATACTCACAATCCAGATGAAGAATGACACATGAATCCCTGAACACGCGCCAATTCTAGGCTGCTCCCTCAAAGCGGTAGCCAAACCGCGCAATATCAACAGCACAGCATTCAGCCACCCGCGCGCGGCTCTCGTCAGTATAAGCATCACGATAGTCACCCGCACGCGTGCTGCGGTTCACATGCGGTATATCAAGCGCAAACCCCAGATGCGCTTCCAGCGGTGAGATATCCTGCGCCAGATGTTCCAAGCGGATAAAGAGGCATCGCCGCTCCACCCCTTCGGCGTCCGTCACATAAGAGGCCGCTGGCGCATTGGCAAAGCTCTGCGCTATCAGCGGCTCCGCCACAAAAGCCTCGAACACCAGCTCTTTGGCCAATTTCACCGACGGATGGTCAAAACTTTGCCCGCGCAGCCAATGGTAGTAGCTCACCATGCGGTCCCACGGGTTACGTACCATGGTGAAGATGAACAAATCGTCAATCTCATCGGGGTGCACCAGCCCGTCCAGATCGGCCAATGTGGCATGCTTCCAAAGCCGCCCTGCCGTCTGTACATCTGCCAGCCTCTTTCGCCGCTTCATCGCTTTGGGCGTATCGCCCAGCATAATGTCATCCTTCATCGCCCGCGCCTCAAGGGCCAGCGCCATGGATGTGCCGCCCGTCTTGGGCGCATGAATGAACAGGTATTTCCGACCGCGCGACAGGATCATTCCTCGTCCTCGGGCACCTTGACCGCCCTCACCGACATCGCTTCATCCGTGCGCAGTGTGATCACCACACCCGCGCCCGCGATCATCAGCATCCCCGCCAAGGCCAGCGGCCCAACTGCCTGCCCCCACAATACCCACGCCCAAAAACTGGCAAAAACCAGCAGCGAGTATTCGAACACCGCCACATAACCCGCCTCTCCCACCAGATAGCCGCGAAAGATCAACCCGATCCCGATAATCGAACCAACGGCCTGTACCGCAATCCAGAACCACATCGACCCTGTCAGCGGCACCCAACCGCGCAGCACAAAGCCCTCAAACCCTTCAGGTCCTCCCATAGGCAAAATGAGCAAGCCGATCGCCCCAAACAGCGCCAACATCCCAAAGAACCCCGCCGAAAGCGCAATCGTGCTCTCCTGCGCACACCACAGCCGCGTCACCACGGCGCCGACAGCATAGAGCATCCCCGCCACAATCGGCGCAAAGGCTATGGGGTCAAGTGCGCTCGGATCAGGCTGGATCACCATTAGCGCTCCAACAAATCCCAAGACCACGGCCGCAATCCGCACCAGCCCGACCTTCGCCCCTTGGAAGATGACCGAGATCAGCAGCACAAACATCGGCGCCGTAAAAAGCCCCGCCACCACAACACCAATCGGCAACACGGAGAGGCAGCCAAAGTAGATGAGCATCGCGCTCGCCGGAAAGAGCGAGCGGCCCAACACTGCACGCCAGCTCAGCGGGCGGATCACACCAATCCCCACTGCCGCCACCAGCACAAGCAACATCACCGCCATCACACCGCGCATCATATGAAACTGCCACAGCGATCCTGTCTCGGAGATATAGGGCACGAAATTATCAGTAATACCCAGCACAAACATGCCGCCCAGAATAGACATTGCTGCAAGGCCCGGACGCAGTGCCGTATCGCTCATCTGTATCTCTCCTTGCATCGCCGCATCTTGGGCATTGCATCTTTGTCCGTCCTGCATATCGTGTTCCGACACATTGGCAATAATGTTATCAAAGGAGTGGCACATGGGCTGGATGCAAGACGAAAGCGGGCTGGAGAAATGCGACGCCAACTATGTGGCGCTGACGCCGCTGTCCCACCTGCGCCGCGCTGCTGATGTGTTCGCAGAGCGTACGGCCGTGGTCTACGGCGATCACCGCGTCACCTATGCACACTACTACGCACGCTGCACCCGATTGGCTTCTGCATTGACACGCATGGGCGTGACATCAGGTGACGTGGTTGCCACCCTGCTGCCCAACACCCCTGCACAGGCCGAGGCGCATTTTGGCGTGCCCGCCTGCGGTGCTGTCCTCAACACGATCAACACCCGCCTTGATGTGGATACGGTCGCGTACATTTTTGATCACGGCGGCGCATCTGTTGTCCTCGCCGATACCCAGTTTATTGAGCTGGCCGAGGCCGCAATCGCACAGCTGGACGGAGACGCCCCACAGATTATCGAAGTCCCCGACGCCGCCGCAGGCTTCCCCGCCACAGGCCGTCACCCGGTCTATGAGGATGTGCTGGCAAGCGGCGATGACACCTACACATGGCAAATGCCACAGGACGAATGGGAAAGCCTCGCACTCAATTATACTTCTGGCACCACCGGACGGCCCAAGGGCGTGGTCTATCACCACCGTGGCGCGTATCTGATGACTATGGGCACAGTGATATCATGGCGCATGGTGCTGCATCCGGTGTTTATGCAGATCGTGCCGCTGTTCCACTGCAACGGCTGGAACCACACATGGATGATGCCCCTGATCGGTGGCACGCTGGTCTGCGCCCGCGACATCACCGCAAATGCGATCTTCGACGCCATTGCAGACGAAGGCGTCACCCATTTCGGCGGCGCACCCATCGTCCTCAACATGCTGGTCAACGCCAGCGACGCGGAGCGCCGTGATTTCTCACACGCGGTCGAAGTCTTCACCGCAGGTGCGCCCCCCGCTCCCGCCACCTTGGGCAAGTTTGAGGCCATGGGATTCAACGTCACGCACGTCTACGGCCTGACCGAAACCTACGGCCACGTCACCGAATGCATCTGGCGCGCCGAAGACTGGGCCAATCTCGACAAACCCGCACTCGCCGCTGTCAAAGCGCGCCAAGGCGTTGCCATGCCAATGATGGAACACATCACAGTGATGGACGAAGGCATGACAGAAGTCCCCCGCGACGGTGCGACCCAAGGCGAGATCATGATCCGTGGCAACTCGGTCATGAAGGGTTACCTCAAGAATCCTGAGGCCACTCAGGAAGCCTTCAAAGGGGGCTACTTCCACTCCGGTGACCTCGCGGTCCAGCACTGCGACGGCTACATCCAGATTACCGACCGCGCCAAAGACATCATCATCTCAGGTGGCGAGAACATCTCCTCGGTTGAGGTGGAAGGCACCCTAATGGGTCATGACGCCGTGATGCTCGCCGCTGTGGTAGCAAAACCGGACGAGAAGTGGGGCGAAGTCCCTTGCGCATTTGTCGAGCTGAAACCCGGCGCGAAAGTGGATGAAGCAACTCTGATCGCCTTCATCCGTGAAACCCTAGCGGGGTTCAAAACCCCAAAAAAGGTCGTGTTCCAAGAGCTGCCCAAAACTTCCACCGGCAAAATTCAGAAATTCGAGCTGCGAAAACTCGCCGCAACGCTCTGACATAGGCACCCGGATATTTCACAGAAAATCTTACGCTTCACCGCAAGCACATCGATCACCGTCAGCCCATTGCCCTGCCCCGCTCAAATGTTAATGTAGAGTAATAATAAGCCCGAGCAGCACACCCATATGACGGCACTCAACAAATACGACCGCATTGAGGCTACTGGCCTCTGGCGCCCTGCCCCTGACGGGCAGCGGCGCGAAGTGATTGTGTCGATTGGTGATGCCACATTGGTTATCTCCGATATGAACGACCAGGCGATCACCCACTGGTCCCTCGCCGCTGTAGCCCGCACCAATGCAGGCGTTACCCCCGCAATTTATCACCCTGACGGGGATGAAGGTGAGACACTGGAGCTGCCAGAGCACGAAGGCGAAATGATCTCGGCCATCGAGAGCCTGCGCACTGCCATCGCGAAATCACGGCCCCGTCCGGGCCGCCTCCGGTGGCTCGGGGTCACTGTCTCCATAGCTGTCGTGGCCGCAGTGGTGCTGTTCTGGCTTCCCGGTGCCATGCGCGACAACACCCTGCGCGTGGTCCCGCAGGTAAAGCGTGAAACCCTCGGCGTGGCCCTCATCGACCGAATGCAGCGCATCACAGGCCCCATGTGCAGTGACGCGGCGGGGCTGCGCGCCTTGCGCCGTCTTGGGTCCCGCCTTGAGACATTCAAGCTGGCCGTAGTCCCCGCCCTTGGACGTCCCGCCCTACATTTGCCCGGTGGCGTGATTGTGCTTGACCGTTCCGTGTTTGAGGATTGGGAAGAACCGGACGTGGCCGCAGGGTATATCCTGTCGGAACTCGCCACCCAGCTTGAGCGTGACCCGCTCGCTGATCTGCTTGATATAGTTGGCCCGTGGGAAAATTTCCGCCTGCTCACTACGGGCGAGGTATCCGGCGACGCCCTTGATGCTTATGCCGAACATCTGATGACAGCGCCTGCACACACGCCAGATACCGCCAACCTGCTGGCCCTGTTCGAAGCGTCTGATGTGCCCGCCACACCCTTTGCCCGCGCCCGTGACATTACCGGCGAAAGCACGATTGAGCTGATCGAGGGCGACCCCATGCAAGGCCGCGATACTGAACCCCTTTTGCCCGACAGCGCTTGGCTACGCTTACAAAGCCTTTGCGGTGGATGATCGTGCTTGATGCAGCGGCCACGCTGCTGCTGTCGCCACTCCTATTGGTCCAAGCTCTCCGCGTCCGCAAAATCGCCCTGCAACTGCCCGAAGCGACCGGCCCGCGCGCCGGGACCACAGGCGACGGGCCACCCTTACGCATCCTGATCATCGGCGACAGCTCCGCCGCAGGTGTCGGTGCAAGGACACAGGATGAGGCCCTCCCGGGCCAACTCGCCTC
>CBDTVN010000037.1:0-24289 GCA_965364195.1 uncultured Sulfitobacter sp. | reverse complement strand
TTGGCCGATGGGCAAACTCTGACGCAAGATATGATATCCCGCGCATGGCAATTCGTGCAGAGCGATGTGTTGGACCGCATTTCCACGATGGGCGACAGCAATAATCTGGGGTTTATCATCATCCACCCCGGCGATCTTGGCGTTTCAGTTTCGGTGCATTGGTGGGTTCAAGGCTCTGTGCTGTGTCAGCATATCCAGCGCCAGCTTTATGATGCCCAAGCCCCGATGAACGCGGCAACCAGACCGGTCATCGGCTGTGTCTGGGAACTGGCTATAATCACCGCAGAGCAGGAATGCTGGCGCAAAACCATGATGACAGAAGTGCCGGATCAAGAGGCGTACCTCGCGTTGCGCACCCCTGAGCCCTGCTCAAGGATACGCACCGACGCATAAGCTATCTTGACCTAGCGCCTCTCTACTCAGCAGCCTCGAGATATTCGTCCATTGGCGGGCATGTGCAGCTAAGGTTTCTATCGCCCCAAACGTTGTCGACGCGGTTGACAGGGGGCCAGTACTTGTCGACGCGGAAGGCGCCAGGGGGGAAGCAAGCTTGTTCGCGGGTGTAGGGGCGGTCCCAGTCTTTGACGAGATCTTCCATGGTGTGGGGCGCGTTCTTGAGCGGGTTGTTCTCCGCGTCGATACTACCATTTTCGATGTCCGTGATCTCGGCACGGATGGCGATCATCGCATCGCAAAAGCGGTCCAATTCGGCCTTGGTCTCGGACTCAGTCGGCTCGATCATCAGCGTACCTGCCACGGGCCAGCTCATCGTGGGTGCGTGGAAGCCGCAGTCCATCAGGCGCTTGGCGATATCATCCACTGTGACATGGGCGCTGTCGGCAAAGGGGCGCGTGTCGATAATGCACTCATGCGCGATGCGCCCTGTGGGCCCCTTATACAGCACCTCAAACGCACCTTCCAACCGCTTGGCGATGTAGTTCGCGTTGAGTATCGCGACACGCGTCGCTTGGGTAAGACCGTCACCACCCATCATCAGGCAGTACGCCCACGAGATTGGCAGCAAGGAGGGAGAGCCGAAGGGCGCAGCAGAGACAGCACCTTCCCCGCTTGTCGGATCACCGGGCAAATGCTTGATCAGATGCTGCTTCACACCGATGGGACCCATGCCGGGGCCACCCCCGCCGTGGGGGATGCAAAACGTCTTGTGCAGGTTGAGGTGGCTCACATCACCACCCAAATCACCGGGGCGCGACAGGCCCACCATGGCGTTCATATTCGCGCCGTCGATATAGACCTGACCACCGTTGGCATGCACGGTGTCGCAGACGTCAGTCACCGTTTCCTCGAACACACCGTGGGTCGAGGGATAGGTGATCATACACGCGGCAAGATTGTCGGCATGCTCGGCCACCTTCGCGTTAAAATCCTCCAGATCAATATCGCCATTGGCCGCTGATTTGATTGGCACAACTTTCCAGCCGACCATCTGCGCGGAAGCCGGATTGGTCCCGTGCGCCGACATCGGAATGAGGCAAATGTTCCGATGCCCCTGCCCGCTTGCACGGTGGTAGGCCGCAATTGTCAGCAGCCCTGCGTATTCCCCCTGCGCGCCCGAGTTCGGCTGCATCGAGATCGCGTCATAACCCGTCACATCACACAGCTTTGCCGACAGATCATCGATCATCTGGGTGTACCCCGCCGCCTGATCAGCAGGGATATAGGGGTGCAGCAGCGAGAACTCATCCCAGCTTACCGGCATCATTTCTGCGGCAGAGTTCAGCTTCATCGTGCACGACCCAAGCGGGATCATCGCACGGTCCAGCGCCAGATCACGGTCCGCCAAACGGCGCATGTAGCGCATCATCTCTGTCTCGGCGCGGTTCATGTGGAACACCGGATGGGTGAGGAAGTCCGAGGTCCGGATCAGCTTTTCCGGCATGTGGTAATGCGGGGTGTAATCTTTGTCCTCCCGCTCGATCCCGAAGGCACGCCAGACCGCCTCGATGGTGCTGGTGCGCGTGCGCTCATCTAATGTGATGCCCACCTGCGTGGTGCCGACCTTGCGCAGGTTGATGCCTTCATCCACGGCAGATTTCATAACTGCCGATTGCAGCGGCCCCACTTCAACCGTCAGCGTGTCAAAAAACGCCACAGGACGCACGTCAAAGCCCGCGCCCTTCAGCCCCTCAGCCAAACGCGCAGTCTTGCGGTGTATCCGCTGTGCAATCGCTTTGAGCCCCTCGGGACCATGGAACACCGCATAAAAGCCCGCCATAACTGCCAACAAGGCCTGCGCGGTACAAACGTTGGAATTGGCTTTCTCGCGGCGAATATGCTGCTCACGCGTTTGCAACGACAGACGGTAAGCGCGGTTACCGTGGCTGTCGATGGACACACCCACAATCCGGCCGGGCATGGAGCGGGCATAGCCCTGCTTGGTCGCCATATAGGCCGCGTGCGGGCCACCGTATCCTACAGGCACGCCGAACCGCTGGGTTGAGCCAACAGCAATGTCTGCCCCCATCGCCCCCGGCTCTTTCAGCAGGGTCAACGACAGTGGATCAGCCGCGATAATGCCAATCGCTTTGTTTTCGTGTAGCGCCGCAATTTCAGATGTAAAATCACGCAGATGACCAAAAGTGCCCGGAAATTGGAAGATCGCACCGAACACGGCGGAAGCATCCAAATCATCAGGACTTCCCACGATCACTTCGATCCCCAAAGGCGCCGCACGTGTCTTCATCACATTGATGTTTTGCGGATGGCAATTCTCATCAATGAAGAACCCCATCACTTTCGTCTTGGCCACGCGCTTGGCCATGGTCATCGCTTCGGCACAGGCAGTCGCCTCATCCAGCAATGATGCATTTGCAATATCAAGCCCCGTCAGGTCCGACACCATCGTCTGGAAGTTGAGCAAAGCCTCAAGCCGCCCTTGCGAGATTTCTGGCTGATACGGCGTATAGGCAGTGTACCACGCAGGGTTTTCAAAGATATTCCGCTGGATCGCGGGCGGCGTGACCGTCCCGTGGTACCCTTGTCCGATCAGCGACGTCAGCACCTTGTTCTTGCCCGCCACCACTTTCATATGCCGCAGCAATTCCCGCTCCGACAAAGGCTTGCCAAAATCAAGCGGCTCGGCCTGCCGGATCTTGGCAGGCAGCGTATCGTCGATCAGCGCATCAAGGTCCTTTGCGCCCACAACCTTCAACATATCCGCCATCTCGGACACGGACGGCCCGATGTGGCGGCGGTTGGCAAAGTCGTACGGCAAATAGTCTGTGGGCGTAAAAGTCATGATGCTCTCCGGTGTGGTCAGGCGATAAGGGCGTTGTAGGCAGTCTCGTCCATGTAGGCGTCCATCTGCGCAGGGTCAGACGGTCTGATCTTCATGAACCAGCCCTCGCCCATCGCATCGTCATTGGCCAAGGACGGCGTATCGCCCAACGCCTCGTTTATTTCGACGATCTCGCCATCAATCGGCGCAAGGATATCGGAGGCCGCTTTCACACTCTCGATCACCACAACTTCGTCATCCTTTGCCACAACGGTGCCCACCTCAGGCAGCTCGACAAAGACGATATCGCCCAGCTGTGTCGTCGCGTGGGTCGTGATGCCCACGACGATCAAATCGCCCTCGGCGCGCAGCCATTCATGTTCTTCGGTAAATTTCATCTGTCGTCTCCGGTTGGTTAACGTTTAAAATTAGCAGGGACAAAAGGCAGCGCCGTTACGGTCATGGGCAAACGCTTGCCCCGCAACTCGCCGAATACAACTGTCCCGTTTGTGGTAAACTCTGAGCCGAGCATACCCATCGCAACAGGCCCGCCTACGGTCGGGCCAAAGCCGCCGGAGGTGATTTTGCCGATCGGCACTTCACTGTCCGCATCTGCAAATAGCACCACGCCCTCGCGCATCGGCGCACGCCCGTCAGGCATCAGCCCAACACGTTTGCGCGCCGCACCATTCGCCAGCTCGTCCAAGATCACATCCGCACCGGGAAAGCCCCCCGCGCGGTCGCCGCCTGTGCGCCGCACCTTTTGGATCGCCCAGTTTAGCGCTGCTTGGGTCGGGGTCGTCTCCGTATCAATATCATGGCCGTAGAGACACAAACCGCCCTCCAGCCGCAGACTATCGCGCGCGCCCAGGCCTATGGCCTCCACGCTCTCATGCGCCAGCAATGCACGGGCCAAATCCTCCGCCTGGTGCTCCGGCACAGAGATCTCGTACCCGTCCTCGCCGGTATAGCCCGACCGCGAGACCCAGCATTCCGACCCCGCGAGCGACAACGTCGCCACGTCCATAAACCGCATGTGCGCCGCTGCTGGATCAAGTGCTGTCAACACCGCCGCCGCCGCTGGCCCTTGCAGCGCCAGAAGTGCACGGTCCGTGATTTCCGTAACGCTCACACCGTTGAGATTGTCCGCCATATGCGCAATGTCCGCCGCTTTACACGCCGCATTCACCACCACAAAGATGTGATCCCCTCGATTGGCCAGCATCAGATCATCCGTGATCCCGCCCTGTGCATTGGTAAAAAAGCCATAGCGTTGCCGATCTTGCCCCAGCCCCGCAATATCAACGGGGACAAGCCTTTCCATCGCCAAAGCAGCCGTCTCAAAGTCTGGCCCCTTTACGATGACTTGCCCCATATGGCTCACGTCAAAAAGGCCTGCGTTCTCGCGCGTGTGCGTATGCTCTTTCATCACGCCCAGCGGATATTGCACCGGCATCGCATAGCCCGCAAACGGTACCATCTTGGCCCCAAGCTCAGCGTGTAAATCATATAACGGCGTGTGCAGCAGATCAGACATCAACAGCTCCCTATTCAAAAGGCGCGCAGATTTTCTGAAATCATACGGCACCACGTAAACACACAGGCTTCTGCCTGCACGCGTGATGCCCCCTCTGTCCTTGCACCTGAGATTGCTATCCCTTCGGTGTGCGCCTGTTCGCGCCGCTCTCCAGAGTCCTCATACCCAAGTCGGTCCGTTTGCCTGAGAGTTTCCGGGGCGGTTGCTCCTTCGGCACCAGATAAATCTGGTTCTCCCGACGTGGGGTTTGTTCCAGAACATACTTACAATCGCGCCAACCGCAAGAAAATTGAGGGATGACCGAGCAGGCAAACCCGCTCATGCGAAGATTACAGCCACCAAAAAAACCGGCTCACGACTTACCCACAGTAAGTTCTACATTGTGGATAACTGATAAAATCACTCAAAATCAGTAATTAATGACGATATCATCATCTTGAATTCAACAACATATCCACAGCATCAATACTGAGTGCGTAGATACTCCATTACTGAACTGCGTACCGACATTTCACCGCGCTCCCGCGCAGCATAAATAACCGCACGCACTTCACCCAAATCACACCGCCGCAGCAGGCTTTTCACCGGACCAATGGAAGCAGGCCGCATGGAGAGGTGCCGAAATCCAATGGCAGCAAAGCACAAAGCCTCAACAGGTCGTCCCGCATCCTCGCCGCAGAACGACAACGGTGTATTGGACTCAGCACAGCGACCCACAATCCCCTCCAGAAACGTCAGAAAGCTGACGTTCAGCGTGTCATAACGTTTGCGCACGCGCTCGTTCTCGCGGTCGGCGGCAAAGAAAAACTGCTTCAAGTCGTTACCACCAATAGATAAAAATTCGACTTCTTCAAAAAACTTGTCCGGCGCAAAAGCAAGGCTCGGCGTCTCGAGCATGGCCCCTACTTCAATCGAAGAAGGCACCACATGGCCCAGCTTTTTCTCGCGCACCAGCGTCTTATCCACCTCGGCCCGCGCCGCGCGGTATTCCTCAAACTGCGCTACAAAGGGGAACATCACTGTGAGCGGCCCACCGTTGGCCGCACGAAACAACGCCTGTAGCTGCATCCGCATAATGCCGGGCTTGTCCAGCCCCACGCGAATCGCCCGCCACCCCAACGCGGGGTTCGGCTCATCGTTGGGCTTCATGTAGGGCAGCACTTTGTCCGACCCGATGTCGAGCGTGCGGAAAACCACTCGTTTACCCTGTGCCGCATCCAAAACACGCTTGTACAATTCACTCAATTCAGAGCGCCTTGGCATCTGATTTCTTACCAAAAATTGTAATTCTGTGCGAAATAGCCCTACGCCCTCGGCCCCCGAGCTTTGCAATGAAGGAAGGTCAGCCATTAGGCCCGCATTCATCTGCAACCCTATTACATTGCCGCATTTCGTCTCTGCAGGCTTGTCACGGATCGAGGTATAGCGCTCTTGGGCTGCCGCCTGCATCGCGATCTTGTCGCGAAACGCCGTCGCGACAGTGTCTTCAGGGCGAAGATGCACAATCCCCTGTTCCCCGTCGACCATCACGAGGTCTCCGTTTAGCGCCTCATTCGTGATCCGCCCCGCATGCACAATCAGCGGAATCGCCAACGCACGCGCCACAATCGCGGCATGGCTGCCCACCGATCCCTGTTCCAATACGATACCGCGCAAACTGCGCCCGTATTCAAGCAGTTCTGCAGGGCCGATGTTGCGCGCCACTAGGATTGGATCGCTCGGCATTTCGGCGCCCGTGTTCGATCCCTGGCCCGTCAAAATTCGCAACAAACGGTTCGACAGATCGTCAAGATCGCTCAGCCGCTCGCGCATATAGCTGTCTGAGGATTGCCCGATACGCGACCGCGCCAACGATTGCTCTTTTTCCACTGCTGCTTCGGCAGAGAGGCCTTGCACAATATCCGCCTGCATCCGCTGCATCCAACTTTTGGAGTTCGCAAACATCCGGTACGTCTGGATCACTTCCTGCTGGTCTTTATCGCCCAGCGACATGCTCAGCATTTGATCCACACTCAACCGCAGCGCGTCCACAGCCTCGCTCAGACGCTCTGCCTCACGCTCGGGATCGTCGGCAATGAGGTTCGAGACCACAACACGCGGCTCATGCAACCAGATATGCCCTTCGGCAACCCCCTCTTGGGCCACTGTCCCCCGCAGCAAAACCGGCTGGCTGTGGCGTGCAGACATTGCCGCACCTTCACCAATAAATGCGCCAAGCTCCGTCATTTCAGCCAGCACCATTGCCACCACTTCTAGGGCGTATTCCTCATCAGTGTTGAACTCCCGCGCGGCCTTGGACTGCACCACCAGCACGCCCAATGTGTCTCCCAACCGCTGGATTGGGACGCCAAGAAAGCTGGAGAAAATCTCCTCGCCCGTCTCGGGCATGTACCGAAAGCCTTTGGTCTGCGGCGCGTCAGGTGTGTTGATCACACGCCGCCGCTTGGCCACTTTCCCGACCAGCCCTTCGCCCATCTTCATCCGCGTCTGGTGAACAGCACCCTTATTCAGACCTTCTGTCGCACAAAGCTCCAGCGTGTCCTCGTCGCGAAAAAGGTAGATTGAACAAACTTCGCACGCCATCGAAGTTGCGATCAAATGGGTGATTTTATCCAATCGGGCCTGACCCGCGTCATCCCCTGCCATGGCATCGCGTAGACGCCCCAGCAGCTTGCGACTGTCACTCTCGGACCGTTCTGCCATGCTGCTCCCCAGTCATTGCTTACTTCGGATTATAGACCCAACGCACAGGAATGGGGAGCGGAAAACATACAAACCACAACTACGACCCCAAGCGAGAATTAAGCTCTGGTATCGCTTTAATACCAAATCGCAACTAGTTGATATTAAGTATTAAAAAATTAACTGGCTTTATCCAGCTCAAAGG
The DNA here is from genome assembly GCA_965364195.1 of uncultured Sulfitobacter sp. Classification (GTDB taxonomy): domain Bacteria; phylum Pseudomonadota; class Alphaproteobacteria; order Rhodobacterales; family Rhodobacteraceae; genus Sulfitobacter. The sequence goes on along the minus strand of CBDTVN010000037.1, from coordinate 16,627 downwards.
CATCATGCAGCGCCTGAACAGCAAGTTCCATATATTTTCGGTCGATCAAAACACTGATCTTGATCTCGGATGTCGTGATAACTTTGATGTTCACGCCCTCATCCGACAGTACTTTGAACATCTTGGCGGCGACGCCAGTGTGGCTCCGCATGCCGATCCCAACAACAGATACCTTGGCAACGTCCTCATCTGCGATCAACTCGTCATAGTTGATCACGCCATCTGCCGCTGCATTTTGCATTGCGGCGTCCGCACGCTTGACCTGATCTACAGGGCAGGACCACGTCATGTCGGTGCGTCCCTCTTCGGCGATGTTCTGGACAATCATGTCAACATTGACGCCACCCTCGCTCAGTGCGCTAAAAATACTTGCCGCGATGCCTGGGCGGTCCGCAACAGATACAAGCGTCATCTTCGCCTCATCGCGGCTGAACGCCACGCCCGCTACTACATTGCTTTCCATGATTTCCTCCTCATCACAAACGAGCGTGCCAGCATCGTCTGATTGTTCCTCGAAACTGCTCAAAACCCGCAGCTTGACCTTATAACGCATCGCTAACTCTACTGAACGAGTCTGCAACACTTTTGCGCCCAGCGAGGCCAGCTCCAACATCTCCTCGAACGAGATTTTGTCCAGCTTGCGCGCTTTGGCCTCCACCCGTGGATCGGTGGTATAGACTCCGTCCACATCCGTATAAATATCGCACCGCTCCGCCTTGAACGCCGCCGCGAAGGCCACCGCAGTGGTATCAGAGCCACCGCGCCCTAACGTGGTAATACGGCCCTCAGGGCTTACCCCTTGGAACCCTGCAACCACCGCCACACGCATGCCGTCCGCAAACTTCGCCATGATGTTTTCCGGCGGGATATCTTCAATCCGCGCACTCGCATGGGTCGATGTCGTCTGCACAGGCACTTGCCAGCCCTGCCAGCTGCGCGCAGGAACATCCATCTCCTGCAACGTCAACGCCATCAGGCCAGCCGTCACATTCTCTCCCGACGATACAACCGCATCATACTCGCGCGCATCATACATCGCCGACGTTTCATTCACCCAGCCAACCAACTCATTGGTTTTGCCAGACATTGCAGAGACGATGACGATCACGTCATAGCCTTTAGCCACTTCAACGCCCACACGTTTCGCCGCGCGGCGTATACGGTCCAGTGTGGCCACCGAGGTGCCACCGAATTTCATCACCAATACAGGCATCTGACCCTCGTCCTATTGCTCGCGCCGCGTTTACGCGAGGGACAGCACTTGCGCAACAAAGATCAGTAAGGGTGCGCGCGCCCGTCCCATGTCTCAAAACAGCCTGTGGTCTCAAGGCTCAAGGTTGCAAACCGCTCCACCAGTCCTGTCACCGCCTCATCTACTGTGATGGCCGCCGTCTCGCCACCCATGTCCGTCTGAACCCATCCCGGATGGTAGATGCCCACGGCAATCCCCTCCGCCTTTAAATCCACTGCCAGATTGCGCCCCAAATTAAGCGCAGCGGCCTTGGAAGCGCGGTAGATATAACTGCTGCCGGAAGCGATTTCGCTGGACCCCATCTGGGATGATATGATCGCAATGCGCGGATTACTCGCACGGCGCAGATGCGGCAACAACGCCTGAATGCTCAGGAAAACCCCCGTCACATTGGTGGCAAAGCTCTGCGCCCAAAGGTCAGCTCCGTAGCCGCTCTCGATATCGTCGCCTTTGTCGAGGAACACACCCGCATTACACACCAACAGCTCGACAGCTTTGTCGCCCAGCGTCGCCGCCATATCTGTGTGGCTTCTGGGCAGGGTCACATCCAGCGTGATATCCCCCATGGGCGAGCGGCTTGTCCCTGCCACATCAATGCCCTGCGCGCGGTAATGCTCGGCGAGACCTGCACCAATGCCACGGCTCGCGCCTGTAATCACAACTGTCATCTGCCTATTCCCTAAATTTATTGTAGCTTTTGCTTTGGCTTGAACGGCAGTGGCATCACCGGCACTCCATCATCGATCAATGCGCGCGCCTCTTTCAGGCTGGCCTCGCCATAGATTGACGTCTCGGAAGAGGTTCCCTCGTGCATTTCGCGTGCCGTCGCAGCGAATTTTCCGCCCACGTAGGTGGCATTTTCTTCCACCTGTTTGCGCATCTGCGCGATGGCAACGTCCTTGTTCTCTTGGGTCTCAGGCTTGACGGGTTCGGTCTGCTCTACCGCCTTCACCCCCACCTGCGGCGTCATAAGCGCCTTGGACACATCCGCGCTGCCACATTCGACGCAGGTCACATGCCCGGCTTTGACCAAAACATCAAACGCCGACGCCGATTTGAACCAGCTTTCAAACGTATGGCCCTCCCGACATTTTAGCGCATAACGGATCATCGCAGAAACTCCCGGACTGTATTTGCTGTTACTGTAGGATGTGACACGCACGCCCTACAGGTCAAGCTCGCTCAGCCGGTAGCGGCACAGATTTTGGCGGCCTGAAACCGATAATCAACTTGGACAGCTCACGCTCACTGATCATTTCGGCCGCCCTTTTGCGCGACACCCATTTCCGCTGCCTATCCTTGGCCTCAGGGAATTTCTTTTTCAATGACTTTACCTTAACGGGATAGACCATCGCCAAACACGGTATATCCTCTTCGCCCGGCCGCATCCGCACGTACGAGTACACGCCAAGACAGTTATCACTGGCCGTGCCAACGACCCCCGCCTCTTCCCAAGCTTCCGTGAGCGCACATTCCGCAGGCGTTTTGCCGTCCATAGGCCAGCCTTTCGGCACGATCCAGCGTTTGCGCCTACGTGACGTGATCAGGAGTATCTGCACATTGCCACGCCGCACACGCCAGCACAGCCCCGCAAACTGTGTTCGCGCGCTATCCTTTGATCCGCCATGTAACGAGATCGGCAATTGCTCTGCCATATCGCGAAACCCATCCCTCAAATACTGCTCAAGACCCTGCCTTACAGGGTTTCCCCGCCTTGTACCAGATGGGACCCAATCATCGCCCACACCCCCTTGCAGGGCGCTGCCGCTTGACGGATAGTCGCGCGCATATGCGTACCATGTTTGCCCTTTTTCTGTCGCTCCTTCCCCTTGCCCTGCCCGCGCAGGCCCAGCCCGTGACTGTGTTCGCCGCCGCCTCCTTGCGCGACGCTCTGACCGAGATCGCCACAGAATACACAGGAGAAGTTATCCTGTCCTTCGCAGGCTCCGGCACCCTCGCCCGCCAGATCGCCGCAGGCGCGCCCGCAGATGTGGTCGTCCTTGCCCACCGAGATTGGGCAACGTGGCTCGAGGCAGAGGGGCTTGTTCTAACAGATACCCTCACAGAGGTTGCAGGCGGCAAGCTTGTTGTCATCGGCAGCCTGGACGCAGCGCCCATTTCAGAGCCCACAAGCAAAAACCTCACCACCGCCCTCAACGGCGGACGCCTCGCGATCGGCCAGCGTGAAGGTGTTCCCGCGGGCAGCTACGCCCGCGACTGGCTCCGCCATATAGGCGCATGGGACGCAATGCTCCCCCAGCTTGCCGAGACTGACAACGTGCGCGCCGCCCTCGCTCTCGTAGCTCAAGGCGCCGCACCGTTGGGTATCGTTTACGCCTCTGACGCCGTCGCAGAGCCGCGTGTACAAATCCTCTACGAAATTCCGCCTGAAACGCACGCCCCTATCCGTTATCCTGCCGCCGCGCTGACGGATGCCGGAAGACCCTTTCTCACCTATCTTACTACGGCCCAAGCAACTGAGGTCTTTGCAAAATACGGTCTGACCCCATGACCTTGGACACTGTTGCATGGGACGCTCTGCGCCTCTCGCTCTGGGTCGCGGTTTGGGCCACGCTCATTGCCGTGCCACTTGCCCTCGCAGTGGCGTGGGTGCTGGCGCGCAAAGAGTTCTGGGGCAAATCCCTGCTCAATGCGCTGGTCCACCTACCCCTCGTCCTGCCCCCCGTGGTTACCGGTTATGTCCTGCTCGTCCTCTTCTCCCCTAACGCCCCCGCAGGGGCTGCGCTGGCCACCATCGGCCTCACGCTTGCCTTCAAATGGACAGGTGCCGTCCTTGCCGCCATCGTCATGGGGTTTCCGCTCATGGTCCGAGCTATGCGCCTCGCAATCGAAGCTGTGGACCCCAGGATTGAGGATGCCGCCGCAACTCTCGGCGCGTCGCGCATAAACGTCTTCACCCGCGTCACCCTGCCCCTCATCGCACCGGGTATCCTCGCTGGTTCTGTCATGGGGTTCGCCAAAGCCATGGGCGAATTCGGCGCAACCATCACCTTTGTCGCCAATATCCCCGGTCAAACCCAAACCCTGCCCATCGCGATCTGGACCGCCCTGCAAATCCCTGGCGGTGAGGGCAAAGCCGCCGCCATGGCGTTGCTCTCCTGCGCTGTCGCCTTGGGCGCCGTGTTCCTCTCCGAATGGCTCGCCCGTCACGTGGCCACCCGCATTTCGGGTGCCGCATGAAGCTGCGCATCAAACATCAATTTCCCGACTTCACCCTTGATCTTGATCTCGATGCAGGGAACGGCATCACCGCCCTCTTCGGTCGCTCAGGCGCAGGTAAAAGCACCATCATCAACGCCGTTGCAGGCCTCTTGCGCCCTGATGAAGGGCATCTGGAGATAGATGGCGAAGTCCTGATGGACACGGGCCGCAACATCCACACACCGCCACACAAACGTCGTTTTGGCACCGTGTTTCAGGACGCCCGTCTGTTTCCGCACCTCACGGTGGCGCAGAACCTTGATTTCGGCACCCGCTACGCGCCAAAGGGTAGCAAAATCCCCCGCGACGATGTGATTGAGTTGCTGGGCCTTAATGCCATGCTCACCCGCGCCCCCAACACCCTTTCGGGCGGTGAGAAACAACGCGTCGCCCTTGGCCGCGCCCTGCTCAGCGCTCCGCGTATGCTGCTGATGGACGAGCCACTCGCAAGCTTGGATGCCACCCGCAAACAAGAAATCCTGCCCTATCTCGAACACCTGCGCGACGGCCCGCTCAAACTGCCCATCCTCTACGTCAGCCATGCCATCGAGGAAATTACCCGCCTCGCTGACACGCTGGTGCTGCTCAGAGACGGCAACATCGCCGCCCAAGGCCCCTTGCGCGATGTCATGTCAGACCCTGCCGCTGTGCCACTCATCGGTGTACGCGAAGCAGGCTCGGTGATCGAGGCGACCGTGCTGAGCCACGATTCTGATGGGCTCACCACCCTCAAACTACGCGCGGGTCACGTTATACTGCCAACAGTCAACGCGCCCGTCGGCGCACAGCTGCGCCTGCGGATCAAAGCCCAAGACGTGATGGTCGCCCGCACGCGCCCCACAGGGATTAGCGCGCTCAACATCCTTGCCGCCAACGTCACAGGCATCCACGAAGGGGCTGGCCCTGGCGTGGCACTCTCCCTCGACATTGGCGGAGAAACGCTGCTCGCGCGAATTACGCGCCGCGCACTGGAGGATCTAAACCTGCATATTGGCAGCACGTGTTTTGCAGTGCTAAAATCTACAACCATCGCGCCCACCAGCATCGGGCGATAGGGACGGACACGAGCATTGGCGCAAGGGAGAAGCCCTCACAAAAGACTGCTCCTCAGCTTTTCCCCAAAAGCTGCATCTTGGCCACCAGCCGCGCGTTCAGCTCTTCCGGCATCACATCGGCATCAATCGCCAGCTTGCGTAGGCCAAAATGTACATGTGCCATGTCCTCATAATAGCTGGTGTATGCGTAATTTGTTGCGGCCCCTGCAACGGCTCCCAACACAGGCACCGCCTGCGCCGCCAGCTTTTGCCCAAACACAACGGCCAACCGTGGGGCAACCTTATGGATAACCGCCTGAACCGCTTTTCCTGACAGCGCCAGCCGCGTCGTCAGAAATGCCAGATCAGCCCCGTCATCCTCCGCCAACGGCCCAGCAGCCGAGAAAACCTGCACACAATCAAACCGCACCGATTCCAGATCGGGATCAAACCCGTGCTCGACCGCCACCCCTTCAATTACCCGCAAAAGAAGCGTGGTCGTGACTGGCAATTCCGCCAGCGCCGTGGGCAATCCGCCCGCACCGCCTGCAGCGCCGAGTCCCATGGACACAGCCGAATTCAACCACGACGCCTGATCCGGTACAGCACCGCGGCTTTTGTGCGCCGCTGACATGGCATGGTCCAGCGCGCGTACAGTCGCGCTCTCAAGCTGTTTGCGCACCGAGGCCGGTAACCGCTCCAGCAGATTTTCCGCCTGTCCCCCAATCATGTTTAGAACATTGATTCCAACACCGCCCGCAGCATTATACCGCCGCGCAATACGGTCCAGCTCAGCTTCTACATCAATCGCTACAGGCAGTTGGGTGTCGGTCATCGGGTTCTCCTCTGAAATACATGTGGGCGATCCTTGGGCAATTTTCAACGCGTACGCGTGACCTCACCCTCAATCCCGTCCCATGCACCCTCCGTCAGCGCACGCCCCAGTACACGTTCAGGATTTGTGGGCGGTGGCATGATCACCCTGTCCAGCACAGTAAAACCATAGCGCGCGTAATAGGGAGCATCCCCCACCAACATCACGCGGTCCCAGCCCTGCGGACTGGCACGCTCAAGCGCAGACTGGATCAACAACCCGCCCAATCCCTCTCCCTGCCGTGTTGGATGCACGGCCACAGGACCCAGCAGCAAAACACTGTGTTCTGAGACGGTCACGGGCCAAAACCGGATTGCCCCCCCCAAAATCCCCAGATCATCCCGCGCCACAAGGCTCAAGCCCGCCACAGGGGCCACGCCTTCACGCAAACGATACGACGACAGCGCCGTGCGCCCGGGCGCAAAACAGGTGTCATAGAGTGCCTCAACCTCCCACAGGTCGTCAGGTACTTCGGGGGACAACTCATACATGGGGCGGTGCGCTCCGGCGGGGTTTTCTACTGGTCAGCGGCCTATCACGGCGCTAGCTCTGGGTACAATCATAACTCCGAGGACCACGCACCAATGTTCTATCGCCCCTCCGACGGCCACGGCCTGCCCCACAACCCGTTTAACGCCATCGTCACACCCCGTCCCATCGGTTGGATCTCGACGCGCGACGGACAGGGTCGCGATAACATCGCACCCTACTCCTTCTTCAACGGCGTGGCTTATGTCCCGCCGCAGGTCATGTTCGCCTCCACAGGCGTCAAAGACGATGTAGACGGCACAAAAGACAGCATGGCCAATATCCAGCAAACAGGCGTATTTTGCGTCAACATCGTGCAGCTCAGCGCAGCAGACGCCATGAACCAATCCTCCGCCACCCTGCCCCATGGCACCGATGAATTCGCTGAGGCAGGCATCGCCAAGGCCGAGTGCGGCGAGATCAACTGCCCCCGCGTCGCCGACGCCCCCGCCGCACTGGAATGTCGCATGACCCAGATCATCCAGATTGAGGGGCAAAGCAATTTTGTCTGTTTCGGCGAAGTTATCGGCATCCACCTTCGCGACGATTGCATCATCGACGGGCGCTTCGACGTCACCCAATACACCCCGCTGAGCCGCATGGGTTACCGCGACTACACAGCGGTGCGCGAAGTATTCGAAATCATCCGGCCCGATGATTGAGGGGCATCAATCCCGCCACCGTTCCAGATCATCCGCCACCCTTTGCGCAAGGGCGGCGGCATCCACATCCGGTCGCTCCGCCATGATTCGCAGGCCTAAAAGGTCTGATTGATACCGTTGCCCCAGCAGCTTTGGATCATGGCGCGCTGCAATATCCCCGTCCCGCTGCGCCGCTGCGAACAATGCGGAAAACCGCGCCTCTGCCTTGCCAAGATACGCCGCTGCGACCTCACTCAACGGGTGATCCTTGCTGCGTAACTCGACATAGGTTTTCGCCAACATACAGGCCCGCACCTGCGCAGCCGTATCCACAACCACCAACAACGGTTGATGCCGGAGCGCACCCAGTGCCCCCAGCTCCGCCTCCAGCACATCCAAGCGCGCCATCCCGTCACGTGCATACCGCTCCAGCGCAAGCGAATACAGCGCATCCTTGGATCCGAACGCCGCGTAAAAACTCCCCGGTTTGAGTTTCAACGCACGCTCAAGGTCTTTCATCGAGGTCCCCGCCCAGCCCTGTTTCCAAAACACATCGCGTGCAATGTCGATAAGGGCCTCACGGTCGTAGTTGGGTTTGCGCGGCATGGATCACCAATTCTTGAACGATTACTCAATTATATAATTGAATGATCATTCAAGAAAGGCTAATTCGACATCATCTGACCCATTTTTGAAAGAAACACACCATGGCTGATTTCCCCTCCCACGACCTCGACAGCGCGCCGGACGCCTCCAAACCCCTGCTTGAGAAATCCCAAGCCGCCTTCGGCCGCCTACCGGGCCTGCATAAAGTCATGGCCGAAAGCCCGCAGATGCTCGAAGGCTACCAGATCATGCATAAGCTCTTCACCGAAACTGCCTTTGACGCGGAAGAACTGACCGTTGTGTGGCAGGCCATCAATGTAGAGCATGAGTGCCACTACTGCGTGCCCGCACACTCCGGCATCGCCAAGATGATGAAGGTCGATGATGCAATCACTCAAGCACTGCGCAACGAAACACCACTGCCGTCAGACAAACTCGAAGCGCTGCGCACCTTCACCCTGCGCATGGTCCGCAACCGTGGCAATGTAGATGATGCTGCCATGGCCGAGTTCTTTGCCGCCGGATACGGCCACCGCGCCGTGCTCGACGTGATCCTCGGCATCGCGCAGAAAACCATGTCCAACTACGTCAACCACGTTGCGGAAACCCCACTCGATGACGTGGTCAAACCCCTCGCATGGGAGCGCAGCGCAACACCGCTTAAGGTCTAGATCAGCAAAACAAAAGCCCCGCTCGCATTTACGCGGGCGGGGCTTTTTTACCTCTGCGGATTGGCCGTGGCCTCAATGCCCGCCCAAAACCCCAGTACGCACCTGATAGTCTACCGCGATCTGATAGTCAGGATCATCGTCACTATCGACCATCAGGTGCCCCGCCTTGGTCAGCAGCGCATGACAGTCCCGCGTCAGATGGCGCAGCTCGATCCGCTTACCCGCATCCTCGTACTTGCCCGCAATCGCCTCGATGGCCTGTAGTGCCGATTGATCCACAACACGGCTGTCGTTGAAATCTACCACCACAATCGCCGGGTCTTTGTGAATATCGAACAGCTCCACGAAGCCCGCGGCAGAGCCAAAGAACAGCGGCCCTTGAACCTGATACACCTTGGCACCCTCGGGCGTGGTATACGTGTTGGCATGGATACGGCGCGCGTTGTTCCACGCATAGGCCAGCGCGCTCACGATCACGCCGACAACCACCGCCACCGCAAGGTCTTCGTACACCGTCACAACCGTCACCAGCAGGATCACAAACGCATCCGTCAGAGGGACTTTGCGCAGGATCGTCAGGCTGTTCCATGCGAATGTCCCGATCACCACCATGAACATCACACCCACCAATGCCGCCAGCGGGATCAGCTCAATCAGCGGTGCTGCCACAACGATAAACAGCAGCAAGCACACCGCCGCCGCGATCCCGGCAACCCGCGTACGACCACCTGATTTCACGTTGATCATAGACTGACCGATCATCGCACAACCGCCCATACCGCCAAAGAAACCAGTTACAGTATTAGCCACACCTTGCGCCACACATTCTTGGCTGGCACCGCCGCGTGTGTTGGTCATATCCCCCACAAGGTTCAGCGTCAGCAAACTCTCGATCAGACCAATCGCCGCCAAAATCACCGCATAAGGCGCAATGATGTAAAGCGTTTCCATGTTGAACGGCGCGAGTGCCGTACCATACAGCCCCAACCCTTCCCCAAACGGATTATGGAACGTCGGAAATCCGCCCTGAATGGACGCCAGATCCCCCACACGCGGCACTTCCATGCCCGTGAAAATCACCACAGCCGCCACAATCCCGATACCCGCAAGCGGCGCAGGGATGGCCTTGGTAATGCGCGGCATCACCCAGATAATCGCCATCGTCGCAGCTACCAACGCCAGCATCAGATAAAGCGGCATCCCAGACAGCCATTCACCGCCCGACATACCGTGCCCTGTATCGACCATGGTGCCCGGAACTTTGAACTGCCCCATCTGCGCCAGAAAAATCACGATCGCTAGGCCATTCACAAAGCCCAGCATGACCGGATGTGGCACCAGCCGGATGAACTTCCCCCACTGCATAATACCCGCAAAAATTTGCAAAAAGCCCATTAAAACAACAGTCGCGAACAGATACTCAACGCCGTGCTGCGCCACGAGTGCGACCATCACAACAGCCAACGCCCCCGTTGCACCCGAGATCATCCCTGGACGCCCCCCAATCAGCGCCGTGATCAAACCCACAATAAACGCCGCATACAAACCGACCAGCGGATGAACCCCCGCCACAAACGCAAACGCCACCGCTTCCGGCACCAGCGCCAAGGCCACCGTCAGACCCGACAACAACTCAATCCGCAGACGCGAGACAGAAAAACCGTCCTCTCCCATCCAGCGCAGGTCCGTCATGTCCTTGGACGTCAAATTCTTGGTAAAGCTGCGAAATACTGTGCGCACCATGGGGGCATCCTGTCTCAATGTCTGGAAATCGTCAAAATGTGCATCAGCACGTTAGCGCTGCCCTACCAAACCTCCCCCCCAAGTGCAAACCCCCGCCTCTGGGCACTAGGGCAAATATGCGCACCACGGAACACAACACACGCGGAAGGCGAAGCATGGCACATATTTGGAAGTTTGCAGAATTGAGGGCTCGCGACCTGACAGAGGCAGAGGAAATACCCAATCTCAGTCTTGGCGGATGCTATGCGTGCGTTATTGACGAGAATCCCGTGTGGGCAGAACGTGCGCATGTAACTGGAGAGATTGGTCTAGACTATACAGCTATCAAAGGCGCTGTTCGCCTCGATATGTATAAGTTCGATGAGCAAACTGACACCAGCCAAACAAATTTTGCCGAAATCAGCCTATTTGGTGACCACCTGAACGGTTGGCTTGCTACCGAAATTGAATGCGGAGGAACCTGCTTTCCGGGCGGGGAAGGCTGCGCCTTTCGAGGTAAAAGTATGAAAATCGGTGGGGGGCTAATCTAGAAAGGCGTTCAAATTCCATACAGCTGGTAAAATTTTGACACCGCACATTGTGAAGTTCCCGTAGGTGACTTGAACAGCGGACCAAGATGCTCAGTGCCTAGACGTCGGGAGTATTACCCATCTAGGATTGTTGGAGGCACCAGCCCAAAACCCCGTCTAAGCTGGCTTGAAAAAGGCAGTACTTTGGGCGGAGCTTACTATTCGCAACCCTATACCAACTTGCCAAAGTTCTTCGTACGATGGGCCATGACAGTGATGCCTGTACCATCTTGCCGCAGCGGGACCGTCTAACCGATCCCGTCCAATGGTCATTTCCATACTCGACCTCAGACCAGACCGACACATGGGAACCCTCGGCCTAGCGCGGCGCTTGGGGCAAACGCATCTGGCGCTACGGCTTCTTCCTCCAGATCGCAGGCTGGATCGTCGCCGCCCACGGCGCTGACGCAATCACGGGTATCATCCGCCGCTACTAAAGCATTCCGCACCGTTCACCTCAGGTGCACAGCCAGTTTACGCAAAGTGCCCCCTCAAATCTGCGCCATTTGTCCGGTTGCATTAACCTTTGCATCGCGCCACCATCTCCAAAACCGACCAGAGGATATCCCATGACCACTACGAAAATCGCCGTCATCGGCGGCTCCGGCATCTATGACATTGACGGGCTGAACGACGCCCAATGGACGACGGTCGAAACACCTTGGGGCGCGCCCTCCGACGCCATCTTGACGGGCACCATGGACGGGGTCCAAATGGCGTTCCTGCCCCGCCACGGACGCGGCCATATCCACTCTCCAACCACCGTTCCCTACCGGGCAAACATTGACGCGCTAAAGCGTCTCGGCTGCACCGATGTGATCTCCGTGTCTGCCTGTGGCTCTTTCCGCGACGAAATGGCACCGGGTGACTTTGTCATTGTAGATCAATTTATTGACCGCACCTTCGCCCGCGAAAAATCATTCTTCGGCACCGGTTGTGTAGCCCATGTAAGCGTCGCCCACCCCACCTGCCCGCGCCTCTCCGACGCGTGTGAGACTGCCGCCAAAACCACCGGCGTTACCGTACATCGCGGCGGCACGTACCTCGCCATGGAAGGCCCACAATTCTCCACACTGGCAGAGAGTAAAATGTATCGCAGCGCATGGGGTGCGGACGTCATCGGCATGACCAACATGCCCGAAGCCAAACTCGCCCGCGAGGCAGAGCTATGCTACGCAAGCGTGGCGATGATCACCGACTACGACAGCTGGCACCCCGATCACGGCGAAGTAGATGTCCCTGAAATCATTAAGATATTGCAAGGCAACGCCGCCAACGCCCGCACCCTCGTAGCCCAACTCCCCGCCTTGCTTGGGAACTCCCGCATGCCCTGCCCACACGGCTGCGACCGCGCGCTAGAATACGCCATCATGACCCAACCGGATGCACGGGACCCTGCATTGATGGCCAAACTCGATGCGGTAGCAGGGCGCGTCCTCTGATCCGTGCACCACTCCTGATCTGCTTGACCCTACCCGCACAAGCGCAGGACTTTACGGACAGCAGTGCCCCGCCGGAGGGAGAGTGCGCCAAGCCATTCTACAGATAGACAAAAACCGGAATCACGGTGGGAGTCACCCAACGCGATCCCGGTTTTCTGGTGGCAAGCTAGAATGCGCGGAAGCTGCAGTTGTTCATGCGGTCCAACGCCTCAATACGGTCGGCATGGCGCTCACGTTCAGTGTCAAAGATGTCACTCCCGATATAGCAATCCACCCGCTCGACACGGCGCGCGGGGAGAGGCCCGCCGGCAGCGATGCACCGCATCTCAACAACTTGACCATGGCAAATGCATCACGGCACTGAAAATCAAAGAAGCTACGGTCAACAGTGCTGCTGCATAAATTTCCAAAAACATGAGCTTTCAACAGTACGGTTTTGTAATATTCAAATAGATCACTCAGGCACATGACCTGATCACTGGTGTTCAGCCCCCATTATACAACCTGCCCAATCCTGTCACAAAACGCCTGCAACAACTTGAAGACCCTCGGAATACAGGACAGAATAGCCCAGATCCGCCGCGCCCCTCCCAGCTGAAAGCACTCCATGCCCCTAGATCTCTGGCTCACGTTTGTGGCCGCGACCATCGCACTCCTCCTGATCCCCGGCCCGACCGTCATGATAATCCTGAGCTATGCCCTGTCCAAAGGGCGCTCAGTCGCGGTGGCTACTGCTGTAGGCGTCGCGTTCGGTGACTTCATCGCCATGACTGCCTCCTTGGTGGGCCTTGGCGCGCTGGTGCTCGCATCTGCGACGCTGTTCACGGCGCTCAAATGGGTCGGTGCCGCCTATCTAATTTATCTCGGGATAAAGCTCATCCGTTCCGCCCCTACCAGCGGGCTCACCATCCCAGAGGCGGATAATATCACGGCCTCTCAGGTCTTCGGCCACACCGCGATGGTCACGGCACTCAATCCCAAGAGCATCGCGTTCTTCATCGCCTTTGTGCCACAGTTCATCCAGCCAAGCGCGCCGCTGATACCGCAATTTACCATCCTGATCAGCACCTTCGTCACCCTTGCCGCGATCAATGCACTGGCCTATGCACTGGCGGCAAGCAAGCTGCGCGGCGCCATCGCGCGGCCAAACATTATCGCGTGGATTACCCGCGCCGGTGGCACGGCCCTCATCATTATGGGCGTCCTCACCGCCACACTTCGCCGGAGCACGACATGAAGACTGTAGCTGACTATATCCGCACCATCCCCGACTTCCCACATGAGGGGATTATGTTCCGCGATGTGACCACACTGTTCGCCGATCCGCGCGGATTTCGAATGGCGATTGACCAGATGCTCCACCCCTATGCGGGCATGCGCATCGACAAAGTTGTAGGGCTGGAAGCGCGCGGCTTCATCATGGGCGGGGCTATTGCGCACCAGCTCAGTGTAGGGTTTGTCCCAATCCGCAAAAAGGGCAAGCTGCCCGGCAAAACGCTAAGCCAAGACTATACCCTCGAATACGGCACAGCCACGATGGAAATCCATGACGATGCCGTGCAGGCCGGAGAAAAGGTGCTGGTCGTTGATGATCTGCTGGCAACAGGCGGCACCGCAGAGGCGGGGATCAAGCTGCTGGAACGGCTCGGTGCACAGATCGTCTCCACCAGCTTCATCATTGATTTACCCGCACTTGGCGGACGCAAAAAGCTCGAAGCCATGGGTATTGACGTACAAATCCTCTGCGAATTCGACGGCCACTGACAAATCCTATCTTACTGGCCATAAATACTCCGGGGGAGACGGGCCAAAGGCCCGGCGGGGGCTGGCCCCCTATCCCCTGATCACAGCCCCCGGGTTCATAATTCCCAGCGGATCCAACCCCGTCTTGATCGCGCGCATCGCGGATAGTTTTGCTGGATCACTATACTTCTCGAGATCCGCTACTTTGAGCCGCCCGATCCCGTGTTCTGCCGAGATGGAGCCGCCCAGCTCATGGGTCAAATCATGCACACAAGCCTTGATCGTATCGCGCTGATTTTCATACTCCGCGCGGCTGCGCCCCTTTTGCGGGAAGACGTTATAGTGCAAGTTGCCATCGCCCACATGGCCAAAACAGTTGATCCTGAAATCACCCATCCGCGCCAGCCGCGCGCCACCTTGCTCAATAAATTCAGAAATCGCACCCAGAGGAACCGAGATATCATGGCTCGACACCGAGCCCACACGGCGGTTGGCTTCTGGGATCGACTCTCGGATGGTCCAGAAATCAGTTGCTTGAGCTACCGATTGCGCGATCAGCCCGTCAGGAACAAGGCCAGCGTCAGAGGCATTTTCAAACAGCGTCTCAAGCGCGCCCTGCGGGTCCATCCCCTCGGCCAGACCCAGCTCGATCAGTACACACCATTCTGGCGGAGTCTCAAACGGTTGGCGCACATCGGGCATGGTCTCCGTTAGGAAATCAAACCCTTGACGGTGGATCAATTCGAACGCGCTGACCATCTCGCCAAAGAGGCCCCGTGCCATGCTGAGCAGCTTAAGTGCCGCCGCCGGGCTGTGCACAACTAACAGCGCCGTACCCGTCTGGGCGGGCCGCGCAAACAACTTGAGCGCCGCCGCCGTAATCACGCCAAGCGTCCCCTCTGCACCGATCAAGAGATGGCGCAGGTCATAGCCAGTGTTATTTTTGCGCAGACGTGTCAGCCCGTGCCAGATTTGCCCGTCGGGCAGCACGGCCTCCAACCCCAGACACAGATCGCGTGCATTGCCATAGCGCAGCACACCTGTTCCGCCCGCATTGGTCGCCAAATTGCCACCGATGCGCGCCGTTCCCTGCGCGGCAAGGCTGAGCGGGAAAAGACGGTCCGCATCTTCCGCCGCCTGCTGCACATCAGCGAGAATCACGCCTGCTTCGGCCACCAGCACGTTTTCATCCGCATAAGTCGCACGCACCTTGTTCATTCGCTCCAGCGAGAGGATGAGCGGAGCAACACCGTCCGTCGCCACCTGTCCACCCACCAGCCCCGTGCCACCGCCGTAAGGGATCACACCCACACGCGCGTCTCCCGCCATGCGGATCAGCGTGGCTACCTCCTCCACAGTGCGCGGCTTGGCCAGTATGCCTGTGGCCCCTGCATAGCGGCCACGCGGCTCTTCGAGATAGCGGGCGGAGGCCACTTCAAGCGTCCCCTCGGGCAGCACGCTGCGCAGGGTATCGGCAAAGGCGGTATCGGCGGGGTTGAGTATATGTGTCATACCCTTTGATCTAACGCAGACGCGCAGGATGCAAGGGCTAGTCGTCGCTGATGTAGGTCGGGCGCAAAACCATGATCGTGGGTTGGCTTGGCAATGCATCGCGCCGCACACTCAACGTGCCACCCTCAACCTCCACCACGGAGAATTCATCGCGCATGCCGTCCAGGAAATCCTCCAGTGCAAATTGCGAGAACCAATGCATCGGGATCACAATGCGCGAGCGCAACCGCTTGAGCACCGAGATCATCGTTGGCTGGTCAAGCGTATAGCCACCGTCCACGGGTGCCATCACAACATCAAGACGGCCAATCGCTGCGAATTGTTCATCATTGGGGGCGTGATGCAAATGCCCCAGATGCCCGATGCACAGGCCTGCCATCTCAAAAATGAAGATCGAATTGCCGTTCTCCTCCGCGCCTGAAAACTGCGAGCGGATGTCAGTGGAGACATTGCGCACCAACACCTCCCCCAGATCAAGGCGGTGCTCGATCCCCTCACCGAATTCGCCCCAACCGGGCAATACATGAGTGATCGCGGGATCAGGAAACGCCGTCCAATGGGTGTCATGGGCCTTATTCATCGTAACCACGTCGGGAATCAGGCGGGTCGAGCCGACAAAGCCCGTGAAGTCCGTGACCATGTTCAATCCGCCCGCGCTGCGGATGAGAAAGCTCGCGTGGCCGACATAATGCAGATCTACCGTCTCGGGCGGCACCTCCCGCAGGGATGCGCGGTGCAGATATTCAATACCATCCGTCGCATCCGCGAGAGCATGACAATGGCTTGGGAT
>CBDTVN010000036.1:0-24585 GCA_965364195.1 uncultured Sulfitobacter sp. | reverse complement strand
AGAACAAGAACAGGGAGCATCCCATGTCGTATCAAACTACGTTTACCGATCTCTTTGACACAGCACAGCCCGCCACACAGTCGGAGCTGCCGCTGCCCACTCCCACGCCTGCTACGCAAAAGCAGATCGACTACGCGCATTCGCTGGCGGAAAAGACCAAATCCAAGCTGCCCGTTGGCATAACCCAAGACCGCGCGCGGCTGTCGAAGTGGATCGACGCGCATAAGCCTGCGCCCAGCGCGTTCAACGATTACCCTTCGTCCAAGCAGGTCGGCTTTGCCGAGCGGATTGCGCGACTAAAACGCACGCAAGTACCGTCCGAGTGTTTCCGCGACCGTGGCCTCATGTCGCGGTGGATTGACGGAAATAAGCCGCGCTAGGGGTGTCCTTAACGCGCATCGCGCCTACCTCTCGAACATGACAGAGAAAACCGAAGTCCTCTTTAACGGTGAGTGCCCGATTTGTAGCCGAGAGGTGAACCAATATGCGCGGATGAGCGAAAAGCACGCGCTGCCCATTCGCTATGATGACCTCAGCGATGCGGCGAGGTTGGCGGATTGGGGCATCACCGCAGAAGACGCGGCGCGGCGCTTTCATGTGCGCAAGGACGGTCAGGTCACCTCGGGCATTCCCGCGTTCATCCTGCTGTGGCAGGAAATCCCGCAAATGCGGTGGCTGGCAAAGATCATAAACCTGCCCGTCATTCACTGGGCCGCCTGTACCGTTTATGACTACATCCTTGGCCCGATGCTTTACCGCTTTCACATGTCACGGCAGAAACGCGGGCTTAGCTAACCGCCAAAAGCATCATCAAGATAGGCGCGCATACAGGTCTGGACATGACGAAAACGGTCACCACCCAGATGTTTGCCACCGTACCACCGCGTGACGACGACCAGATGATCAGAAATCCCGTCCCGTTCCAGCATGCGCAGAATCACCATGCCCGCACCGCTCTCACCGTCATCTGCTTTGATCATACCACCTTCCGCCAACACCGCACCCCACGTGTTGTGGGTCGCCTTGGCATAGGACTTCTCACGCTTGAGAGACTTGAGCGCTGCGTCAATATCTGCACGATTGCGCACAGGACAGCCTGAGACGGCGTATTTGCTGCCGCGATCCGTGAGGATGACACCAAGTTTACGCATGGTCAGGAATACCTGACTTGGTCGCACAAGCCGCAACGCAGTAGGGTCAAGTACACCAGATGGTTTTTATCTGGATTTATTCCGAATCTATTCATTTTCACGACCAGTTCAAACACAATCAATTCATATCGGGACCTTACCCCATGCAATTTTACCCACATACATCAGCTTGGGCCGAGCTTATCGGCGTCGCCGGTTTCTGCATTTATGTTACGACCTACACGCTGCTGACACTTCGCGTCATTCCACGGCCAAACGTACTCTATTTTCTGATGAATCTGACGGCTTCCACCTGCGTTCTGATTGGCCTGTCGTCCAGCTTCAACCTCGCGGCGGCGATGATCCAGATATTCTGGATTTCCATGTCTCTGATCGGGATTACGCTTCAATTGAGGCGTGCCTAGACTGCAATCGAATTATAGCCCTGCAGCCGTGCGACGCACCACTTCGATGCGCGATGCGTTGGGCGGATGGGTTCCGAGGAATTTATCTCCGGGGTCAGGGATGCGGGTAAAGAACGCGGCTCCGCGCAGGGGATCATACCCTGCCTTTTTCGTGATCACGGTGCCAAGGGCGTCGGCCTCAAGCTCGAATTCCTTTGAGTAGCTGCGCGCGCCGACCTGTGCACCCAATTCCTGCGCGGAGCGGACCGCTTCCGCATTGCCCCCGCTCAACGTTGCCAGTCCCGCAAATATCACAGCACCCGCCACTGCGTTTTGCTGTTGGCGTGCGATATGGCTCGCAATATGGTGTGCCGCCTCATGCCCCATGACGAATGCCAGTTCGTCCTCGTTGCGCGCATCGGCGATCAGAGCCAGCGTAAAAGCAATGATCGGGCGGCCCTGGCGGTCTAGCGTTTGATATGCATTGGCAGGTTCATCAGGGCGGTCGT
Organism: uncultured Sulfitobacter sp.; assembly: GCA_965364195.1. Taxonomy (GTDB): domain Bacteria; phylum Pseudomonadota; class Alphaproteobacteria; order Rhodobacterales; family Rhodobacteraceae; genus Sulfitobacter. The sequence continues at coordinate 22,542 of CBDTVN010000036.1, read as the reverse complement.
CCACGACAATGTTGAAATCGCAGTTCACATTTTGCGTGCGTGCACGACATTCCCGTTCTGCTACAGGCTCCAGCGTATTGACCACGCGCACAAAACTGCGCGCACTGACGCGCGCGGAAGAAGACGGGAGGGTCTGGGACGGGGCTGCTGTGGGCGTCTGGCCGGACTGCTCAACAGGAACAACCACGCAAGCAGAAAGCCCTGCTATGAGCCCCAAGGCAATAACTGCGCGTATTATCATCGGGGCAAATCCTCATAAGTCCGCTATTCTGTCCTTGTTTTAGCACGAAGATCGTTCAGGACCAGCCTGATAGCGTATCTGCCAGCACTTTGCGCAACGTTGCGCCTCCGCCGCACTGGTCGGCAATGCTTGCGCCTATGTTTTGATCGGATAGAGTTGTGAGATGTTTACAATCGAGCATGAATTTGACGCGACCGTGATCACCCTCGTTGACGAGGGCGAAACGCCCCCGCGCGAGGACGTCACGCTGAACGCATATGCCACCTACATCACCGTTGAGCAGTGGGATGCAGAGACAGACAGCGTCCGCAAAATCACCCTGTCGCCCAACCAGTTGCGCGATCTGGCGGCTGCTCTCAACCTGCCCGAAGGCATCTATCACAGCGCGCCTTAACCGCGCCCCACCCACAGGACACATTTCATGGCCACCGGCACCAATATCCGCACCTATTTCGAAGGCACTTGGCACAATGGTGACCTAAGCGTCATGAAAGCAGCCGACCATGGCGCATGGCTGGGAACCACAGTGTTTGACGGCGCGCGCCTGTTTGATGGCTTGGCCCCCGATCTGGAGAAGCATTGTGCGCGTATCAACCGCTCTGCCCGCGCGCTGATGATCACGCCAACAGTCACGACCGAGGATATGGTCGCAATCGTGCGCGAAGGCCTGGCGGCTTATCCGCGTGAGGCTCCGGTGTATATCCGGCCCATGTATTGGGCGCTCGCGGGTGACGAGTTGGGCATTATCCCGCTTGAAGGGGCGACAGGTTTTGCTGTCTCGCTTGAACAAATCCCTATGGCCCCGCCAGAGGCTTCTGCAACGCTCACCCGCACGCGGTTCCGGCGCCCAGTGCTGGAGGACAATGTCGTGAACGCAAAGGCGGGCTGCCTCTATCCCAACAACGCGCGCATGATGGCCGAAGCGCGCAGCAAGGGGTTCAACAATGCATTGGTCGCCGATGCGATAGGCAATGTAGCTGAGACTGCCTCTGCCAATGTGTTTATGGTCAAGGACGGTGAGGTGTTCACCCCCGTTCCAAACGGTACATTCCTTGCAGGCATCACCCGTGCGCGGCATATGGAGAACATGCGCGCAGACGGGCTACGCGTGCATGAAAGCGTGCTGGGTTTTGAGGATTTCCACGCCGCAGACGAGATTTTCCTGTCGGGCAATATGATGAAGGTCACCCCGATCAGCGCGTTCGATGACACCACATACCGCGTGGGCGGCAACGGCAACCCGGTGACCCAACGGGTGCGCGAGATGTATTGGGACTGGGCAGCGTCACAAAGGGTATGAACACAGGCGCTGGAGGCAACTTTTGCGGAGAATTCCGATTGACCGCTGAATTGATCCGACAGTACCTGCAAAAGCCAATTGCATGAGACGCCCGCCCGCGCCATGATCAGCGCCGATGTAAGGAGAATATTATGCGCAAGTTTCTTGTGGTCCTCGATGATAGCCGTGAATGCCTTAGTGCGATGCGTTTTGCCGCGATGCGTGCGTCCAAAACTGGGGGCGGCGTCGAAGTCCTCGCGGTTATTCCACCCGAGGAGTTCAATCACTGGATCGGTGTGGGCGATATAATGCGCGAAGAAGCGCGCGAGCGTATCGAAGTACACTTCGAGGTGTTTGCGAAGTGGATGCGCGACCGTCAGGGCGTCGATCCCGGGTTGGTCATTCGCGAGGGTCAGCCCGTGGACGAGATCATGGCGCAAATCAAAGAGGATAACGAGATTGGCGTGCTGGTTCTCGGCGCAGGCACCGACGGCAAAGGCCCCGGCCCGCTTGTGACGCAACTTAGCCGAAATTCCGGCGCCCTGCCCGTCCCGATCACTATTGTTCCGGGTGATCTGACGAAAGAGCAGCTTGAGGCGATCACCTGACGGCACCTCTAGTTTAGAACCATTCCAAACCCTTGACATTTACGGCCTGCGTCCGCATATCTGATGCAACCCCAGACGGAGATATTTCACGATGTTTATCCAGACAGAATCAACCCCGAACCCCGCAACGCTCAAGTTTCTGCCCGGCCAGAACGTGCTGGATGTGGGAACTGCAGATTTTCCAACGGCCGACACGGCCTCCACCTCCCCGTTGGCCACGCGCCTGTTTGCGGTTGAAGGTGTAACAGGTGTGTTCTTTGGCATCGATTTTGTGACGGTGACCAAGTCCGAAGAGATGGAATGGGACCACCTCAAACCCAGCCTTCTGGGCGCGATCATGGAGCATTTCCAGTCCGGCCAGTCGGTCATGGGCGCAGATCACAAACCGACTTCTGGCCATGCCGAGCATACTGGCGAAGACGGTGCGATTGTGGGCCAGATCAAAGAGCTGCTCGACAGCCGCGTGCGTCCCGCAGTTGCCCAAGACGGCGGCGATATTACCTTCCACGGCTTTGACCGCGGTGTGGTGTATCTGCACATGCAAGGTGCTTGCGCCGGCTGCCCCTCCTCCACGCTGACGTTGAAAATGGGCATCGAAAACCTGCTGCGCCATTATATCCCTGAAGTGACAGAAGTGCGACCTGTCGCCTAAAGGCGGCACGATGACCACTCCGACTATCCTCGCTTTTGACACGGCCTCCGCCCATTGTGCGGTGGCCGTTTTGCGTGGCGACCAAATCCTTGCGAGCGCAGTTGAGCCGATGGCCAAAGGGCAGGCCGAGCGTCTGCTAACTCTTGCGCAAGAAATCCTCTCCCAAAATGATATCCGGATGGACCAACTTAATGCGATTGGTGTCGGCGTCGGTCCCGGCAATTTCACCGGCATCCGCATCGCCGTTTCCGCTGCGCGCGGTTTGGCGATGGGGCTCGGCATTCCCGCCATCGGGGTAAACGCGTTTGAGGCTCTGCGATTTGGGGCTACCGGACCATGCCTGTGCACAGTGGATGCGCGCCGTGACATGGTATTTGTCCAAGGCTTCGAGACGGAGATTTTTGCAACACCGGAACTTTGCCTGTCCAGCGACCTGCCCCAATCCCTACCCATCATTGGCGCGTTTGGCTCACCACCATGCCATCCTGTCGCAGAATCGATTGCGCATGTAGCCGTCCAACAGCTGTCCGAGGATCGCCCGCCCCCAGCACCACTATACTTGCGCCCCGCCGATGCGGCCCCTGCCCGCGACACACCTCCACAAATCGTCCCATGACACCTTTTCAGATGGCAAAAATCCATCAGGCCGCGTTTACCCACGAGCGCGGATGGGGTGCGGATGAATTTGCCAGCCTGCTAACGCAGCCCTACACCGCAGCATTCACCGCGCAGGGCGGCTTTGCGCTTACCCGTACCCTTGTCGGTGAATCCGAGCTTTTGACGCTTGCCGTATCGCCCAACCACCAGCGGCGCGGCATTGCATCGGACTTGCTCACACGGTGGATCGAAGCAGTCCAACTCAGCGCCGAGACTGCGTTCCTCGAAGTGGCCGCTGACAACCTCGGTGCACTGGCGCTTTATGCCAAGCATGGGTTCACCCAAACAGGCCACCGCAAAGCATACTATGCGCGTCCGGGAGCCGTGGCAGTGGATGCCGTGCTGATGTCACGCGCGCTTACGCAAGGTTAAACAACCTCGCACAGGCCCGCTGTGCCCGAATCAGGTTGACCCCACCCCTTCGCACACCGACTATTTGACCCAGCGCCGTGCGCACGTACGGTACTGGGCAAGGTTGCTGATGCATCCGCCCCAAAACACAAAAACCTGGGAGAGACCTATGACCCTCATGACCAAATTCCTCGGCGCTGTTGCCGCCACCGCACTGAGTGCTGGTGCCGCATTGGCCGAACCTGCACTGATCTTCGATCTGGGCGGAAAATTTGATAAATCATTTAACGAGGCCGCCCATAACGGCGCGCAAAAATGGGCCGATGAGACAGGCGGCACCTACCGCGAGATCGAGCTTCAGTCCGAGGCACAGCGCGAACAAGCCCTGCGCCGTTTCGCCGATGCAGGCCTGAACCCGATCATCACCATGGGTTTTGCTATGGCCGATCCGCTGACAACCGTCGCACCTGATTATCCTGACACGAAATTCGTCGTTATCGACGTCACATGGCTCGAAGCTGACAACATCCGCCAAATCGGCTTTGCCGAGCATGAGGGTTCCTTCCTCGTCGGCATGCTTGCCGGCATGAAATCCGAGACTGGCACAGTCGGCTTTATCGGCGGCATGGACGTCCCACTGATCCGCCACTTCGGCTGTGGCTTTGCCCAAGGTGCGAAGGCTGCGAACCCTGACGTGAAGATCGTTGCCAACATGACAGGCACCACCCCTGCGGCATGGAATGACCCGGTAAAAGGCTCCGAGCTGACAAGCGCACAAATTTCCCAAGGTGCGGATGTTATCTTTGCTGCCGCGGGCGGTACTGGCGTTGGCGTCCTGCAAACAGCAGCAGATCAGGACATTCTGGCCATCGGTGTGGACAGCAACCAAAACCACATGCACCCGGGTAAGGTTCTGACGTCCATGCTCAAGCGTGTGGATGTAGCCGTCTATGACGCGCTCAAAGCAGGCACCGACGTTGAAACAGGCGTGTTCACACTTGGCCTTGCCGAAGATGGCGTCGGCTATGCGCTGGACGAGAACAACGCATCGCTGATCAGCGACGAGATGAAAACAGCCGTAGACGCGGCACGCGAGCAAATCATCGCTGGTGATCTGAGCGTTACGTCCTACTACACCGACGACAGCTGCCCCGCGCTCGACTTCTAAGCGCTGCACAGCATCTATCGGGGCCGCGTTGACAATTCAGCGCGGCCCTACTCTATTACGACTCCCTGTTGCTGGCCGCCGCCCGCACGCAGGTTTGAAGGACGCACCCCATGACCACTGCTCCAGCCATCGAACTCAAAGGCATATCAAAGGCCTTTGGCCCCGTGCAGGCCAACAAAGACATTTCGATCCGTGTCATGCCCGGTACGATCCATGGCATCATCGGTGAAAATGGCGCAGGCAAATCAACCCTGATGTCGATCCTCTACGGCTTTTACAAAGCGGATAAGGGCGAGATCTTTATTAGCGGCAAGAAGGCAAACATCACCGACAGTCAGGCTGCAATTGCCGCAGGCATCGGCATGGTGTTCCAGCACTTTAAACTGGTCGAGAATTTTACAGTTCTCGAGAATATCATTTTGGGCGCCGAGGATGGCCGCTTGCTCAAACCCTCCATCGCCAAGGCGCGGCGCACATTGATCGAGCTGGCCGATGACTATGGGCTGAACGTAGAGCCTGACGCGCTCATCCAAGATATCGGCGTCGGCATGCAGCAGCGTGTTGAGATCCTCAAAGCGCTTTACCGTCAGGCCGATATCCTCATTCTGGACGAGCCGACAGGCGTGCTCACCCCTGCCGAGGCGGACCAGTTGTTCCGCATACTTGACCGTCTGCGCGCCGAGGGGAAGACGATCATCCTGATCACCCATAAGTTGCGCGAAATTATGGACACCACCGATACCGTCAGCGTCATGCGGCGCGGTGAGATGACAGCGACGGTCAAGACCTCCGAGACCTCCCCCGCCGAGCTGGCCGAGCTTATGGTAGGCCGTAAGGTCCTGTTGCGCGTCGACAAAACACCTGCGCAGCCGGGTGCTGTTGTGCTGGAGATCAAAGACTTGCGCGTACGCGACGACAAGGACGTGGAGCGTCTCAAAGGCATCAGCCTTACCGTGCGCGCAGGCGAGGTGTTGGGCATCGCAGGGGTTGCCGGGAACGGCCAGTCAGAGCTGCTCGAAGTGCTGGGCGGCTATGCCGATGGCACGGGCAGCATCAGAGTAAACGGTCAGCCGCTTGATCTCACGGGCAAACGCTCCGACGGGCAATCGCGCCGTGCAAACGGCATCGCTCATGTGCCCGAGGATCGCCAGCGCGAAGGTCTGATCATGGACTTCTCCGCATGGGAAAATGTGGCCTTTGGCTATCACAACGATCCCGCCTACCGCTCTGGCATGCTGATGAACAATGCGGCAATCCGCGAAGATACCGAGGGCAAGATGGAGCGGTTTGACGTGCGCCCCCCTGACCCGAAGCTGAGCGCCAAGAACTTCTCCGGCGGAAACCAGCAAAAAATCGTCCTCGCCCGCGAGATTGAGCGCAACCCAGACTTGCTGCTCATCGGGCAGCCGACACGCGGCGTGGATATCGGTGCCATCGAATTCATTCACGAACAAATCGTCGCTCTGCGTGACAAAGGTAAGGCCGTGCTACTCGTCAGCGTCGAGTTGGACGAGATCATGGCGCTCAGCGACCGCATCGCCGTGATGTTCGACGGACATATCATGGGCGAACGCCTGCCATCCGAGACGGACGAGAAAGAGCTGGGCCTCATGATGGCAGGAATTACGGACACCGACACACCGCATAGCGTGGCGGAGATACAAGAGAACCTCGCCCACGCAGGCCATGGGGAGGCGACCTAGATGGATGTGATGCCAAAATGGGCCGAGGTGATCCTTGTGCCACTGATCTCCCTGCTGCTTGCGGCGATCCTGTCAGCTCTGGTCATCCTCGCCATTGGCGAAGACCCCGTTGCCGCGGTCAAGCTGATGGTCACGGGCGCGCTCGGGTCCAGCTATGGTTGGGGCTACACGCTTTATTACGCGACGAACTTTATGTTCACAGGGTTGGCCGTTGCCATCGCGTTTCACGCGCGCCTGTTCAACATCGGTGGTGAAGGTCAGGCCGCGTTAGGCGGTCTTGGGGTCGCACTCGCTTGTCTCTATATTCCATGGCCGCATTGGTCGCTTGCCTTGATTGGCGCTGCGCTTGCTGCGGGTCTGTTCGGGGCGGCATGGGCCGCGATCCCGGCCTATCTCCAAGCGAAACGGGGCAGTCATATCGTGATCACCACGATCATGTTCAACTTTATCGCAGCCTCCCTGCTCAACTATGTGCTGGTCAACGTGCTGCGCCCAAAAGGGTCGATGGACCCCGCCACCGCGCGCTTTCCCGAGGCCGTGCATTTACCAACGCTGCATGAGTTGCTAGCCCCTTTTGGGATCGCCTTTTCTAAATCCGCGCCTGCCAATGTCTCGCTTCTGGTTGCGGTCGCAGCCTGTATCTTTCTGTGGTTTCTGATCTGGCGCACGCGTCTGGGGTACGAAATCCGCAGCTTTGGTAATTCTGAATCAGCCGCAAAATATGCAGGCATGCCACCCTTCAAGATCATCATGGTTACGATGATGATCTCGGGTGCGCTGGCCGGTATGATGGCAATAAACAATGTCATGGGCGAAGCCGAGCGTTTGGTCCTCAACTCCGTGGAAGGCGCAGGTTTCATCGGAATCGCGGTGGCGCTGATGGGCCGCTCGCACCCCTTGGGCGTTTTCATCGCCGCGATCCTCTTCGGGTTCTTGTATCAAGGCGGGGCCGAGCTTGCGCTTTGGACAACCATCCCGCGCGAACTCATCGTTGTGATCCAAGCGCTCGTGATCCTCTTCACTGGTGCACTCGATAACATGGTGCGCATGCCGCTTGAGCGGCTTTTCCTCGCTCTGCGTAATCGCAAGGAGGTGTAGATCATGGATATGTATCTCACCCTCCTCCAGCTTTTGGACTCCACCGTGCGCCTCGCCACGCCGCTGCTGCTGGCCTGTCTCGCGGGCCTCTACTCCGAACGCGCAGGGATTTTCGACATCGGCCTTGAGGGCAAGATGCTGGCCGCTGCCTTCTTCTCCGCCGCCATCGCTGCGATCACCGGAAACGCCTGGGTTGGGCTCATGGCGGGGATTGGTGCATCGCTGGTGCTCAGCGCCATCCATGGCATCGCATCCATTACCTTTCGCGGAAACCAGCTTATCTCGGGCGTCGCGATCAACTTTCTTGCGGCGGGCATGACCGTTCTGATTGCCCAAGCGTGGTTTAAGCAGGGGGGCCGCACGCCCTCGCTCATCGGAAATGGCCGATTCGAGCCGATCACCCTACCCTTTGCCGAAGCACTCCGCGACGTTCCGATCCTCGGACCGCTGTATTATGAGCTGATCTCGGGCCACTCCATCCTAGTCTACGTCGCATTTGCCGCCGTGCCATTTACATGGTGGCTCTTGTTCCGCACCCGCTTTGGCCTGCGCCTGCGCGCCGTGGGCGAGAACCCCGCAGCGGTGGATACGGCGGGTGTATCAGTCGTGGGCCTACGTTTTGCTGCAGTCGGTATTTGCGGCATTCTGTGCGGTATTGCGGGCGCGTACCTCAGCACCGCGCTCCAAGCGGGCTTTGTCAAAGACATGTCGGCAGGGCGTGGATTCATAGCACTCGCAGCACTTATCTTTGCCAAATGGCGCCCTTGGCACGCCCTCTATGCGACACTGCTGTTCGGCCTGTTTGGCGCATTGGAGACACGCCCCGACATTATCGAGCAAGTGATTGGCATCAAAGTGCAAGGCCAGCTCCTCGCCGCGCTCCCCTATGTCATGACTGTAATCATCCTTGCTGGATTTGTCGGAAAAGCCATTCCACCCCGCGCCGGAGGGGAGCCATACGTCAAGGAAAGATAAGTCCAGATTACATCAACTAATGAGTCCTCCTTTTTAGATCATTGATTTTGAAACCACGGCAGCCTAAGGAAACCTATGCAAATCTATCTGCCAATTGCCGAAGTATCGGTTAACGCCTTCCTTCTTTTGGGCCTGGGCGGAATTGTGGGCATTTTGTCAGGCATGTTTGGCGTCGGCGGCGGCTTCTTAATGACGCCATTGCTGTTCTTTATCGGCATCCCGCCTGCGGTTGCTGTCGCGACTGAAGCTAACCAGATCGTTGCGTCTTCCTTCTCCGGCGTGCTTGCCCACTTCAAGCGAAAAACAGTGGATCTCAGGATGGGCACGGTCCTCCTGATTGGCGGCCTTGTGGGTGCTGCACTCGGTGTCTACGTCTTCAACATTCTCAAGGCGCAGGGCCAGGTCGATCTACTGGTCAAGCTTTGCTATGTGATATTCCTCGGCGTCATCGGCGGGTTGATGTTCTTCGAGAGCCTCAATGCAATCCGCAATGTGAAAAAGGGCAAAGCGCCCAAGCGCAAGAAGCACAACTGGATTCACGGCCTCCCGCTCAAGATGCGCTTTCGCGTGTCTGGTCTCTATATCTCCGTCATCCCACCGCTGATTGTCGGTGTGCTGGTCGGTATTCTGGCCGCAATTATGGGTGTCGGTGGCGGATTTGTCATGGTGCCTGCCATGATCTATCTGCTGGGTATGCCGACCAAAGTGGTTGTGGGCACCTCCCTGTTCCAGATCATTTTCGTGACTGCCTTTACCACAATGCTGCATGCCACGACGAACTATACAGTTGATATCGTGCTCGCCGTTCTACTGCTTGTCGGTGGTGTGATCGGCGCACAGGTCGGCACGCGCATTGGGGTCAAGATGAAGGCAGAGCAACTGCGCATCCTGCTCGCAATGATGGTCCTCGTCGTCTGCGGCAAGCTGGCACTCGAGCTGCTCCTACAACCAGCCGAATTGTACTCCATCATCTCAGCAGGAGGTCACTGATGCGCCGCCTGATTTTGTCTCTGGCGCTCTGCCTCGCAGCTCTGCCCGCCGCCGCTGAAGAGGTCGTTCTGGGCCTGAGCAGTGACACCGTTTCCATCAATACCAACTTTGACGGCTCCGAAATCCTCATCTTCGGCGCGGTCAAACGCGACGCCCCCTTCCCGTCAGAGCCGCGCATGCAGGTGATCGTCACCGTCTCCGGTCCGTCAGAACCTGTGACTGTGCGCCGCAAAGAAAAGAAGTTTGGCATCTGGGTGAATACCGATGCCGTCGAAATTGACAGCGCGCCCAGCTTTTATGCCGTCTCAACCAGTACCCTGCTGGGCCTGTCGCTGTCCGAGACCGAAGACGTGCGCCACCGTGTCTCGATCCCGCGCGCAATCCGTTCTGTGGACGCGCCCGATAATATCTCCAACAGCAAAACTTTTACCGAAGCGCTGATCCGGATCAAATCTAAGTCGAACCAATACCAGCTCAATGAAGGCACCGTGAGCCTTGACGAGCAAACGTTGTTTCGCACCTCGATTGCCCTGCCTGCTGCCCTCACTGAGGGTGACTATAAGACCCGTATTTTTCTCACCCGCAGCGGTGATGTCGTCGCACAATACGAGACAAGCATCTACGTGCGCAAAGTCGGGATGGAACGGTGGCTTTTCACGCTGAGCCGTGAGCAAGCGTTCCTGTATGGCCTCTTGTCACTTACCATCGCTATTTTCGCAGGCTGGGGTGCCTCTGCGATCTTTACTCTGTTCCGCCGCTAGGGCGCGGGGCTAGCCACGGCCCAGATAGGGCATCTTGGTCGCCATTACTGTCATAAACGGTACATTCGCGCTCAACGGCAGCTGCGCCATATGAAACACCGATTGCGCCGCATGGCCCACATCCATCGTGTGCATGTCCGGATTGCTAGCCTTCAAGCCTGTCACGATCGCACTCTCAGCATTGCCGATATCGATCTGCCCCGCCGTGATGTCAAAGGGCCGCCCGTCCAGCGCCAGTGACTTGGTCAACCCCGTTATCGCATGTTTGGTGGTCGTATAACAAACCGACCCCTCACGCGGCGTGTGCGCCGAAATCGATCCGTTGTTGATGATCCGCCCCCCACGCCCCGCCTTGCGCATCGCACCAAAAGCCAGGCGCGCGGCGATGAACATGCCATTCAGATTTACGTTTAAAACCTGCGCCCAATCGTCCAGTGCAATCTCGTCAATCGGCGCAGACGGCCCAAACATGCCCGCATTGTTAAAGAGCACATCCACCTCACCAAACGCCGCAAAGGCATCCGCCATAGCCGCCGCATCCGTGACATCTGCGGGCAAGATCACCGCATGCTCGTGCCCCTCGGCAACCTGCGCCAACAACTCCGCACGCCGCGCGATCAGCCCCACACGCCAGCCATTCTCAAGAAAAAATTCCGCCGTAGCACGGCCGATGCCAGAGCTGGCTCCCGTGATCAAAATGGACTTCATCCCAATTCCTCCTCAGTCGGGTCAAGCGTCAGCGTTGCCGCAGGCGCCGCCCGTAAATCATCAACATTCAACGCATAGGTCGGCGTGGACAGGCGGTTCCGCACCACCCAGATCAGCCTGTTTTGCGCGCGTGTAATCGCAACGTAGGCAAGCCGCTTCCACAACGGCTGTCCCGCTTCCATTCGCCCCATGCGTGCTGCGGCGTAGAGATCAGGCGCAAACACCTGCACTGTGTCCCACTGGCTGCCTTGCGCTTTATGAATCGTCACGGCTGCACCATGCAGAAACGTCGCCCCCATCCCCGCAGCAAAAGGGATGAACGGCTCTTCCTCGTCAGGTTTCTCGATCTTCACAATGCTCGCAGCACTCACCTGCGGGTCCTCCGCCCCCATCACATGCAGACGTGAGAACCCCGGTTTGCGCCCCGCGCCCAGATAGACGACCTGCGCCCCTTTGATCAGGCCACGCGCTTCAAGGTCGAGCCGCTTCTTGCGATGCTTGAGCGGCAGTTCAATACCGTCACAGATCAGCGGCTCCCCTTCGATCAGCGCGTCCTCTGGCGCACCATGCACGCGGCGAAACGCATTGATAAGCCGGATGCGCGTGGCATTGCGCCAGACCAGCACAGGGCTGCGCGCCATCAGATCCACCTCAACCCGTTGGCCCCAAACAACACGCTCATCGCGTTTCGAGGCATCTTCTACCATCCGCTCGAACTGCTCGAACCCAATATCGGGATCGGCAAGCGCATGGGCCAAATCAAGGATCGGATTGTCTGCTTCTTGCCGGAAAATCCGGTTCAGGTTCATCACGCGCTTTTCGGGCAGTTTCTCGAACACCATCGTGCCCGACTGCCCCACAGGCGCCAACTGTGCGGGATCACCAAACAACAGCAGCGTGGGAAAAATTTCTTTGAGGTCTTCGAATTGCTTATCATCCAGCATCGAGGATTCATCAACAAACCCGATGTCCAAAGGCTCCTCGCGCCGTTTCCAGCCAGTGATGAAATCACTTCCGCGCAAGCCTGCGGCGGCCAGCGCACCGGGAATAGACTTATTATTCGCGTAAAATGCCTGCGCACGGTCGAGTGCTATCTCAGTTAATCCCTCAACATCCACAGGCCGCTCGCCGTTTCCGGCCAGCCACTCTGCGATGCGCTCGTATTCGGGATCATAAACAGGCGTATAAAGGATGCGGTGGATCGTCGTCGCAGGGACCCCGCGCAGGCGCAGGACGCTCGCCGCCTTGTTCGTAGGCGCAAGGATCGCCAGCGTGCGTTTATCCTTACGCTTCTTACTCTCATAATCGCCCGAAACGATATCGACCCCCGCCTGCTCCATAGCTTTGTACAACTCCGCCAGCAGCAGCGTCTTGCCCGATCCCGCCTTACCCGTCACCGCCATCACCTGATGTTTGGTACCCTTGGGCGGCATCAAAAGATCGTCCGCAAGGCTCACCCCCGCGGATTGCAGCATTGCGCAAACAGCATCATGTGCTGCGGCCTGATCGTCGGAATATGTAAGCTCTGTTGTCATGAAAGGACATTATGCGCAGAGCCGCGCAGGGGCCAGAGGCGTTCAGGCGCTGGCGGCGAATTCTGCAACTGGAGCCTCACCAAATGCGCGATCAAACCACGCCCGACTTTGTGCTGGCGTTACCTGCGCGCGCGCGGCCACCCGCCTCTGCGCCTCTTCGTCGAACGCCCAAAGGCCTACGCTGATCTGCTCACACCCCTCCTCCGTACTACCCAAAACTTCGGGAGAGGAGCCTACGCGTTTGTAAATCCGTACCATGCGCGCATCAAAAACGCCCACGAAATGGCACACACCAAAACCGTTCATCAATTCACCACCTCCCAGCATAAGGGCTGCCGCCACATTCGCCCCCTGCCCCGGCGCCATGCAAAACCGTGTGCATTCCCAAATGAGCGGACTGCGGATCGGCGCATCGATCAGGTGACCAAAGTGATCGTTCAACATCACAGGGCCGGTTGTCGGCAAAAATCGGGTCGAGCCGCCATGCCCGCCGTTCGACGTTTCCCAAATCACATAAAGTGGGTTCAGCGCGTCATACTCGTCGCGCTCATGTCCCTTTGCATCCACGGATACATCCCATCCAAGCCGCGTTTTGAATTGATCTGCACGGTGCGTGAACATCTCATCCGCAAGGCGTGGAAATTGGTCAAGTTGGTCGGCATATAGATATCGCAGCATTCAAAAGGTCCCCATGGCATCAAGATGATGACATAAGAAGTATCTCTGAAGTGGTTAACACCATTACTACGCAGGGCACGCCCATCCAAGGAAACGCGCAACATGATGATATTAAAGCTCTAAACCACGATCAATCCACGGCTCATCGCGCGTGCAACGGCATGTGTCGTGTTCAATGCGCCCAGTTTATACCGCGCACTCTCGATATAAACACGCAAAGTATGCTCGGAAATCGACAGTGAATTGGCAACTTGTGCACGGCTATAACCGATCGCCAAAAGGGTCATCGCATCAACCTCGCGCGGTGACAGTGCTTGTGATTGCTCCGGCTGCCTGTCCGGCTCGAACTCCAATGCTTTTTCATTAAAGTAATGCGCAATAAGGATAAGCTCGCTGCGATGCTCTTGGGTAAACTTGGCCCATGTCCCATCGTCACAGCTGTGGTTAACTGTGAACAGGGCAAACTGCCCTTTCGGCCCACGGATCGGCACCGAGAAACCTTGATTGCCAACCCCGTACTCGACCGAGGCCTGCAAAAATGCCCGCGCAGCCTTGCTCGACCAGTCCAGCCGTTTCCAGTCAACAGGATGAAATCGCTGGAAACATCCCTGAATAACAGGGTCAATCCTCAAATAGTTTTCAGCAACATATTTCTGCTGCCATTCGTCCGAATAGGTGCCACAACCGTATTGGTCCCCGCTCGAATCCACCCAGTGATACACCAGATGATCCACATCATAACAATCCCTCAGCGCTTCCGAGACGCGCTGCATCCCCTCAAGCGTGTCGGCCTGCTCCAACGAGGACAGTATGCCCTCCAGTTTGATCTGTTTTCCCGACATCTATCTGCTTCGCAGACCTCTCATCCCTAGAGGCGATCTCGGCCATGGCGATAATTGCAGTATCATCAAGCTGCTCTGCCAACTGAGGCAGCGCATTAGCTTCGGCAAAACTGCGCAAGTCGGCGAGAACGTCTAATACCCAATCACTTCGCATACCAATGTTCCCTCTAAAGTAGTTAATGAGATCTTAATTCTACCATAACATGTATTAAAACTCCTCATCAATTCACAAATTCTCCCTCCCCAGATATAGGGAGGGAAACAGTCTCAACCCATTGATCGCATTGAACCGGTTTCAGAAACGTAAACGCCCCGCGAATTGCATCAGCGATTCGCGGGGCGTTTAGGTCTTGTGTGTTAGCGCAGCAGTTTACTTGCGCGCATCCAATGCGTCTTCAAGCGTGCGCAAACCGGTCTTTGGCGCCTGAACCAGCACTGCCATGTTGCCTGGCTTATGCTCGTTCCGCATCATCTTCATATGCGCTTCTGGCAAGTCGCTCCACGCGAATACTTCGGACATGCACGGGTCAAGTCGGCGTTCCAACATCAGCTTGTTGGCGGCAGATGCCTGCTTGAGGTGGGCAAAGTGTGATCCCTGAAGGCGCTTCTGGTGCATCCACATATAGCGCACGTCAAAGGTACAGTTAAATCCGGTCGTACCGGCACAAATCACAACCATCCCGCCCTTTTTCACAACAAGGCTCGACACAGGAAAGGTGCTCTCGCCGGGGTGTTCAAACACCATGTCGACGTTGACGCCCTTGCCCGTAATCTCCCAAATCGCCTTGCCGAATTTACGCGCTTCTTTGAGCCATGTATTATACTCGTCCGTGTTCACGGTGGGCATCTGGCCCCAGCAGTTGAAATCCTTGCGGTTGATCACACCCTTGGCGCCCAAATCCATCACAAACTGGCGCTTGCTCTCGTCCGAGATGACGCCAATCGCGTTTGCACCCGCAGTGTTGATCAACTGGATCGCATAGGAGCCGAGACCGCCAGACGCACCCCAGACAAGAACATTCTGGCCGGGCTTCAAATCATGCGGCTCATGGCCGAACAACATCCGGTAGGCCGTCGCAAGTGTCAGGGTATAACACGCGCTCTCTTCCCACGTCAGGTGCTTGGGGCGCGGCATCAACTGCTGGCTTTGTACGCGTGTGAACTGCGAAAAGGAGCCGTCTGCTGTCTCATAGCCCCAAATGCGCTGACTAGGAGAGTACATCGGGTCGCCGCCGTTGCATTCCTCGTCATCGCCATCATCCTGATTGCAATGCACGACAACCTCGTCGCCGACCTTCCAACGCGTCACACGGTCACCAACGGCCCAAACAATGCCCGCGGCATCTGATCCCACAATCGCGTAATCTTCTTTATGGACGTCAAAAACAGACATCGGCTGGCCCAGCGCCGCCCAAACGCCATTATAATTAACGCCTGCCGCCATAACGAGGATCAGCACGTCCTGACTGCCCAGCTCCGGCACATCAACAACTTCCTTAAGCATCGCCGTATCCGGATTACCTTGCCGCTCACGGCGGATCACCCAACCATGCATTTTCTTTGGCACGTATCCCATGGGTGGTATCTCACCCATGTCATAAAGATCTTTCTCAGGTGCTTCGTATTGCGCGATTGTTGTATCTAGTGCCATGTCGCCCTCCTGCGGGAATAAGGGATGCCGCAGCGCGGAACGGCGGCTCTCAACGATTTGAGTAAGCGGGCGCACGCAACATTGCAACCTCTAGAGCCGCATTTTTGTAACTTTATGACCCCGCAGGTGCAGAAATTTCCCTCGCAGCCGCAGCATTGTCAGGACTTAGGTCTTTAGGAAGGTAATGCTTGATCGAATTGGCATAGAATTGTGTTGCGGTCTGCTGGCCTTCTATGATGTGCCATGCGCCGTCACGCTCCTCTATCAGGCCATGCTGCACCATGTGCCCACAAGCACGCGCAAGCTCACCCGACACATCATCACTATCCATAACAATGCTCTTGGCGGGCATCAGGGCCAAGAGCTCGGCCACAACGGCCTCCAGCGCCACAGTGTCGAGTGGACCGCGCAGGCACAGCGCCGTGGCCACCAACGGCACCCCCAGCACCGGCATTACCGCTTCGATCCGCGACATAAGGAGCTCTGACAGTCCGAGTACATTCTCAACCTTGCCATACTCCCGCAGGCTCACTGGTTCGCCAAAGGCAACAGCAGCGGTGCCAAACCGCGTGTCATACCGGCGCAGACGTCTCCAAAACTTGCGCAAAATGAACGCCACAACAACCGAGACACGCGCGCCAAAACGGCGGTCGCCGCGCGCATGCGCGGCAATCAACACGCGATCCTCCAGCACCCGGTCATAGTTGATCGCCACAGGCACAAATACGATGTCACGCGCGCCGTCAGGGTCAAACCCGTCCACCAAGTAGCTGAGCAAGCCCACCTTGGGCGGCTGCAATGCCCCCGTAAGGCTCAGGCCCCCCTCGGGATAGAACGCCTGCGTATCACCGCCATTGGTCGCCATTTGCACATACCGCGACAGCACCTTGCGGTAGAGTGCCCCGCGCGAATGGCGGCGAATAAAATACGCCCCCCAAAGCCGAATGAGCGAGGACAAAGGCCAGACCCGCGCCCATTCCCCCACCGCATAAGAAAGTGTCGAGGTCTTCGACGCCAGATAGGTGACGAGCACATAGTCCATGTTGCTGCGATGGTTCATCACAAACACGGCAGTCGAATCCTTTGGGATCGTCGCAAAGACTTCATCGTTCTGTTCAGCCGTGCGTATCCGGTAGACCGACTCAGCCAGCAGCTTGGCAACCCGCATCGCAAAACTGAAATAAGCAAAGGCAGAGAAACTTGGCACGATTTCGCCGGCATATTCGCGCGCCTTTTGGAACGCCACATTCTCAGGCACGTTATTCGCTTCAGCATAAAGTGCAATCTCGCGCGATACTTCCGGGTCATAGACCAACCGCTGGATCATATCATAACGACGCGCCAGCTTGAACGGCTGTATGGGCCGCTTGAGCCGTGTGTTGAGCCGTTCCACAGCCTTCTCGAACCGCCGCCGGAAAAACCAGCGCACGGAAGGCAGTAGAAAGTGGCTAAGCGCCGTCACCGCTGCAAACAGCAAGATCAGCACAAAGAGCCAAAGCGGAAGGGTCACGGTCTGCATCATGGCCCATACCCTTGCAGCGGTGGCACATAAGAACAATAACTAACTCACCAAAACGAGGCTACAAATGACCGCTTTCACGCTAACTTCAGGCTTCTCCGACGTCGAGCGTTCGACCGTTGCACGGCTCTACTGGTCCGCCTTCTCCGCCAAACTGGGTCGCATCTTGGGGCCGGACCCACAGGCGCTGACCTTCTTTGCCCAAATCATCACACCCGAATTTGCCATTACCGCACGCGACACAACCGGTACGGTCATCGGCGTCGCAGGGTTCAAGACGTCAAAAGGTGCGCTTACCGGTGGCGGCCTGCGCGATATTGCGCAGCACTACGGCTGGCTCGGCGCACTTTGGAGAGGACCGCTGCTCTCCCTGTTAGAAAGGGACTTGGAGGAAGACACTCTTCTGATGGACGGTATTTGCGTCGATGCCTCTGCGCGCGGTCTCGGCGTTGGCACGGCTTTATTGGACGCGATCAAGGTTGAGGCCGCCGCGCGGGACCTCCGCCACGTCCGCCTCGATGTGATCGACATCAACCCGCGCGCCCGCGCTCTTTATACGCGCGAAGGGTTCGTCGCAGGGCCGCCCCAGAACCTCGGCCCTCTGCGCCTGCTGTTCGGCTTTTCCAGTTCCACACCTATGACATGGACCGTATAAAGCAGATGCCGCAATGCAGCGAATTGACACTGCATGAAAGTTTCTTATATCTACCCCGTAACGCAAGATTATTGCTTACCTGATTCAGAAAGGCCCGCCATGACCGATGCCCCCAAGAAAGACCGCCCTTGGCTCATCCGCACCTATGCGGGCCACTCCACTGCCAAAGCCTCCAACGAGCTGTACCGCAACAACTTGGCCAAGGGTCAGACGGGTCTGTCCGTGGCTTTCGACCTGCCCACGCAGACCGGTTACGATAGTGACCATATCCTCAGCCGTGGCGAAGTGGGCAAAGTTGGCGTGCCCGTCGGCCACCTTGGTGACATGCGTGACCTCTTTGACAACATCCCGCTGGAACAGATGAACACCTCTATGACGATCAACGCGACCGCCCCATGGCTGTTGTCGCTCTATATCGCCGTGGCCGAAGAGCAGGGTGCGGACGTGTCGCAGCTACAAGGCACCGTGCAGAACGATCTGATTAAGGAATACCTCTCGCGTGGCACATACATCTGCCCGCCTGCCCCGTCGCTCAAGATGATCGCGGACGTGGCCGAGTATTGCTATACGTCCGTGCCAAAATGGAACCCAATGAACGTTTGCTCCTACCACCTACAAGAGGCCGGTGCGACGCCAGAGCAGGAGTTGTCCTTTGCTCTCGCCACTGCAACCGCCGTTCTTGACCAGCTGCGCCCCCGCGTAGCCGAAGAAGACTTCCCCGCCCTTGTGGGCCGCATCTCATTTTTTGTGAATGCAGGCATCCGTTTTGTGACCGAGATGTGCAAAATGCGCGCCTTTGTCGATCTGTGGGACGAGATTTGCGAGACACGCTATGGGGTCACCGATCCCAAATACCGCCGCTTCCGTTATGGCGTCCAAGTGAACAGCTTGGGCCTCACAGAGCAGCAGCCCGAAAACAACGTCTACCGCATCTTGATCGAAATGCTCGCCGTAACACTCAGCAAGAAAGCACGCGCCCGCGCCGTGCAGCTTCCTGCGTGGAACGAGGCCCTTGGCCTGCCCCGCCCATGGGACCAGCAGTGGTCCATGCGGATGCAACAAATCTTAGCCTATGAGACCGACCTTCTGGAATTCGACGACCTTTTCGATGGCAACCCTGCCGTCGACGCGAAAGTCGAGCAGCTCAAAGAAGGTGCGCGTGCCGAGTTGGCCCATATCGACAGCATGGGCGGCGCCATCGACGGCATCGACTATATGAAATCACGCCTCGTAGACAGCAACGCTGAGCGTCTGGGCCGCATTGAGGCTGGCGAGACCATCGTGGTCGGTGTGAACAAATGGCAAAAGGGTGAGCCATCCCCGCTCATGACAGGAGATGGCGGCATCATGGTCGTGGACCCCGCTGTGGAAGCCGAACAAATCGCAAACCTCAACGCATGGCGCGCGGCGCGCGATGAGGGCGAAGTGAACGCCGCGCTCAAAGACCTACGCCTCGCTGCATCCGAGGGCCGCAACATCATGCCCGCATCCATCGTCGCCGCCAAAGCAGGGGTAACAACCGGTGAGTGGGCAGAGCAAATGCGCGCGGTTCACGGTGAGTACCGTGGCCCTACAGGTGTTGGCAAAGGCCGCTCGAATAAGACCGAAGGCCTCGATGATCTGCGCATGGCTGTAGACACGGTCAGCGACCGCTTGGGCCGCCGCCTGAAGTTCCTCGTTGGTAAGCCAGGCCTTGACGGCCACTCCAATGGCGCGGAACAGATCGCCGTACGCGCGCGCGATTGCGGCATGGACATCTCCTATGAGGGCATCCGCCTGACGCCCTCCGAGATCGTTGCCGCAGCCCAAAGCGACGAAGCACATGTTGTGGGACTGTCGATCCTATCAGGTTCGCATATCCCACTGGTTGAGGATTTGATGGCCCAAATGCGCGATGCAGACCTTGGCCATATCCCCGTTATCGTCGGCGGCATTATTCCGGATGACGATGCAAAGCGCCTTTTGGCGATGGGTGTGGCACGGGTCTATACGCCAAAAGATTTTGAGCTAAACACGATCATGGCGGATATTGTGACCTTGGCCGACCCCGAGCCAGTTGCCGCCGAGTAAGATAGAAACACTGCAAAATAGGACTGCAATTCCATTTCATTTAGGATAAAGGCGCATTAGGAATTTAGGGAGTCCTACTTAGATGAATAAAGAACTTAAAACGATGAGCCGCAAAGATCTCGAAAAGCTCTTGGCGGATGTAAAGAAAGCGCTGCAGGCCGCACAGGCACGTGACAGGCGGGACGCGCGCAAAGCCGCCGAACGGGCTGCGGCCGAATTTGGCTTTAGCTTGAGTGAGTTAGAAGATGAAAAACCTGCTAAAGTTAAGAAATTAAAGGGCCCTAAGAAGCCTGTGAAACCGTCTAAACCAAAATATGCTGACCCCGATGACGCGTCCAAAACGTGGACAGGCAAAGGTCGTCAACCGAATTGGTTTCGCGCAGCAGTAGAAAAGGGAATCGATCCCTCCACGCTGGAAATTTAATTGAACTTCCCTTGATGCGGGAGTAGCGGCGGAAACCCGCTACTCCCGCGTCAGGTCCTAAACAGCAAGAGCCGCGCGACCAAAGATGAACTTCCAACGGGTTCCGTCGCTCATGACGATATCGCCCCCGCCAGAACGCGGCGTTTCATAGGTAGCAGTGCCGACACCTGTCTTGCCGTTTGTGCATTTCACAGGAAATGTGGTTGTGCCCGTTTGACCACCAGGGCGGTAGCGACCCTGACAACTGGTCGCGCCATTGGTTGCCTGAAACCATCCCCCCTCCAGAAATGTCGCAGTCGCGGCCCCTTTGAATACCGTATTGCCCGGGCCAACGACGGCCACAGGGTGGCTCACGTCGCAAGCAGCCATCAACGCCAAACCCGCCGTTGCAATCATACCAATTATTCGCATTTCTTTCTCCCTTGTATTTATTCTCCGTCTACCAAACGCGATTCAAATCAAGGGGACCAGTAAGGGAAACCTCCATTGGAACTTGCCCTCGCCGGACAGGGTAGGCATCTTGGGAACAGCCCCAACCGGAGAAATTCTATGACCGTTCACATCGGCGCCGCCCTCGATCAAATTGCTGAAACCGTGCTGATGCCCGGCGATCCCTACCGCGCCCGATGGGCCGCAGAGACGTTTCTGGAAGGGGCCGAACTGGTCAACGAAGTGCGCGGCATGCTGGGGTTCACTGGCACATGGCGCGGCCACCGCGTCACGATCCAAGGCTCCGGCATGGGCATGCCTTCCCTGTCGATCTACGCGAACGAATTGATCTCGACTTACAACGCCCAAACGCTGATCCGCATCGGATCGTGCGGTGGCATGCAACCCCATGTCGGCATCCGCGACGTAATCATCGCCATGACGGCCAGTACAATCACCTCGCCCTCCTCAGGCATCATGCGCGAGATGAATTATGCTCCCTGTGCGGATTGGGGGCTGCTCCGTGCAGCCGTGGCCGCATCGGAGGCACGCAGCACCAAGACCCATGTCGGCGGCATTTACAGCTCTGATGTTTTCTATGCCGAGCGTCCCGATCTGGATGAGCAGATGGTCCGCCATGGTATTTTGGCGGTCGAGATGGAAGCCGCAGAACTCTACACTCTTGCCGCACGCTACAATCGCCGCGCCTTGGCGGTTCTGACGGTGTCGGATCATTTACAAACGGGAGAAGCACTCCCTTCAGACCAACGCGAGCGGTCATTCGGGGATATGGTCGAGATCGCACTGGAGGCGGCATTTAACGAAGGCCCCGCAGCATAAGGCTGCGGGATTTGGGTTAAATATGAAAGGTGTTGAAGGAGTTACGCGCCGTGCGACTGGTCATATCCGTTGAGCGGCGGTGAGCTCCAATTGTCGAGTGTTGAGGGGTCTGGCGCAAAGACTTCAACCAACAGCGGGTGGCACTGAGCCTGATCCGAGGAATGGACCGTGCTGCAATCACCGCCCGGACAAGCGCTGAGCGCACCGATAAGGTTTATCTCGGCGAAGAATTCTAAGGTATCATCAGGGCGCACCGGACTGGCCTTCATAAAATACTGCCCCGTGTCGCGGGTAAATCCGGTGCACATAAAGACGTTCAGAACATCGTGGATATGTGGCTCTGCCTCCGCTGTTGTGACACCAAGGTGGCTGGCCAATGCGCGCGTGAGGTTTGAATGGCAACAATGGTGGTATTGCCCACCCGACAGCAGGTTATGCGTATAGGGATCACAGCGGGTGCCAATGACGTCGTGTACAGAGCCGCCGAACGGATCCATTCCGTACCACTCAAGACTGTCATGGGTCAGGGTCGCCATGGGGCGCAGCGCAGGAAAGCTTGACCACATCCGCTGTCCCCGCGTGATATGGGTGCCGTGAAGTGCGCGGGTTTTGCCCGAATAGAACCGCTCGTTCAGGTTGTCCGCGTTCCAGAGGTTCAGGTCGCCGACTTGCGATCCTTCAATACTGGTGATGCGAAAGAAATGGCCC
>CBDTVN010000035.1:0-25524 GCA_965364195.1 uncultured Sulfitobacter sp. | reverse complement strand
GGCACAAGGGGACCAAGATCGTACTGGGTGATCTCTATGATCAAGAGGGTGAGCCCCTTGAGGTTTGCCCACGTGGTGCGCTGAAACGCGCGATTGCGGCATGGGAAGCCAAAGGGCTGACACCCAAAATCGGGATTGAGCTGGAGGCCTTTGCGTTCCAGCGCGATGAGAGTGGCGCGCTCATTCCCTACGACGCGCCGGGGGCCGTTGTATATGGCACTGGTCCTACGACTGATCCGCGCGGGTTCAACGATGCGATTTGGGAGCGGGCGACGGAATTGGGCTTCAAGATCGATATGATCACTGCGGAATATGATGCGCCACAGTTTGAATATACGCTTACTTTTGATGATGCGCTCAAAGCGGTGGATGACATTATCCTGTTCCGTTTACTCGCCCGCGAAGTGGCGTTGGAGCACGGTATTGTTCTGAGCTTTCTGCCCAAGCCAATTGCTGATGCGGGCGGCTCCGGCATGCATATCAACTTCTCGTTCACCGATCATAACGGCAACAATGCTCTGACCAAAGATGGCAAAAGCGGTCCGGACCACATGAGTGATCTCGCGCACGGATGTGTGGTGGGTCTGATACAGCATCATCGCGGCTTGGCTGCTTTGATCGCACCAACGGCGCTCAGCTATAAGCGTTTGCAACCGGCGAGCCTGTCTGGGTATTGGCGCAATTGGGGCGGGGACCACCGCAATGTGACTACACGCGTGAGTGCAGAAGGTGGCGTGAAAGCGCGGCTTGAGCACCGGATGGCGGATGCCTCGGCCAACCCTTACATCGCGGTGGCGGCAGTGCTGCAAGCCTCTTTGCTCGGGGTCGAGAATAAATATCCGCTCATTGCGCCTGAGACGGGCGATGGATTCGATGCGACCGATGCGACCGAGGGTGTGGGTGAGGACCTCTCGGCGGCGCTTGCCGATCTGGCGGCGGATACTGTGTTGGGAGATGCGGTGGGGCGCATGCTGGTTGAAAATCAACTCTTCATGCGCGCAGCGGAGGTTGAAAAGACCGCCGCGATGGACGACATCACCCTGCGCAATTTCTATATTCCGTTTTTGTAAGGAGCGAGCGATGAAAGCGACATGGACCTTGCCCGACGGCAGCACAAAAACTGCAGAAGTTGCCGAGGGGGTTTCCCTCATGGAAGCTGCGGTGGCTAACAACATTCCTGACATCGAAGGGGCCTGCGGCGGGTGCTTGTCCTGTGCCACATGCCATGTATTTGTCGATGAGGGGTGGCTCGATAAGGTGGGCGAAGTCGAGGTGTTCGAGGATGCCATGCTCGATTCCACAGACGTAGAGCGCACGGATGCCAGCCGCCTGTCGTGCCAGATTAAAATGTGTGCCGATCTGGACGGAATTTCCGTGACTGTGCCAATGGCCTGATCCGGTGGCATCGCAAGCACGTCTGGTGATGGACACCATTCTGATCAAGATTGACACAGGCACGCTTAACCCCGGCGATGTGATCGCCGAGGATGCGCTGATTGCTGAGCTGGAAATTTCGCGCACGCCGCTGCGCGAGGCGCTGTTGCAGCTTGAGGCGCAGGGGTTGGTGACGCGGCAGCCACGCAAGGGTGTGGTTGTGTTCAAGCCGACGCTGGAGGAATTCCTTGCCATCCTCGAAGTGCACGCAAAACTGGAAGGGCATGCTGCAGGCCTTGCTGCACGGCGGTTGTCGCCTGCGCGCCGCGATGCCCTGAGCGATGTGGTGGAGAAATGTGCAGCGCATGCGGCGCAGCACGGGGACGGAAACCACGCTGCATATTATCAACTGAACCTCGATTTTCACCGTCTGGTGGGAGAGGCGTCAGGCAACCCCTTCCTGCTGGACATGATCAAATCGAACGCGCGCAAGCTGATGGCCTACTACCGCGCGCGCTACCGCACCGTTGGGGCGATCAAGGCTTCTGCGCTGGAACACGCAACGATTGCGGAGGCTATCATCACACGCCAAAGCGACGAGGCCGAAGCGTTGATGACGCGTCACGTGCAGTTTGATCATGTGACAGCGATGGACCTGCTTGCGTCATTTGACTGATCCTCCTACGACCTTAGGGAGCAATTGACGGATGAGTGGGCGCGCATGGGCGATCTTTGGGCAGGGTTAACAGAAGCGTTCCGGCTGCTTGTCACGCTGGACCGTGATCTGGTGGAGATTACGCTGCGCTCGCTTCAGGTGACGCTGTCGGCGCTGGTGATTGGGTCAGCAATTGCGCTTCCGCTAGCGGCATTGTTGGCGGTGCGGCGCTTCAGGTTCCGCCGCGGTGTGATTGCCGTGCTGAATGCGCTGATGGGCTTGCCGCCTGTCGTAGTGGGGCTGGTGGTTTATGTGCTGCTCTCACGCTCTGGCCCGTTTGGGGTGATGGGGCTGCTGTTTACCCCCGCGGCGATGATCATTGCGCAGGTGATTATTATTGTGCCGCTGATCGCCAGTATAGCGCATCAATCGTTGCGCGATTTGTGGAGCGAGTATCACGACCTGCTGATTTCGATGAATGTCACCCAAGGCCAGAAAATGCGTACCCTTCTCTGGGATGCGCGGCGGGCATTGCTCACGGCGTCGCTGGCTGGTTTTGGCCGTGCAATCGGGGAGGTTGGGGCGATTATGATCGTAGGGGGCAACATCGATCATGCGACCCGCGTTCTCACTACAGCCATCGCGTTGGAGACTGGCAAAGGAGATTTTGCTTTGGCACTGGGCCTTGGTATCATCCTTGTCGGGTTGGCGATCACGGTGAACCTCGCGATCCACTGGCTCAGCCGAACCGAAGCGGAGGGGCGCTGGTGAACCTCTTTCCATTGACAGTACGCGCGGCTGAGACGTCGCGGCGCGGTAAGGTGCTTGTGGGGCCTGTTGACCTTGATTTCCATGGGGCAGGGGCCACAGTTGTTATGGGGCCGAACGGATCGGGTAAGACGACGCTCCTGCGGTTGCTGCACGGTGCGGCCCGTCTGACGGCAGGCACAATCGACTGGGCCTGTGATGAGGAGTATGCACGCACGCGGCAGGGGTTTGTGTTTCAGCGCCCGGTTATGTTGCGGCGCACGGTGCTTGAAAATTTGATGTATCCGCTGCGCACGCGTGGGGCGTTAAAAGTGGATGCACAGCGCCAATCTGAGGAATGGGCCAAGCGTGTCGGTCTAGAGAATATGCTGGGGCGGACGGCGACCAACCTGTCGGGGGGTGAGCAGCAAAAGCTGGCTCTTGCCCGCGCGATGATAACCGAGCCGCAGGTTCTTTTTCTGGATGAGCCGACTGCCGCATTGGACGGTCGTGCTACCCGTGAGGTGGAGGCGGTGTTGCGCGCGGCGCGGGCTTCAGGCACGCAACTGATTCTATCGACACATGATTTGGGGCAGGCAAAGCGTCTGGCTGACGAGATTATCTTTATGCTTCATGGGCGCGTGTTGGAGTATACCAATGCGCGTGCGTTTTTTGACGCGCCGCAGAGCATTCAGGCAAGGGCATTCCTTAGAGGAGATATTGTGGAATGAAGAGTTTTATTTTGACGGTTGGTTTAGTGGCCTGGGCGAGTGTCGCGGGTGCGCAGGACGTGATGCGTATGGCGGTGACGACCTCGTTTCATAACTCGGGACTGGCGGATGTTTTGTTGCCGGTTATTGCCGAGGATTTGGACCTCGAAGTGCAGTTGTTGGTGGTTGGCACAGGCCAAGCGCTCAAACTCGGCGAGGCGGGGGATGTGGATGCGATCCTTGTTCACAGCCGCAGCGCGGAGGAGGCGTTTGTCGCGGGTGGGTTCGGTCCGCACCGGCGTGAGATCATGTACAATGATTTTGTGATGATTGGTCCCGATACTGACCCTGCGGATGTGCGTGCTACTGAGACCGCAAGGGATGCGCTGAATGCCATTGCTCAGACACAGGCCCAGTTTGTGAGCCGCGGAGATGACAGCGGGACGCACAAGAAGGAGCTAAGCTTGTGGCGTGCTGCGGCGCTCAAGCCCGAGGGATTTGGCGCGCGGTACAATGCCGTTGGCGCTGGCATGGGGGCGGCGCTGAATACGGCGTCCGGCCTCGACGCTTACATTCTGTCCGACCGCGCAAGCTGGCTTAACTTTGGCAACAAAGGCACGTTGGCGCTGCTGTTTTCTGGTGATCCAGTGTTGTTCAATCAATACGCTTATCTGCCGGTCAGTGTTGAGCGTCACAGCCATGTAAAGGCTGCTCTGGCGGTAAAGCTTGAGGGTTGGCTGACCTCTGCGCGCGCAGCAGAATTGATCAACAGCTACACCATCAACGGCGAGACGCTATTCACCTTCAACGCTACGCCTTGATGCAGGCCACTTTGTGTTGCGCGGCCACCTCGTTGAGGGGTGGCTGTGCGCTCAGGCACGCATCCTCGACAAAAGGACAGCGCGAGGCAAAGCGGCAGCCGGGTGGCGGGTTAAGCGGATCAGGCGGATCACCGGGGATCAGCAACCGCTCGACTTTGCGCTTTTGATCGACACTTGGCACCGCAGAGAGCAGCGC
This sequence comes from uncultured Sulfitobacter sp., assembly GCA_965364195.1. Taxonomy (GTDB): domain Bacteria; phylum Pseudomonadota; class Alphaproteobacteria; order Rhodobacterales; family Rhodobacteraceae; genus Sulfitobacter. The sequence goes on along the minus strand of CBDTVN010000035.1, from coordinate 21,021 downwards.
TTTTGTGTAAGGGTGTTTGGGATTGTTGAACAGGCTCAGACGGTCGGCGTATTCGACGATTTTGCCCATATACATAACCGCGATGTGATCGCTCATGTGCTGCACGACACCAAGGTCATGGCTGATGAACAGATAGGTAAGGTCCAGATCACGCTGAAGGCGGCGCAGCAGATTGAGAATTTGGGCTTGAACGGCAACATCTAACGCACTCACCGCCTCGTCGCAGATGATCAGTTCGGGGTTGGTCGACAGAGCGCGGGCGATTCCGATGCGCTGGCGTTGGCCGCCGGAAAATTGGTGTGGGAAAAGCTTCATCTGTTCGGGACGCAGGCCAACCTGCTCGAACAGTTCCGCAACACGGGCTGGGCGCTCTGACACTGGCAGGGTGCCGATGCTGTCCATAGGTTCACGCACGATTGCCTCGGCGCGCAGGCGTGGATTGAGCGAGGAATAGGGGTCTTGAAAGATCACCTGCACTTTGGCGCGGGCTTGGCGCAATGGCTCCGGCTCAAGGCTCAGAAAATCCTGACCGTCGAGATCAACGGTGCCAGCATATGCATTAACCAACCGCGCCACGCCAAGGGCGGCGGTGGTTTTGCCAGAGCCTGACTCACCCACAATGGCCAAAGTTTCACCGCGTGCGACCTCGAACGAGACGTCGTCTACAGCGTAAAGCCAGCTGCTGCGGCCCCAGCTGCGTTTGACAGGGAAACGGATGGAGAGGTTTTTGACATTGAGAAGCGCAGTCATAGCTGGTCAGCCTTCCAACAGGCGGAGTGTTGATCGCCAAAGGCCACTTCGGGCGGGCGGCTACTTCGGCATTTGTCGTCGGCCATGTCGCAGCGCGATGCGAATAGACAGGCATCTGCGCCAAAGCTGCCCAACGAGGGAACAATGCCCGGCACTTCGGTGAGGTCAGGACGCTCCTCGGTTAGCACGGCCAGCAGGTGCGGGACGCAGGAAATCAGACCTTTGGTATAGGGGTGGCGCGGGTGGCTGATGACGGGGGCGACGGGGCCGTCCTCGGCTTTGCGCCCTGCGTACATGACCACCATGCGGTCGGCCATTTCTGCTACAGCGCCCATGTCGTGGGTGATGAGGATAATGGCCGTGCCCGTCTCGCGCCCCAGATCGCGCAGCAAGTCAAAGATTTGGGCTTGGACTGTTACGTCGAGGGCGGTAGTCGGTTCATCTGCGATGAGAATTTTGGGGGAGCAGGCGAGGGCGATTGCGATCATAACGCGCTGGCGCTGACCGCCTGACATCTGGTGGGGATAGTCGCTCACGCGGGCTTTGGCGTTTGGAATGCGGACGGCGTCGAGCAGTTCTGTCGCGCGGGCCCATGCCTCACGCTTGTTCATGCCTTTGTGGCGGCGCAGAACTTCGGCGATTTGTTCGCCCACGGTATAGACGGGGTTGAGCGAGGTCATCGGCTCTTGGAAGATCATCGAAATTTCGTTGCCACGGATGCCGCGTAATTCTTCGTCCTTCATCTGTGCCATGTCGCGGCCGTCAAACAGAATGCGACCGCTTGCGATAGAGCCTACGCCCTCCGGCAACAGTCCCATGATCGCCAATGCGGTCATGGACTTTCCGCAGCCACTTTCGCCGACAAAGCTTAGCGTTTCACCTGCGTTTAATTCGAGCGAGAGATCGTCGATGACGGGCGCCTGACCGCTGCGCAAGGCCAGCTCGATCCGCAGGTTTTCGACTTTCAAAAGTGGTTCGGTCATCGCTGTCTCAGTTTCGGGTTTAGCGCGTCATTGAGGCCGTCACCGACCAGTGAGATCGCCAGCACGGTGATGAAGATCGCCACACCTGGGACGGTCACAGTGTAGCTTGCGTCGAGGATGTATTCGCGGTTGGACCCGATGATCTGGCCCCAGCTTGCAACGTTTGGATCCGTGAGGCCAAGGAAGGACAGGCCTGCTTCGAACAGGATCGCGGAGCCAACCATGAGGGCGGCCTGCACGATGATCGGGGGCAGGGCGTTGGGGAGGATCACGCTAAAGATGAGGCTTCCGTTCTTAACGCCCCCCGCGCGGGCGGCGGTTACATATTCCAACTCGCGGATGCGCATGAATTCGGCGCGGGTGATGCGGGCAACGGCGGGCCAACTGACAAGGCCGATGGCCAGCGTGATCATGGGAAGCGATGCGCCAAACAGTGCGACGATGACCATGGAGAACAGAAGTGTGGGCAGCACTTGGAAGAACTCGGTCAAGCGCATCAGGACTTCTTCGACCCAGCCGCGATAAAAGCCTGCAAGTGCGCCCACGGTGATGCCGATGGTAACGGTGACAATCGCTGCGGAAACGCCAACGGTCAGTGATACTTTTGCGCCGTGGATCAGCAGCGAGAGAATATCGCGTCCAAGGTAGTCGGTGCCAAGCAAGTAGCCTTCCTCCCCCGGTGGGGTGAAGGGAATCCAGACCATGTCGAAAGGATCGCCGGGATAAACCATGGGGCCAATGATCGCGACGCCGATGATAAACAGCAAAGTGATCAAGCCGATGACGGCAGCATGATTGCGGCGGAACATCTCGGACGCTTCCGAGAAGGGCGAACGTGCCTTGGGCGGGGTATCCTCTAGCATGCTCATGAGCGGCCCCTCACACGGGGATCAATCAGCCGCATCACCAGATCAGTCAGCAAGTTGCCGATGATGACAACAAGTGCCGAGAAAAATAGGATGCCCAGAATGGTGGGCGTGTCACGGGCAAGGATTGAAGTGAGGGCGAGTTGGCCAAGGCCAGGCCATGAGAACACAGTCTCGACCAGAACCGCACCGGAAATGACGGCGGAGAACTGCAGACCCGCGAGTGTGATAACGGGGGGCAGTGCATTCTTGAGGGCATGTTTCAGCGTGACTTCGCGGGGGCTCAGCCCTTTTGCTTTGGCGGTGCGGACATAGTCGGATCCAAGCACCTCAAGCATGGAGGCACGCGATAGGCGGGAATAGAGCGCGAGGAAGATAGACCCGAGAGTGATGACTGGTAGAACCATGTGGTGCGCGACGTCGAGCGCTTCCACGAAGAAGTTTCCTTCGACGGTAACGTCGCTCATTCCTGCGACGGGGAAGAGGGGGATTTTCAGCGAGAAGGCAATGAGGAGTAGGATGCCCGTCCAGAACACAGGGGCCGCGTATCCGAAAAGAGCGAAGAAGGTGACGAAATAATTGGCGACCCCGTTAGGATGACGGGCGGAGAAGACGCCGAGCAGTACGCCGATCACGAGCGCCAGAATCTGAGCAACGATGACCAGCAGCAGTGTAGCGGGCAGGCGCTCGAATATCAGTTCGGTGACGGGGGTGTTGTAGAAATAGGAGTAACCCAGATCAAAGCTCAGCACGCGGCCGATATAGGAACCAAGCTGGATCAGAAACGGTTGATCGAGACCGTATTCAGCGCGGATTTGAGCCATGAGTTCCGCATCAGCGCCCCCCATTGAGGCGGCGATCGTATCGGCAACATCACCTGGGGCCGCATTCATCATGCTGAAATTGAGCACCAGCACGGCGATCAGCAGGAGTGCGGCATAGGCGAGCCGTTGGAGGATAGTGATCAGGATATGCATGAAAACCCAAGCGTTTCGGAGGTTTGCCTACCCCGAGAGTACGGGGCAGGCGAAGGATGATTATTCCTTGAGGTAGACAAGGTCATAGGGAGAGCTGGAGGCCCAGATGCCCAGTGGCGCGTTGCCGACTTTGTTGGAAAACACCGTGTGGTAGGGCAGCGTGTTGGTCCAGTAGACAGGCAGATCTTCAGCCAGAATTTGCTGGAACTCGGAATAGATCGCCTTACGCTTTTCAGGGTCGATCTCCTGCGCGCCGGCGGCCATCAACTCGTCAATTTTCGGGTTCACGTATTGCTGGGTGTTGGACCAGATAACACCCGGTTTGATGTTGGTGGAGGAGTAAGTGCGGTGGACGCCGATCACCGGATCGCCCCAGTTGAACACAGTATCCCAAGTCATATCAAAGTTATGGTTGGAGATTTTTTGCGCCCATGTGGGAAAATCCACGTATGAATTCACGCTCACGTCGATGCCAACTTTGGACAGGGACGCTTTTGTGAATTCCGCCTGCGGCTTTGTCGTGGGGTTGCCGTAGTCGACGGTCAGGCTGAAGCGTGTGCCGTTGGCATCCATTGGAAAACCGGCCTCGTCCAGCAGGGCATTCGCCTTGTCCAGATCGATGTCATAGCCATTCACGCTGTCGTCATAGAGCGGGGAACCGGGGTGGATGCCCGTTTTGGCATCTTGGGAAATACCCTGCATCAATGCATTCAGGATGAATTTTTTGTCGATGGAATAGGCAATGGCCTGACGCACGCGTTTGTCGCTCAGCGGACCCTCGGAGCCTGTGTTGAACGCAAGCCAGTTGAGCGCGCCAATCGCGGCATAGCCTTCGTCCGTGACGGTCAGGTTTTCGTTTTCCTTCATCCGCGCAATGTTGCGCACGACGTTTTCGAATGTGGACATATGCAGTTCGCCATTCTCGATGCCAATGGCCCGCGAAGAGGCATCCTTGATGATGCGGTAGACGATGCGGTCGAGATAAGGGCGCCCTTCGATGAAGAAGTCATCGTACCGCTCCAGAACGATATTCTGGTCGCGGGTGAATTCCACCAGTTTGAATGGACCGGAGCCGACAACATTCTCGCTGTTTTGCGGATGGGTCTTGGGGTCTTGGCCATCGCCGTAGACATGCTTGGGGATAATCGGCAAGAGCTGCGATGACATGGCAAGCAGCAGGGCAGGGTGCGGCTGGCTTAGGTTCAGGATGGCGGTATGCTCGTCCGGTGTATCGACCGAGGTGACAACGCCGAACATGGATTTGAACGGGTGGTTCTCTTGCACAGTCTTGACCGAAAACGCGACATCCTCGGACGTAATTGGCGCACCGTCATGGAATGTGGCGCCTTTGACCAGATTGAGGGTCATCTTCAATCCATCATCGGAAAAGGCCCAGCTCTCGGCCAGATAGGGCTGCGGGGTCCAGTCTTCGTCATAGCGCAGGGGGGCGGCAAACAGCTGTGCGCCCGGTGCTCCTGTTGCGATGCCGGATTGGACGGCGGGGTTCAGGTGGCGCGGTGTGGTGGCCATCGCGTGGATCAATGTGCCGCCGCGCACGGGTTCTTCGGCTTGTGCGCCAAAGGCGATGATGCTTCCCAATGCGGTGGCGGCCAGCATGGATTTGAAGTGTTTGGTCACGTTTCAGATTCCCCATTATGATTATTAACGAAATGCTAACGCGGGGTCATACCCTCACAAAACAGTTTTTCCAAACCCAGTTAGTGCATTCTATGGGGGTTAGGCGTGGGAAATCATGGCAGGCGCACGGCCATTTGCTCAAACCCTTCGGCGGCACGAATGCCCTCACAATGGGCATGAAAGTCCACCACTGCACGCGGTTGACGCATGCGGGCTTGGGTCACAAGGCCGAACTGGCGCGGCGCAATCGCATCGCGCAACGGGACCGCACGGAAGCCGCCGCGGTCATCTAGCACGGCAAGTGGTTTTGCATTGAGAAGGGTAAAACCCAGATTGGCAGCGACCATTGTGCGGACCATCTCAACCGAGGAGGAACTGTGGACGACTTTGATATCAAGCTCCGCTTTGCGGAAAAAGCTGGAATAGTAGGCGCGGGTCTGGGGGAGGTTCAGCTCGATCATCGGCTTCATTGCAAGCTCGGCCAAGCTCACGCTTGGCTGTCGGGCCAGGGGATCATCGGCTGGCAAAAGTGCAAATAGCGGCAGATCGATCAAGGGTTGGAAAAACTGCCTGTCGCTGACGACTTCGCGGTAGGTAAAGGCCAGATCAGCACGTCCTTCCTCCAGATCGCGGACCACCGTGTCCATGTTCCCTTCCACCATCTCGAACCGGATTCCGGGGTGTTGGCGTTGAAAGGTGGCGATGGCATGGGGCAGAAACGTGGCCGCGGCGGCGGCAAAACAGGCCAGCCGGATCACGCCGCTGGCGGTGCCGCCAATCGCGTTCAGCTCTGTTTCAAACTCCCGAAACCCGCCCAAGAAATCACTTATCAGTGTGAGGCATTGTTGGCCTGCCGACGTGATCATCAGGCCTTTGGCGGGAACGCGGGTGAAGAGGTCAAACCCCATGTCCGCTTCCAGTGCATCAATCGCCGCCGTGATCGAGCTTTGCGAGATGTTGAGATCAGCCGCTGCTGCCGCGATTGAACCTGTGCGGCCGGCCGCTTCGATGTAGCGAAGTTGTTTTATGGTCAGGTTGGTCACAGGCATCCCCCAAGAAATGTGGTTACTCGGACAGTTAAATCCAGTTTGTAGTGGGATGCAAATTCAATAGCGTTTGGACAACGCATAACCTTAGGAGCCTATGATGATCACAATATATAATGCCCGCAAGATCATCACGATGAACCCCGCGCATGCGCATACAACTCATGTGGCGGTGCGTGATGGCAAGATCTTGGGCACGGGCCCGTTGGAAGATTTACAGGGCTGGGGCGCATATACGCTGGACGAGCGGTTCGCGGATAAGGTGCTGATGCCGGGTCTCATCGAGGCGCACAGCCACCTGATGGAAGGGTCGCTTTGGGCGTATACCTATGTCGGTTTCTTTGACCGGATGTCGCCCGAAGGCGCGATGCAGAAGGGGTGCAAGAACCTTGATGAGGTCCTCACCAAGCTGAAAGAGGCGGAGGCAAAGATCGAAGACCCGGACGCGCCGATGCCTGCGTGGTCGTTGGACCCTATCTATTTCGACAACGTTCGGGTGACGCGTCATGATCTGGATCAGGTATCCTCCACACGGCCCATTGGGATCATGCATGCGTCGGGTCATATTCTGAATGTGAACACCAAGGCGTTGGAACTGGCAGGTCTCATGCGGACAGGGGTGAACCATGACGGCGTGCCGCTTGGCAGCGACGGGATGCCGCTGGGGGAGTTGAAGGGACCGGATGTAATGACGCCGGTTTCGCCCCATGTTGGATTCGACCGCGATATGCTGGCCTGTGATGAGACGGGGATGGTCCGCTTTGGCAAGTTGTGCGTGCGCGCGGGCGTGACCACGGCGACCGATTTGGCGAGCAAGCTGCCAGAGGACGTGGTGAAGCTCTTTACCGACGTGGCAGGGCGCAAGACCTATCCGACGCGGATCATCTCGCTGCGCTATCACCACGGGGTCAGTCCCGAAGACCTTATCGCCCACGCCGAGGCGCTCAAGCTGCAAAGCACCGATATGATGCGTCTGGGCAAGATCAAGGTTGTGGTCGATGGCTCGATTCAGGGCTTCTCTGCGCGGCTGCGCGAGCCCGGATATTTCAACGGCTCGCCCAACGGGCTGTGGTATATCTCGCCCGAGCATCTGGCCTATATTCTGGAACATGCGCTGGCCAAGGGTCTGCATGTCAACACACACACAAACGGCGATCAGGCGACACAGTTGGTGATTGAAACGATGACCGAGGCGCTCAAAAAACACCCAAGCCCAGATCACCGCTTTGTGCTGCAACACTGCCAGCTCGCCGATGCTGCGCAGTTCCGTAAGATTGCGAAACTGGGGCTGTGCGTGAACCTGTTTGCCAACCACCACTTCTATTGGGGGGACGAGCATTACAAACTGACCGTCGGGCCAGAGCGCGCAGAGCGGATGAACGCTGCGGGCACGGCCCTGCGGATGGGAGTGCCTTTGGCGATCCATTCGGACGCGCCGATCACGCCGTTGGGGCCGCTTTTCACCGGATGGTGCGCGGTCAACCGTCTGACGGCGTCGGGCCGGACATTGGGCGAGGCGGATAAGATCACTGTGGATGAGGCGCTACACGCAATCACGCTGGGGGCTGCCTATACCCTGCATATGGATCAGGAGATTGGCAGCATCGAAGCGGGTAAGCGGGCTGACTTTTCTGTGCTCGAGGATGATCCCGAAGAGATTGGCGGGGACAAACTCAAGGACGTGCGCGTCTGGGGCACGGTCCAAGGGGGCCGCGTGTTTGCCGTGAGCGATATATGAGCCTGCCCGTCACGGTTTTGAGTGGCTATCTGGGAGCGGGCAAGACAACGCTGGTGAACCAGATGTTGCGGCAGGCAGACGGCAAGCGGCTGGCGATTATGGTGAATGAATTTGGTGATCTACCGATTGATGCGGACCTGATCGAGGCGGAAGGCGATGATCTGATTGCTCTGGCCGGCGGTTGCGTCTGTTGCAGTTATGGCGATGATCTGATGGCGGCACTGGCGCAGATGGCCGCGATGCAACCGCCTCCCGATCACATCGTGTTGGAGGCCAGCGGCGTTGCTTTGCCTGGCGCGATCGCAGCCAGTTTGTCGTTAATGGCGGGTATTGAGACTGCGGGTGTTGTGGTGCTGGCCGACGTGGCGCAGATCGAGACGCAGCTGGCCAATGACTATATCGGCGACACGGTTGTGCGTCAGTTGGAAGCGGCCGATCTGGTTGTATTGACGAAGGGCGATCTGGGCGGTCTTGCGCTGGTGGATCAGGCGCGTAAAACGATCAGCGCGCATGTTCGCGGTGCTGCGGTGATCGAAGCCGCGCAGGGGCATTTGCCGCTGGATGTCGTGCTGCACCCTGCACAGGTCAGCGCGCCGCAAATTGGCCAGCCCCATGGCAATGCAGCCGGCCTCGCGAGTGAGATTGATCACCCCGAAGGCACGCAAGACGCGCAGGGCTATGCGCAGTCGCTTGCCCGTCGCGCCGAGGTGATCCGCGCAAAGGGTCATATTCTAACGCCGACAGGGATGAAGACGGTGCAGGTTGTCGGGGACAGGTGGGATGTCCACACCGCCCCGCAAAATGCACAGGTCGGTGTGGTGATTATCCGTCTGAAAGAGGCGGCGCTCGCTTAATCCTCGAACACCGCCATGCCCAACCATTCGGCAATGACTGCGGGCGTTTTCTCGCCCTCGATCTCGATGGTGAGCAAGTTTTCCCGCAGCAGGTTTGTCGGCCCTTTAGCGGTCACTTTTTGCAAAGTGAAGCGTCCGCGCAGGCGACTGCCCGCAAGGACTGGCTTTAGAAACCGCATCTTGTTCATACCATAGTTGATGCCCATCACCTGACCGGGCAGCATGTTAAAACAATCATAGGCAAAACGGCTGGCCAGCGAGAGCGTCAGGAACCCGTGTGCAATCGCCCCGCCAAAGGGTGTCTCGGCGGCGGCGCGTTCCGGATCAATGTGTATCCACTGCTCGTCATGGGTGGTCTTTGCAAATTGGTCGATCATCGCCTGATCGACTGTGATCCAGTTCGAGACCCCTACTTCGGTGCCGATGAGTTTCTCGCTCGCGGCGAGGGCGGTATCGCGTGCAGACATATTGTTGCCTCCTCAGGACGGATCAGCGGACACGCGCACCATGCGCTTGCCCTTGTTGTCGCCATTGAGCAGGCCGATGAGAGCCGAGGGTGCGTTCTCAAGACCTTCGACAATATCCTCGGTTACCTTAAGCTGGCCGCGCGCAATCATGCCCTGCATGGCGCGGATCGCGGTTGCATCGTTGTGGGCAAAATCCATCACGATGAAGCCTTCCATCTTGAGGCGTTTCACCACAATCGCACCGGGCAGGTTGCGCGGACCACTTGGGGCTGTGCTCTCGTATTGGCTGATCGCACCGCAGCAGACGACACGCCCCCGCTCGTTCATCAGGTTCAGCGCGGTCTCAAGGATCACGCCGCCCACATTGTCAAAATACACGTCCACGCCTTCGGGGCAGGCTGCGCGGATTGCTTTGAACAACCCGTCAGCGCGGTAATCAATGCACGCGTCAAAACCGAGCTCGTTGACTACCCAATCGCATTTTTCTTGCCCACCCGCGATGCCAACCACGCGACATCCCAGCGATTTGGCGATCTGTCCGACGTACCCGCCAACAGAACCTGCTGCAGCAGAGACAAGCACCGTCTCACCCGGTTGTGGTTGTCCGATGGACATGAGGCCGTGATAGGCAGTTTTGCCCGCGATGCCAAAGACCGACATGAGGTGCGACAGGGTCGGCACCTTGGGCAACTTCTGGACCTTATGCGCGGGCATGGTGACATAGTCGGACCAGGTCGCCTCGGATGCGACAACGTCGCCCACAGCCAAGCGCGGAGAGTTGGATGCTGCTACTTCGCAAATTGCATAGGTTGGCATCGCGTCGCCCGCATTCACGGCAGCGCGGTAGGTGGCGCCCTGCATCCAAGAGCGGTTGGCGGCGTCGATGGACATAAGGATCACGCGCAGCAGTACTTCGCCCTCAGCAGGCTTGGGCATTTCGGTCTCTGTCATGGAGAAGTTGGCGGGGGTCAGCGCGCCTTTTGGCAATTCGGCGACGACGATCTGGCGGTTTGTCATTTTATAGTCCTTACTTGGGAAGATGAATTTGAAAGGGCGAGATATGAGTGATGAAGCGCGGCAGCACAGGTTTGAGCCACCAAATGGGGCGTGCGATATCCTGTTGATCCGGCACGGCGAGACGCAGGCTGCCAAGCGTGGCGAGATGTTTGCTATGGTGGACGGGCAAGGCAATCCCGCGCTGCGGCCTGAGGGGGAAGCGCAGGCTGTGGCAATTGGTACGCGGCTCAAGCATGAGGCGATTAATGCGATATATGTCACCACGATGCAGCGCACGCACCAGACGGCGGCTCCGTTGGCCACAGCTTTGGGGATGACACCGAAGGTTGAGGCAGACCTGCGCGAAGTTTTCTTGGGCGATTGGGACGGCGGCGAATACAGGTTTCGTGCGGCGGCCAATGACCCTGCGTTTGTGCGCGCACGCGACAGTCATGAGTGGGGCGAAATCCCGGGCGCAGAGACGACCGTCCAATTGCAAACTCGCGTGATGCGCGGATTGAACCGGATCGCGCTTTCGCATCCTGACCAGTTGGTCGCGGTGGTGGTGCACGGTGGCGTGGTGGGGGCGGCCTTGTCGATGGTGACGCAGTCGCGCCCGTTTGCGTTCAACGGTGCCAACAACGGCTCGATCAGCCGGATCGTGATCAACGGGGACCAGATGATCTTGCGCGGCTTTAACGATGTGACGCACCTTTAGGGTGCGCCACGATGGTGTTGGGGTGGGCATGTTCAGGCCACGTCCAGCACAACTTTGCCTTGTACCTTGCGGTCCATCATCAGGTTGAGCGCATCAGCCGCTTTTTCCAGAGGAAAACGGGCGGAGATGCGCGGCTTGATCTGTCCGTCTTTATACATGCGGAACAGGTCGGCCATATTCTCGGCATGCAGGTCAGGCTCGCGCAGGGTATGTGCACCCCAGAAAACGCCGACGATCTGGCAACCCTTGAGCAGTGTCAGGTTCAGGGGGATTTTCGGAATACCGGCCGGGAATCCAACGACAAGGAAGCGCCCCTTCCATGCCAGCGCGCGCACGGCTGGCTCCGCATAGGCACCGCCCACGGCGTCATAGACGACATCGACACCGTCACCGCCTGCAAGCTTCTTGATCTCGGCGCTGAACGCTTTTTGGGCATCGCGGTCATCCATTTCGCGGGTATAGATGATCGTCTCATCCGCGCCCAGGTCGCGGCAGAACTGTGCCTTTTCCTCTGAGGACACAGCGGCGATAACACGCGCACCCGCCACTTTTCCCAGCTCGATCGCGGCGGCACCCACACCGCCCGCAGCGCCAAGGACGAGGAGCGATTCGCCTGCCTTGATCTCGGCACGGTTTTTGAGGGCATGGTGCGATGTGCCGTAGGTAAGCACCAAACATGACGCTTCGTCATATGGCATCGCATCGGGAATTTTCATGACCCTTTCGGCGTCCATCACGATGTGCGTGGCAAAGCCGCCAAAGCCGGACATGCCCAGCACGCGGTCGCCCACCTTGAAGTCTGTTACCGCCTCGCCAACGGCCTCGATTTCGCCCGCAACTTCACCACCGGGGGCAAAGGGGCGCGGTGGCTTCATCTGGTACATATCCTTGATTATCAGCGTGTCGGGGAAGTTCAGGCCCGCCGCATGGACGCGGATGCGCACTTGCTTTTTGCTCGGCTCAGGGGCCTCCATCTCGGTCAACTTCAACGTTTCCGGTCCGCCCGGCTCGTGGCTCAACATTGCTTTCATCTGCGCATCTCCTCTGGGTGATTTGGGTCGTAATGGGCCAGTGCAACTCTTGCTTGTCAATCGAATTTCGAAATGCAATTCTGCTGTGCGGAATGGTGGCCCGCAAGAGGCCACGCGTATCTAACGGGAGGAATGGACATGTCTGACGCTCAATCGACTGAAGAATTTCGGGCGCAGTTGCGCGATTGGTTGGAGGCTAATTGTCCGCCCGAGATGCGCGGCGGCGGTGCCACCGAAGACGGCATTTGCTGGGGTGGTAAGAACTGGGTTTTCACGTCTGATGCGCAAAAGTCGTGGCTGGAGCGCTGCGCGACCAAGGGCTATACCGTCCCGACATGGCCTGTTGAATATGGCGGCGCTGGACTGACGCGCGATCAGGAAAAGACTTTCCACGAAGAAATGAACCGCATCGATGCGCGCAGCCCGTTACAGAGCTTTGGCATCTGGATGCTTGGACCTGCGCTTTTGCACTTTGGCTCTCACGAGCAAAAGATGCACTACCTCCCACCGATTGCACGCGGCGAAGTGCGCTGGTGTCAGGGTTATTCAGAGCCGGGCGCGGGGTCCGATCTGGCGAACGTACAGACACACGGTGAGGACAAGGGCGATCATTGGCTGGTGAATGGTCAAAAAATTTGGACGTCCTACGCAGACAAGGCCGATCAGATTTTTGCGCTTGTGCGGACAGACCGCGAAGCAAAGAAGCATCTGGGAATTTCCTTCCTGCTCATCGATATGGAAGATGCAGGCATCGAGACGCGCCCCATCAAGATGATTTCGGGTATCTCGCCGTTCTGCGAGACGTTCTTTACCGATGTGAAAGTGCCCAAGGATCGGATTGTTGGCACGGAAAATCGTGGCTGGGATGTGGCAAAATATCTGTTGACCCATGAGCGCGAGATGATTTCGGGCAGTGGCGCGTTGGAGGCCGGTGGTCGTGCCTTGGGCGCGGTGCTGACCGATACGATGGAGACGTTGGATGCGACGCTCAAAGCAGACGCTATGCGCTGTGAGATTGATGCTTTGGCGATGGGGTTGACCCTTGAGCGCTATAAAGATCAGGCGGAAGCAGGGCAGGGCGCGGGCGATGCCTCGGCCATGTTGAAATACATGGGGACAGAGCTGAACAAACAGCGCAATGAGTTGATGATGACGGCGGGCGGTTCCGCAGCACTTGAATGGGACGGTGATGTGGGCAACCGTGCTGGCGATTGGCTGCGCACTAAGGCCAATTCGATTGAGGGTGGCACAAGTGAGGTGATGCTCAGCATCGTATCGCGCCGCGTATTGGGGTTGCCGGCATGAGCAAACTAGTGATGACCGAGGAAGAAACCATGCTCGCCGACATGGCGCGGGGATTTCTGGATGGTGCGGCGCCTGTGAGTGCATTTCGTAAGATGCGCGACGAAGGCCAGACCCATGATGCAAAGCTCTGGAAAGAGATGGCGGAGATGGGTTGGGCTGGTGTGCTGGTGCCCGAGGATGCCGGCGGCTCTGACATGGGGTTTGCTGCAGCGAATGTAATTGCGCGGGAGATGGGCAAGACGCTGGTGGTGTCGCCGTTTCTCAGCACGGCTGTAATGGCCGCGACTGCCTTGCGGCAGGTGAGTGATGCGCGGGCGCTGGAGGCACTGGCCAAGATTGCCAGCGGTGATGTGACCTATGCCCTCGCTGTGGATGAGGGGATCAAGCATGATCCCGATGCAACTGCGCTGGAGGCTAAGGCGGACGGCAACGGGTTTCGGTTGACCGGTAAAAAGACCTTTGTTGTTGATGGTGCTATGGCCGACCGGTTGCTGGTGCTGGCCAAGACAGCCGAGGGGCTGACCCTGTTTGATATTCCCGCCGACCGCGCGGGTATCACGCGGCATAAATCCAACATGATTGACGCGCGGGACGCGGCCAAAATCGACTTTGATAATGTCGAGGCTACGGGCGAGGATGTGCTGGGGCAGGTGGATTCTGCCATGTCCGTTCTCAAGCCTGCGTTGCAAGCGGGTCAGGCGGCACTGGCCGCCGAGATGGCGGGCTTGTCGGCGGGTGCTTTTGATATGACCGTTGGCTATCTCAAAGAGCGCAAACAATTCGGCATCGAGATTGGGCGTTTCCAAGCGCTGCAACACCGCGCCGCACATCTGTGGTGTGAAACGGAATTGACCGCGAGTGCGATCCTGAACGCAGGCCGGATGATGGACAGCGATCCTGACAACGCAGAGTTGGCTGTATCCCTGGCAAAAGCCAAGGCGACCTCTACCGCGACGTTGGCCGTGCAAGAAGGCGTGCAGATGCATGGCGGGATCGGGATGACCGATGCTTACGACATGGGTTTTTATATGAAGCGCGCGCGGGTCGGCGCCGAGTGGTTGGGCGACTATAGCTACCACGCTGAAAAAGTTGCTGCATTGAGAGGATTTTGAGATGGATATTCAAACACTGTTTGGGTTGGACGGTAAAGTAGCGCTGGTCACGGGTGGTGCTACGGGCATTGGCCGCATGGCCGCGGAATCGCTGATGCGCGCGGGGGCGACTGTGCTGATCGCGTCGCGCAAGGGCGATGCCTGTGAGGCAGTAGCGAAAGAACTGAACGCTTTGGGTGCCAGCGGTAAAGTCATTGGCTTTGCTGGTGATGTCGGTACCGAAGAGGGTGTCGATGCGCTGGTTGAAGCGGTAAAGGCGCACACCGATACCCTGGATATTCTGATGAACAACGCGGGCATTACATGGGGCGCACCCATGGGCGATTTCCCGTTCAAGGCATGGTCCAAAGTGATGGACGTGAACGTGGCCGGTCTGTTTGATCTGACGCAAAAGCTGCTCCCGATGCTCAAGGCGTCAGGCACGGTTGATGATCCTGCGCGGGTGATCAACGTAGGCTCTGTTATGGGCGAGCGTGAGATGGGCGATGGCGCCTATAGCTATTCCGCGTCCAAGGCCGCCGTTATTCACCTCAGCAAGATTTTGGCCAAGGAACTGGCGGGCGATGCGATCACCGTAAATGCGCTGGCGCCGGGGCCGTTTGTGTCGCGGATGACCGCTTTTGCGACCCACGACGAGGACATGCGCAGCAAGGTTGGCAAAGACGTACCGCTCAAGCGCGTAGGCCGTGACGAGGATATTGGCGGCTGCATGTTATTTCTCTGCGGGCGCGGCGGGGCCTATGTTACGGGCGCTGTGATCCCTGTATCGGGCGGTATTAATGTGATGTCAGGTCCGAACATCTTTGAACAGGCGCTGCACTGATGGCCATTTCATTTGAAGGACGTGTTGCGATTGTCACTGGTTCGGGGGTTGGTCTTGGCCGCTCCCATGCGCTCGGTCTTGCTGCGCGCGGTGCAAAAGTTGTTGTGAATGACCTTGGTGTATCACGCGACGGGACAGGGCAATCTTCTGAGGCTGCCGAAAGTGTTGTCGCCGAGATCAAGGCGATGGGCGGCGAAGCGATGAGCCATGGTGCCGATGTCTCTGATGAGGCGGCAGTCAAGGATATGATCGCGGAAGCGATGGACGCATGGGGACGCATTGATATTTGCGTCAATAACGCGGGCATCCTAATGGATAAGACATTCGCCAAAATGGACATGGCTGCGTTTCGCAAGGTCGTCGATGTGCATCTGATTGGCTCGGCCAATGTGGCGCATGCCTGTTGGCCGATCATGCGGGCGCAGAAATACGGGCGCATTGTGCTGACCTCATCGGCCTCAGGGCTCTACGGCAACTTTGGCCAGTCCAACTATGGTGCGGCAAAGGCTGCGATGTTGGGACTGATGAATGTGCTGCACATGGAAGGCGCGCGGGACAATATACGCGTCAACACGCTGGCACCAACTGCGGCCACGCGTATGACCGCCGATTTACTCCCTTCTGAGGCGCAGGAATTGCTAGCGCCCGAGACCATCACTCCCGGATTACTGTATCTGGTGAGTGAAGACGGGCCGAGCCAAGTGATCCTTGGCGCGGGTGCCGGCAGTTATGCCGAGACACGGGTGTACGAGACCCAAGGCATCACGCTGATGGGCGACGATAACTCGCCCGAAGCAGTGGCTGCCAAGTTCGATCAAATCCGTGATCCCGAAAACCAACAACAACTGGGCGATGCTTTCGGCCAGACCAAGAAATACGCCCTCAATGCAGCCAAGGCCAGCGGCCTAAAGCTCGACTGGTAATATAGGAGACTAGACCATGCGTGACGCAGTAATCGTATCCACGGCCCGTACCCCGATCGGCAAAGCCTATCGCGGCGCGTTCAACAACACTTCACCACAGGCACTCGCCGCTCACGCGATCAGCAACGCGGTGAGCCGTGCAGGCGTTGATCCGGCGGAAATTCAGGATTGCATCATCGGTGCAGCGCTCCAGCAGGGCCACTCTGGCGGCAACATCGCGCGTCAAGCGGCAGTTCGTGCAGGTCTGCCCGTGACTGTTGCGGGCATGTCGCTCGACCGTCAGTGCGCCTCCGGCATGATGGCGATTGCGACAGCGGCCAAGCAGGTCATTACCGACGGTATGGATGTGGTCATCGGCGGTGGCGTCGAGAGTATCTCAATGGTGCAAACACCCGAGATGCGCGTCAAGGCTGACACATGGCTCAAGGAGCACAAGCCCGAGATTTACATGTCGATGCTGGAGACAGCCGAGACAGTGGCCGAGCGTTATAACGTGAGCCGTGAGCGTCAGGACGAATACGCTGCGCGCAGCCAGGAGAACACGCACCTCGCCCAAGAAGCGGGTAAGTTCGACGACGAGATTGTCGCGTTGACCACCAAGATGATGGTGCAGAACAAAGAAACCAAAGAGATCACCGAGCATGAGGTGACCTTGAGCAAGGACGAGGGCAACCGCCCCGGCACCACCGCCGAGATGCTCGCCGGTCTTCAGCCGGTGCACAAAGGTGGTATTCACATCGCCGAGGGTAAGTTCATCACTGCAGGTAATGCGTCACAGCTCAGCGATGGGGCCTCAGCAACAGTTGTGATGGAAGCCAAAAAAGCCGAGCAAATGGGCCTCGCGCCGCTTGGTCGCTACATGGGTGTGATGGCCGCAGGCTGTGAGCCTGACGAGATGGGCATCGGCCCGATCTACGCCGTGCCGCCGCTGCTCAAAGCGCATGGCCTCACGATGGATGACATCGGTCTGTGGGAATTGAACGAAGCATTCGCCGTGCAGGTGATTCAATCGCGTGACGTGCTTGGCATCCCGGACGAGCTTTTGAACGTGAACGGTGGCGCGATTTCTATCGGTCACCCCTATGGCATGTCTGGTGCGCGCATGGTCGGTCACGCGTTGATCGAGGGCAAGCGTCGCGGCGCGAAATACGTGGTCTGTACCATGTGTGTGGGCGGCGGTATGGGTGCTGCGGGTCTCTTCGAGGTTCTGTAAGCCTTGCAATTTGCGAACAAGCGGGGCGGTTTCAGCCGCCCCCTCACCATCAATATGACTTTAGGAGGCTCTATGGCCCGCGACGATTCCCATCTGCCGAAGGCGCTGCAAGGTTTGCGCATCCCGCTCATCGCATCGCCATTGTTCATCATTTCGGTACCAGAACTGGTCATTGCCCAGTGTAAGGCGGGGATCATTGGATCGTTTCCAGCGCTCAATGCGCGCGAGGGTGAGGGGGAACATCCACTGCTCGACACATGGCTGACCCAGATCAAAGAAGAGCTGGACCGCCATAACCAAGCCAACCCCGACACGCCTGCCGCGCCCTATGCGGTGAACCAGATTGTGCACCGTTCCAACGCACGACTGGACCGAGATTTAGAAATTTGCGTCAAGCATGAGGTGCCAATCTGGATCACCTCGCTTGGTGCGCGGGTTGAAGTAAACGAGGCCGCGCATAGCTGTAGCGGGATCGTGTTGCACGACATCATCAATAACAGATTCGCCAAGAAGGCCGTTGAAAAAGGTGCTGATGGTTTGGTCGCTGTAGCTGCTGGTGCAGGCGGCCATGCGGGCCAGCAATCGCCCTTCGCTTTGGTGAATGAAATTCGGGAATGGTACGCAGGGCCGATCGCACTCTCGGGTTCCATCGCTACGGGCCAGTCTCTGTTGGCGGCCCGTGCGATGGGTGCCGACCTCGGCTATACCGGATCCCCGTTTATTGCGACGGACGAGGCGAACGCCGATCAAGGTTATAAAGACATGATCGTGGATTCAGGTGCGGATGATATTGTCTATTCGTCGTTGTTCACGGGCGTTTGGGGCAACTACCTCAAAGGATCTGTAGAGGCGGCGGGGATGGACCCTGACAACCTGCCACAGGCCGATGCGTCATCGATGAATTTCGGGACGGACCGTGAGAAGCCCAAGGCGTGGAAAACAATCTGGGGCTCCGGTCAGGGCATTGGCGCGATCAAATCCGTTGGCCCGGCCGCTGCGATTGTGGACCGGATGGCGGATGAGTACTTCGCGGCTGGCAAAAAACTAGCGGCGGAGTTTTTGTAACTTGGCCGAGCTATTGGTCATACGTCACGGCCAAGCGTCCTTTGGGGCGCAGAATTATGATGTTCTGTCCGATCTTGGCCGTGCGCAATCGCGTGCTGCGGGCGATTGGCTGCGCGCGATTGGTTGGACCCCTGACCGTGTGGTCACTGGCACGCTCAACCGCCAGATTGATACCGCAACCGAAATGGACTTTGACCCGGCGCGTGAAGAGCATGCGGGGCTGAATGAATACGACTTCGGCAATCTGCTCGACGCGCGGTTTCAGGGTGATATTCCGGACATCGTAAAAGGGGACCGGAAAGTTCATTTTCGTACTCTGCGCGAAACGGTCTTTGCGTGGCAAAGAGACGAGATTGAAAACCCGTCCGAGACATGGGCCCAGTTTGTCGCCCGTGTTGAAGCCGCGCGTGCGATGGCTGTAGATACGGATGCCAAGCGGGTGCTTGTGATCAGCTCTGGCGGAGTGATCGGTCAGATGACCGCGGCCTCGCTTCATGCCCCTGCTGCGCATATGATGAACCTCAATCTCCAGATCAAAAATGCAGCCATGACGCGGTTTATGTTTTCAGGTACGCTTTTTTCATTGAACGAGTTTAACGCCACGCCGCATTACGCCACGCCTGAGGGCGTTAAATTGATGAGTTACAGTTAGGGACAGCTTCCATGACCGACACCCAAACCCTCGACGAAGCGGCAGTGTACGCTTACCTCTCCGAGCATCTCGCCGGTTTTGAAGGACCGATGGACGTGACCAAATTTCAAGGAGGTCAATCCAACCCGACATTCCAGCTCAAGACGCCGAGCCATTCCTATGTCTTGCGCCGCAAACCGCCGGGGGTTTTGTTGAAATCCGCCCATGCAGTAGACCGTGAATTCCGCGTGCAAAAAGCGCTGGAAGGGTCGGAAGTGCCGGTCTCTAAAATGCACCTACTGTGTGAAGACGACAGCGTCATTGGCTCAATGTTTTACATCATGGATCATGTGCCGGGCCGAAATTTCAACGAGCCTGCGATGCCCGATGTATCGCCCGCGGACCGTGGCAAGATCACTTCCGAGATGAACCGCGTCTTGGCTGCACTCCACAGCGTGGATATCAACGCGGTCGGCCTGTCCGATTACGGCCCCGAGGGCAATTACTTTGAGCGTCAGGTGGGCCGCTGGTCCAAGCAATACCACGCGTCTGAGACAGATAAAATCCCTGCGATGGATCAGCTCATGGAGGCCTTGGTAGGGGATCGCCCTGCCGATGATGGGCAGCGGACGTTGGTACATGGGGACTACCGTCTCGACAACATGATCTTTGACGCATCAACCACTGATTGCCGCGCGGTTCTGGATTGGGAGCTGTCAACGATTGGGCATCCGTTTGCCGATCTGGCGGCTGTGATCATGCAATGGCAGCTGCCCGCTGGCAGTGAGGGACGCGGCATGGGTGGCCTTGACCGGGCGGCCCTTGGCCTACCGTCGGATGAGGATTTCATCGCGGAATACTGTGCGCGGCGCGGCCTAAACGGGATTGATAACTTCGGATATTACCTTGGCTTCACTTTCTTCCGCATGGCCGCGATCATTCAGGGTGTTCTGAAACGAGCGATCGATGGCAATGCGTCAAACCCCGAACGGGCGATGAAGGTTGGCGCCTTTGTACCAGTGTTTGCACAGCACGGGCTTGATGCCCTAAAGCGGGGCTGAACCATGGAATTGGACCCCGATCTGGAGAGTAAAGACCGCAATTTTGTCACCGCCCTCGCGCGCGGGCTCGAGATTCTGCGTTGTTTCCGGCGCGGCGATCTAACTTTGACGAATAGCGATTTTTCCGAGCGGACGGGCCTGCCCAAAGCGACAATTTCGCGATTGACCCATACGCTGTGCGAACTGGATTATCTGGTCGCCGACAGCCGCGTGGGCACTTACCGCCTGAGTGCTGGCGTGCTGCGCCTCGGCTTTAGCCGCCTTGCAGCGATGGAAATGCGTGACCGCGCCAAACATGAGATGCACGCGCTACGCATGGACGGGCCGAACCCGTTTGTGACCGTCGCACTGGGAGAGCAGCACCGGACCGAGGTGATCTACCTCGCCACGGAATGCTCGACCGAGGAAGTGACACTGCTTATGCGCGTAGGATCACGCTTGCCTCTGTTCCACTCCGCGATGGGGAAGGCGATCCTTGCCGTGACACCCGAGGAGCGCTGTGAGCAGATATTCGGATTTGCCCGTATGGAAGGGGCCGAGGTCGAAGAGGATGCCCGCGCACAATACAAAGATGCAGTGAGCGAATACGCGGCCAAGGGATATTGCAGCGGGTATGGCAACTGGCGCTCTGACGTGAACGGCATTGCGGTGCCGGTTCATTCGCTGAACGACGGGCGGGTTTACGGGCTCAATGTTGGCGGGCCATCTTACCGCGTGAAGCCAAAACAGCTTGAGACTGTCTATGCAGAGCGTCTGTTGAAAGTGGCGGAAGCGATCAGCATCAACGAGTAAGCCGCGCCCTTTCGGAATCGTTTTCTTGCATG
>CBDTVN010000034.1:0-25727 GCA_965364195.1 uncultured Sulfitobacter sp. | reverse complement strand
ATGATCAGGTGGTAGTCGGCCATCAGGAACGGAAGGTCGGCGTTGCCGGTTTCCAGCTCACAGATAAAGCTGTTGCCGTCGACGGACATCGCTTTGATGCCTGTCATGATCCCAAGTGCACCTGATTTGGATTCCTCGTTGGAGTGGCGCTCCATCGTTTTTATCACGTCTTCTGCGGTCACTTGCTCACCGGTGGAGAAGGTACAGCCCTGACGTACATTAAACGTCCAAACGCTTGCATCTTCAGAGCCGGACCAGCTTTCTGCGACTAGACCGCGCAATGTACCGTCCTCGCCCAACTCGACCAGTGGTTCCCCCCAGAAGAAGCCCGTGGCGAGGGGAGCATCGGAGGCCCACCCTGCGGGGTCTTGTGTGTTTGTGCTTTCGCCGCCGGATACGCCCATGCGGAAGGTGCCGCCTGCTACAGGCTTGGCATGTGCGTCTGCGGAGGCCGTGGTGGCCAGCATGGAGTTGGCAACAGCGGCGGTGACGCCCAGTGCTGCGGCGCGGGCAACAAATTCACGACGGGTCATGAGACCTGCGGTGACGGCTGTGCTCAGCTTTTTGAGTTGAGTGTTCATTGTATCGTTCTCCCAGTTGGAATCGCACGTCTTTTGCGGGCGCTGTTTTTGATTGGTGGATCAAGGTCGCGCATTTAGGGGCAGGTCGCAAGGGCTATTCCCCCTACACCCGCAGGGCTGCGCTACAGGTGATCGCGCGGAATTGCGTCGCTTTGCTCACGGGTGTAGATCAGCTTGTCGTTCTCCCAGGCCTCGATTTTCGCGGTAAGGTGGAATGTGGTCGCATCAGCCCGCATGCTACATTGCGCACGCGTGCGCAGGCGGATGTCGCCACGCTCGGTCTCGTCCTCCCAGTCACATGACCCTGTCGCTGACAGCGGATCATCGGGATGAATATCCCAACGCTCCCGCGCGACAGAACCTGAGATCAGTCCATGATCCGCGTCGCGCACCTTGCCAAAGTCATCTTCGATCACAAGGCTTTGGATGCCGGTTTTCATGTCGGTTTCCTGACGGCGGATATGATTTTCTGGTCTTATCTCAATGGTTTGCCACGGCGGCGCTGCTTCCGGTGGCAGGAAGGCCACTTCGTCACCACCAGTGGTCGGGCGTTGGGGCAGGCTGATGCTGCCTTGGGTCACGGTGATCTGCGCAGCCTCGGGCGCGGGCCAGATGAGCGGCCAATAGGCGGTCGAGATTGAGACACGGATACGGTGCCCTTTTGGGACGCGGTAGGCGATGTGATCAAGGTCTAGAGTGACCTCTTCGATCTTACCTGCGGTCATTGTCTGCGGCTCTTTCGCTGAAGTGCGGTGAGACAGGTTAAGGACGCCATAGGTGATCCGCGTGGCGGCACCGTCGGGATGGATGTGGTTGAGGCGTACGGCAATCTGGCCTTGCGGTTTGTCACAACTGAGCGCAAGCCTTATGCGTGGCGCACCTACCAGATCCATATCTGCGTCCAACGCTGCGGAGGTAAACGTGGCCGAAAGCGCATCATCGCCGCGCTGATCTCCTGCCATTTCAGGCCCCAACCAAATGGCGCAATACTCGCCCGCCGCTGCACCACATTGCGCGGGGGAGGCGACATGGGTTTTCATCCCCTGTGGCGCATCCTCCAACGTGCCACTGTCCGTAAGATGAAGGGTCTGGACGGGCAGGTGGGTTGTGGCGCCCCGCTCTTCCGCGATCCAGCGGCCCGGCCGCTCGGTGTACCATGCCGCCGGGCGCAGACCGTCCATCAGATAGGCGCGGTAGTCGGGGTCGGCCTCCACACCTGTATCGACGCCCTTAAGCCAGTGATCCCACCAGCGTAGCGCCTCTTGCAGGAATCCGATGCGCGGTTCGGGCACTGCGAAATGGGGATATTTATGCACCCACGGGCCGACAATGCCTTTTGCACCATCCAGCGCTTCCACCAATTGGGGCACAGCGTTCTTATAGGCATCGCCCCAGCCGCCGATGGCCAGCACCTTGGCTTTGATCTTTGAGTAATCTTCACAGACCGAGCCATGCTCCCAATAGGCATCGCGGCGTTGGTGGCGCAGCCAGACGGAGGGCAAGAAAGGCTCGTTCTCCAATCGCTCCAGCCACATCTCGCGCCAGTCATCGCGCAAAGCCGGATCGGGCGCGCGGCTTGAATAGCTGAGCATCGTGGCGCCCCAACCCAAATTCTCGTTGAGCAGGCAGCCCCCTTTATAATGTATGTCGTCGGCAAAACGGTCTACGGTCGAGCACAGCGTAATGATCGCCTTGAGCGCATCGGGTGCAAGGGAGGCGACTTGTAGGGAATTGAACCCGCCCCAGCTGATGCCCATCATACCAACGCTCCCGTTGCACCAGGGTTGCGCTGCGGCCCAAGTGATCACCTCAACCGCATCTGCCAACTCTTGGGCAGTATATTCGTCTTCCATCAACCCTTCGCTGTCGCCATTGCCGCGCATGTCGACCCGCGCACATGCATAACCGCGCGCCGCGAAATAGGGATGCGTCAGCGCATCGCGCGCGCAAGTGCCATCGCGCTTACGGTAGGGCAGAAACTCAAGGATCAAGGGGACGGGGTCGCCCTCCGCATCCTCAGGTCGCCAAAGCCGCGCCGAAAGGCGGGTACCGTCGGAGAGAATAACAGGGTGATCGGGCGCTTCTACAACTGTGCGTAGTACATTATCATTTTTTACCATTTCATCAGCGTCTGTTTCAGCGCGGGATATGTCAACTTCATAGTGTTTATGGCGAAAATAAGGCGTAAATCTGAACTGTGAGTTTACCAAGATGCAAACAGCGTCAACTATGGTCCATATGTTGGGAAGCTGTGGCCCCAGACCCACACATGTGGCTTTAGGGGGAAAATGTGGGTGATTAAGTACTAGATTTTTGCGCGCACACCTGTGTAATGTGACGTAATAAAAGCGAAATCATGGCGCGATTGAACGGGCCAGGTGGCAGCTTAAAAAAATAAAGTTCAGTGACCTACAATAAAGTGGGCGCTTTCGAGGTAGAGTGAGTATTACAATGAATGCGATTGATTTCGTTGTCCGCGGTAGTGCGGGCGGTTTGCAGCGTGGCACAGTGTCAGCGGATGCATCAAACCAGACTATAGTGGCCGGTGCCGGCCAAGAAATTTCCATTAATGCCCGTCAGTCCGATTTCGCGAGCCAGGTGCGCTCCGGCGATCAGCTTGTCATGACGCTCAGCGATGGACGTATTATTACGATCGACAATTTCTTTAATGATGATGGCGCTGCCAACCGCCTCTTCGTGTCCTCCGATGGCTACCTCAACGAGGTGAGCTTTGTAGACGGGGGGCAGGGCAACCTTTACGCACAATACGGTCCAACTGCAGAATGGGGCAAATGGAGCCCGGCTGACGAGTTGATCTTTCTTGGCAACTCCGAAGTGGCCGGTGTGCCGCTCGCGGATGGGGACGGTGAAGTCGCCATGCTCGGCGCGGCTCTTCTGGGTGGCGGCGGCCTTGGCGGTCTAGGTGCTGTCGCGGCAGGTGTTGGTGGCCTTGCGGTTGTCGGCGGTGTCGTTGGCGGCGGCGATGGTGAAAGCGGCAGCGATGGCCCCGCAACTCCATATGTAAATGAAGATGGCACAAACGTAGTCATCGGTGGTGATGGCGAACAATCGATCACCGTCACCGGCGGCGGTGAGCCGGGTGATACAGTTGTAGTCACCATTGGTGACGAGAGCATAAGCACTGTCATCGACGAAGATGGCGAATTTGAAGCCGTATTTGAAGGTGACGATTTCCCAGAAGATGGCGTGTACGACTCCGAGGTTGTTGTCACGAACCCTGATGGGGAAGACACTCAGCTGGAAGGTCCATCCTTTGAGATCGACACAACGCCACCAGAGATCACATTCACATCGGGTACGGATGGCAATGGCGACTTCGTAAATGAAGCCGGTTTTGATCAGGACGTGAGCATCAGCGGCACAGGCGAGGCCGGTGCAACACTCGAAGTGACAATCGACGGCAACACGGCAACAACCGTAATCGGCGAAGATGGCATGTGGACCGTGACCTATGCAGCGGGCACATTTGCAGGTGGCGAATACACCACTGGCATCACAGCGATTGCAACCGACAGTTTTGGCAACTCTGCCACATTCACAGAAACACTGGTGGTTGATACCGTAACATCCGTGACCGTCGACACATCGACAGTTGGCGGCAACGGTACAATCAATGGCGTAGAGTACGATGATGGCGTCGCCTTTACCGGCACGGCCCAAGCAGGTGCTTCCGTTGAAGTGACAATCGGCAGTGTAACGCAAACTGTTGTTGCAACAGCCGACGGCACATGGAGCGCGTCTTTCTCCTCCACACAACTCTCTGATGGAGAATACACTGGTACTGTGACTGCTGTGGCCACCGACACATTCGGCAACACAGCCACAACATCCGGCACATTTGAGGTCGATACCTATGTGCGTGACTTCTCGATCACCTCCACCACTGGCGGCGCCGATGGCGTGATCAACGCAGAAGAAGCAGACCAGCCGCTGACAGTCTCAGGCACGACCGAGCCAGGTTCAACTGTGACGGTTGAACTGGGCGGTGCTACGACGACTGCTGTGGTCTCTGCTGATGGCAGCTGGACAGCAACATTTGCAGCAGGCAGCGTTGCAGCAGGTACATACACCTCTACTATGACCGCCACAGCGACAGATGCTGCAGGTAACGTGGATACGGCGTCAGCATCTGTTGTCGTTGATACCGACGCGGGCGTTTTGACCATCGACAGCACACCTGTCGAAGGGGATGACCTCGTAAACGAGACCGAGGCCAGTGATGGTGTGGTTCTCACAGGGACAGCCGACGCAGGCGCCACGGTCACCGTGACCATGGAAGGCGTAAGCCACGATGTCGTCGCAGACGGCAGCGGCAACTGGGAAGCGTTCTTTTCTGCCAGCGACGTGGCGGCAGGGGTCTACACTGCTGAGATCACAGCAATAACAACAGACGCCGCTGGCAACAGCCGCTCTGCTACCGATAGTGTTGAGGTCGACACCCGCGTCGATAACCTGAGCGTTGCGGCAGACGATATCGCTGTGGACAACATCATCAGCGCCGCGGAAGCCGACGGCAACGTGACTGTCACAGGCACCACCGAGGTTGGCTCCACCTCCGTTGTCGTGACATTGGCTGGTCAGACATCCAATGCTGTGGTCGATGCCGAGGGCAACTGGTCCGCGGAATTCGACGGCAACGCGCTCACCGCGGGTACATACACCGCTGACGTAGGTGTCACTGCAACGGATGCAGCAGGCAACTCCCGCTCCATCGGTGCGACAGTTGACGTGGATACCGAAGTTGCTCCACTCGACATCACCAGCAACTCTGCGGGTGCCGATCAGATCGTGAACGCAGCCGAAGCGGCAGCAGGCATTGATCTGGGTGGTATTGTCGAGGCTGGCTCAACTGTTCGGGTCACATTCGATGGCACATCATATGATGCAAGCGTCGATGCGGCAGGCAACTGGTCAATGACCGTACCTGCAGGCGACGTGCGTGGCGGTGCCTATGCTGCCAACATCTCCGTTGAAGCGACAGACCACGTCGGAAACGTGGCCACAATCGAGGATACGCTATCAATTGATACAGCCGCACCGAATGGTCCTGTAATCGCATCCTTCACCCGTGACGGTGACGGTATCCGCGGTATCTCAATCGAGACCGAGATGGAAAACGGCGTGCCAACTTCAGACGTTCAAAGCCTTGTTCAGGTTCAGGCGGATGGTACGATTGCAGATGTTGCCGGTGAGCAGGGTTTCAATACGCTGCGCGACGAGACTGACTTTGCCTTCGACGAAAATGTGCCGAATGGTTCTCAGCTGATCGTGAACTCAACTGACGCGGCGGGCAACACCTCCGGCACCTTCCTTGTGCTGGACGATGAAGCCGCGACCAACTCGGTTGACCTTACCAACATGGCGTTGGGTGATTATCAGATCGAAAATCTTGATCTCGATTTTGCCGAAGCGGCCAGTGTTGTGATCGACGAGGCTAGCTTGCTGGCTCTGTCCACCAACTCAAACACGCTGACCATTCATGGCTCCGGCGAGGATGAAGTGATCATTCAGGATGGTGTAGCAAAAGGAACAACGGTTGGTGACGACGGTCTGACATACAACGTCTACTCGGTCGGTGCCGAGGGTACGCTGTTGGTCGATCTGGACATTCCGGTCACCATCTAAGCGTATTACAACGCAAGAAAACTATGGGTTGCGGCGGGCTAAGTTACCGCCGCAACCGATATACAATAAGAATAAGAATATTTATAAATATCGGCACGTTAAGGGCAAGATATGGGGCAGTGTAGGTTAAAGGCAGCAGGGGTGTGCGTAAGCGCGCTGATGCTCACAGGGTGTTTGTCGGATATGGATGACAACGCTGGCGCAACTGATGTTGTTGCCATGCAAAGCACGACGGGCAATACCGCTACGCCCAAACCGACACATTCACAAAAGATCAACGCGGAAAGCGACATCATTCAGAGCCTCATCGCCCGCCGCTCGGTTCTGCCCGCTGGCAGCGCATACAGCAGTGTCGCAACCGCAGTACTTGCCGCAAATTCGCGCAGCGCCGAGAGCGAGTTGCGCGCCGCACAGTTGCGCGCCCGCGCTGAATCCAAGAATTGGCTCCCCCAAATCGGCCCGAACGTCAACCTTACGTCGCTGGGTGCTTTGGTTGCCAATCTGGTGGTTGAGCAAGTGATCTTTGACAATGGCCGTAAGCAGGGCGAGCGGGAGTTTGCAGTGGCAGATGTTGAAGTCGCCGCTGTGGCAATGGCCGCAGATACAAACAGCCGCGTGCGCACGGGGCTTGATCTGTATATCACCGCCGTTGAGGCACGTGAAATTTTTCAGCTTTCGAGCAAGAGCGCCAAGGATATCGGTCAATTCGAATGGGTGATGCAGCAGCGGGTTCAGGGCGGTGTTTCGGACAGTTCCGATCTTCACGTCCTGCGCCAGAAACTCCTCGAAATCCGCGCAAGCCAATCTGCGGCGACTGAAACCGCCAGCACTGCGATCGCTGAATTGAACGCCATGTCTGTGGGTGATCTCGGCGCCATTCGGGGCACGTCGCCCTTGCCGGTGCGTGCGGGGCTGGCCCAACCGCTGAGTGTGACTCAATCCGAGGCCGAGAAAATCCGCGCCATTGCGGCAGCAAAAGTCGACCGCGCAGGACAGCTTCCCGGTCTCAGTGCCGCGGCTACAATTGGAGAGGGTGGCTCGGGCGGGTTGCTTATCACATCCGAGAGCCTTCTGGGTCTGGGAACGGGCGACCGTATACGTGCGATTGAGGCAACGAAAGAAGCCGCAGGTCGCCATGTGGCCCAAGCGACCGAAGATGCAAACCGCAAGCTGCGCAAGTTCGAAGGGCAGATCGCCTCCAAAGAACGCCAAGCTGCCGAGGCCGCAGGCCTTACCGCCCAAGCCAAGAAAAACCTCGACCTGTTTCAGGCGCAATATGATGCGGGTCAGCGTCAGGTAATGGATGTGGTCGGCGTCTACGAGACATTCGCGCGCCAGCAAGAGGCCGAAGTTACCTTGAAATACGAAGCTATCCGCTTGCGGGTGGCCATGGCCGAGCTTTTGGGCGTGTTGGCCGATGGATCCGCAATATGAGTAAACCGTTTACCCTTACAATCGTTAATGGCAATTCAGGACGTCTGAAGCTTACCGATGCTGTCGACGTCCCCAAGGCTGATAACACATCGACATTCGAGGACCGTCTGCGTGCCCGTGGTGCGTTGATTGCAACATACGCTGGCGTACTGGGTAGCAAAATTTCCCAAGCTGATCTGGCAGATGCGCTCGCCCGTAGGCTGACCCCTGATGCGTCCGAGCAAGATGAAGCACAGATCATCACAACACTGCTGCGCCGCAATGGCCTCACGGCGGAGATAGTGCGCAGCACATCCCTCGATGATCAGGCGTTTCCTGCGCTGGTCTACATGACATCCGGTCAGTTGCTTCTGGTGATGGGCCGTGAGCGTGATGATCTGATCGTCTATGACACGACATGCCCCGACAACCGAGCGCAAGTTCCGGCCGCGGATTTCGTGCCGTTCTTTTCTGGCCTTACGCTTCGTGCGCAGATGCCAATCGAGAAGGTGGAGGAAGTCCACAAGACCGCCGAAAAGCCAAAGCACTGGTTTTGGGGGCAGTTCGTTAAGTTCAAGCGTCAGTTGGGCGAAGTGGCCCTCGGCTCTTTTGTGGCAAACCTGCTTGCCGTTGCCGTCGCGCTTTTCTCTTTGCAAGTCTATGACCGCGTCATTCCCCACCAGTCGGAGGCGACCCTTTGGGTCCTCGCCGCAGGTGCCGTATTGGCCCTGCTGATGGAGGCGTTCATCAAAATCGCCCGCGCTCAGCTCATGGATGGTGCGGGTCGTCAGATTGAGTTGTCGGTGCAAGCCACGTTGATGCAGCGCATCCTCGGTATGCGCAGCGACAAACGCCCCCAAGAACCGTCTGATCTGTTTTCTTCCATGCGTGAATTCGGCTCTGTCCGTGAATTCTTTACCGCGTCAACCATCGGCACCATCGCCGATATCCCGTTTATCTTTGTCTTCCTGTTCCTTGTCGCCTCCATCGCGGGAAATGTGGTCTGGGTGCTGGTAATCGGCGGCATCTTGATGGTTGTCCCCGGCTTCTTCATGCAAAAACGCATGATCCGTCTAACGCAAGAGACACAGGGCGCCACGGCCAAATCCTCGCGTCTATTGCACGAAGCAATTTTTGAGCTCGACACCGTCAAGACCCAGCGCGGCGAAGACCGTGTGCAGCGCTTGTGGTCCGAACTGACGACCCTCTCTGCGGTGAAATCCTCCGAGCAGCGCAAGCTGGCGTCGATCCTAACCTTCTGGAGCCAAGGGGTGCAGCAAGGCACCTATGTTGCCGCCGTCATTATGGGGACGTATCTCGTGTTCGCCGGGCAATTCACTGTCGGTTCGATCATTGCTGTGGGCATCCTGACTTCTCGCACGCTTGCACCGCTGACACAGCTGGCCGGAACCATGGCACGCTGGGGCAATGTAAAATCCGCACTCGACGGGCTTGAGCTAATTGCAGGCTCCGATCAGGACGCCACCGAGGGCCGCACCTACATGCGCCGCGATCACCTTGCGGGCAACTTTGAGCTGCGCGATGTGACCTTCCGCTACATTGAAGAGGGCGCGCCGACGCTGGACCTGCCAGGGATCAAAATCCTGTCGGGGCAACGTATTGCGATCCTCGGGGCCAATGGCTCGGGGAAATCATCCTTGCTCAAAGTGTTGAGCGGCCTCTACGTGCCAACCACAGGCCGCGTGCTCATCGACGGGACAGAGATGACCCAGATCGAGCCGCGCGATGTCCGGCGCCTCATCGGGTATCTGGGCCAAGACGTGCGGCTATTCGCCGGCACGCTTCGTGACAACCTGAACCTCACCATGCTGGAGCGTGACGATGTTCGCCTCATGTCCTCGCTCGATTTTGCGGGCCTTGGCGATTTCGTACGTAACCATCCCAAGGGACTGGATTTGGAGATCATGGATGCGGGTGCGGGCCTTTCGATTGGTCAGCGTCAATCTATCGGTTGGGCGCGCCTCTGGCTGCAAGACCCCAAAATATGTCTGCTGGACGAGCCGACAGCGGCACTGGATCAAAAGCTGGAAGCGGCGCTGGTTGAACGTCTCAAGACATGGATGGCGGGACGCACCGCGATCATCGCCACACACCGCGCACCTATCCTCGCTTTGACCAGTCGCACGATCATTCTGCACAACGGCCGGATGAGCATTGACGGACCCAAGGACGAAGTCATGGCGCACCTCACCGCCGTCAAAGGAGGTGCTGCATGAGCCCTGATATGGACAGCCACATCGAACAACAAATGCGCGGCCCCTCTATGGTGGTCTGGCTGAGTGCGGCAACTGTGATCGTGTTCATCGTCTGGGCATTTTTCGCGTGGGTGGACGAGATTGTGCGCGCCGAAGGCTCGATGATTTCCAGTTCGCGCCCGCAGATTATCCAGAACCTTGAAGGCGGCATCCTTGCCGACCTCAGAGTGGGTGAGGGTGATATCGTCGAGGCAGGAGATGTTCTGGCAAAACTGCACAACACACAATTCCAGTCGGCCGTGGACGACTTACAAGACCAGATCAGCGGCTTTGAAATCCGCCGCTTGCGCCTTGAGGCTGAGATGGATGGTGGCTATGCCTTTGACGTACCCTCAGAGTGGCGCGCGCGGACCCCTGATATCGTATCGTCCGAGGCGGCTTTGTTGCAGGCGCGCCAATCTGACTATGTCTCCTCCGTGGACGGCGCCAATCAGGTTTTGGTCGAGGCGCAGCGCGAGCGTGACCTGATGAATGCGCTCCTTAAGAACAAGATCGTTTCGCTCATCGAGGCCACCCGTGCGCGTAAAGCGTTTGCGGATGCGAAGATGAAATTTGATGAGGTCGTGACCGGCACCGAATTAGACCGCGCACAGGAATATTCCGATGTGCTGAAAGAGTTGTCGACCTTGCGCCAGAATCTAAAGGCCAGCACCGACCAGCTGGATCGCACCCTGTTGCGCAGC
Source organism: uncultured Sulfitobacter sp. (assembly GCA_965364195.1). Taxonomy (GTDB): domain Bacteria; phylum Pseudomonadota; class Alphaproteobacteria; order Rhodobacterales; family Rhodobacteraceae; genus Sulfitobacter. The sequence goes on along the minus strand of CBDTVN010000034.1, from coordinate 15,128 downwards.
CCCATGCGCGGGATTGTGAACAACCTTCAGGTCACCACTATCGGTGGGGTTGTGCGCCCCGGCGAGGAGATATTGCAGATCATTCCGCTTGATGAAGAGCTGTTTGTAGAAGCGCGGGTAAAGCCCGAAGACATCGCAGGTGTGCGTCGCGGGCAAGCAGCGACAGTTAAGCTTTCAGCTTATGACTACACGGTTTATGGCACCCTGAAAGGTGAGGTAAAGCTTATCTCGGCGGATACGTTCAAGGATGACCGTGCCCGCGATCCGGATGGCGATCCGCACTATAAGGTGACACTGGCCGTAGACACAGAGAACCTGACAGAGCGTCAGACAGAACTCGAAATCCGCCCCGGTATGCAAGCAAGCGTGGAGTTGCACACTGGCTCCAAGACGGTTCTACAATACCTGCTCAAGCCGCTCTATAAATCTAAAGAAGCCTTCCGCGAGCCGTGACCGCAAGGAGCGCTCACGCGCAAGTTATATTTTGAGATGCACATGATGCGGGCCTGCGTGGTCCGCATTTTGCTTTTGTGCCTACCGCGCGCGGGCCCGTCAGTCGTCGGTGTCGAGCCAGATCGTCACCGGACCATCGTTGACGAGCGCCACAGACATGTCCGCGCCAAAGTGTCCTGTTTGAACGCTAATATTGAGGTCCCGTAATGCTGACGCAAACTGCAGGTAAAGCGTCTCAGCCAGATCCGGTTTTGCCGCATATGAAAAGCCGGGACGTGTGCCACGTGAGGTGTCGGCGGCGAGTGTGAATTGGCTCACCACCAGTGCCGCGCCCCCGGTCTGCGCGATGCTGAGGTTCATTTTGCCTGCGTCGTCTTTGAAGAGGCGTAGCTTTGATATCTTGAGGGCGAGGGCTTTTGCCGTGTCGTATGTGTCTTCCGGCATGGCGCACACGAGAATCAGGAGACCTGCTTCGATCATACCGACGTTTTCTCCGTCTACAGTAACGCTCGCTTCCGTAACGCGTTGCAGCAGCGCCCTCATGTATCGTGCCAGCCGATAATGTCGGCAGTCTCAGCCCGCTCAGTCCTGAAGCCGTTGGCGGGGGCGTTTGGATCTGCATAACCCAGTGAGATGGCGCAGAGGATCAGGCGGTCCTCGGACAGCCCCAGATGCTCTTTGAGCAAAGGCGCATAGGCAGCAATGGCGGCTTGCGGGATCGTCGCGATCCCAAGGGCCGTCGCAGCAAGAGTGAAGGCGGCCACAAAACCGCCGGTATCCATGGCACCATAGGGGCCAAGCTCGGCGGGGGAATGGATGATCGCCACATGGGGCGCGTCGAAGAACGCATAATTGCGCATCATCTGCGCCGCACGCCCTGCGCGGTCCGATTTCTCGATACCGACGGCATCATAGAGCTGGAAGCCGCAGGTGCGCCGCCGCTCGGCGTAGTCACCAGTGTATTTCGCGGGCCAAGCCAGATCAGGCGTGGGCGGCGTTCCGGCAAGGGCAGTCTGTTGGAGTTTTTCGCGCAGACGGTCCGTTGCGGCCCCGCGTGTGACCTCGACCTGCCAAGGCTGTGCATTGCACCACGAGGGGACATGACGCGCCGTCTCAACAATGCGCATCAGGTCTGCGTCAGGCACAGCTTCCGGTAGGAACGCACGGCACGAATAGCGGTCTTCAAGGATTTGGCTCAGCGTTTCAATCGCGGTCATGGGTTATCCATTCTGTGCATAGAGGAAGCCGACAATTGCGGCTGCAATCAGCCCTGCAATCACAGCAAAGGTGATCTTGATCGCGGAATAAGGCCGCTCGCCCTGTACCCGCCCTGTGCGACCATTCACGACAAAGCGGTAGGATTTCCCGCGATACTTATAAGCCGCGAGCCAGACGGGCAGCAGGATATGCTTGAAGGTCATATCGGTGAGGTCCGTGTCGACGGAGTGGATGCGTTGGCGGTCGCCGCCGATGTCGAATTTAATGTCGCGACGGATCATCGCGTCCATCTTGGTTCGTGCCTCGTCAAACCCCTCATCCAGCGCGACGGTATATCCTTCAGCCCGAAATCCGGCGAGGTATTCGGGGGCGTAGGGCTCCAAAGCAGATAGATCCCAAGGCTCCAGCGCATCAGTGAACCGCTTGGGCAGCGAGCGGGAGCCGAGCACCAGCACATCATCAAAGAACCGCGCCACACGCCCAGAGGTGCCACGCCAGCGTACTTTGGCCACACGCACCTGGGTCCGTTTTCCATCACGCATCACGGTGCGTGTCTCGTAATATACCGTGCCACGCTCGCCCGTATACCGCGTGTCCGATTGCGCATCATAGGTCCAGTAGGGGACGTAGATACCGTCCATCTGCCGCCCTTTGCGCGCATAGGCTTGCAGGCCATTTGGCGCAAACCACAAGCTGCCAAGCCAGTCTTTCATTGCGTCCCGCGCCACTTCCTCGGCCAAGGCAAAGGGCAAAACCGCGCGTGGTTTGATATGACGGTGCGTGCCGGTATCGACTACGACGGGGGTCGCACAGAATGGACATTCCGCCGCTTGGGTATCGCTGTCAAATTCCACTTGCGCCGCACAGTTGGGGCATTGGCTTACGCGGGTCTCTTCCATCTCGGCCATATCGAGGGATTGCGACAGACCGCGCCGCAGGTCCAGTTCGGCAATGGCCCGCGACTGGGTCCACACACTGCCAATCGGCTCCACATGTCCGCAATGATCACATTTCAGATTGGTGCTGACAGGATCATAGCGCAGGTCACTACCACAAGTGTCACAGGGAAACCTGTGCTCTTGCTGGACGGTATCAGGTTGAAAGTCGGGCAAGGGCTGGCCTTTGGCGCTGGAGGGGTTGGGCGTAACATTTAGCCTTGGGCGAGGGGCGTCAAGGGGCGGTTACAGAAAGCGGTGCAAGACCTTTGGCGCCATAATGCGCAGGGCATTGTCACGCAGTTTGAAATGCCGCCAGATGTGAAAGGCGGCGTGGCCTGCAATCACGACACCCAGCAGGTAAAACTGATAGATATGAAGCGTGCCGACAATCTCGTTCGCCTCTCGTCAGTCCATCGGCACCACAACATCGGGCGTCACCAGCATGAATCAGACGAACAGCGGAATCATCAAGCCATGTGTTCATTTCCGAACCATGCGCCGGTGGGGATTATAGGGAGCGAAGTGCTCCATTACCTTTTGGCACAGGGAGGCAAAGTTTCATGTGTTCTGCGGGGCATGTACAACAATCCGCATCTCTATCACCGCATTCGGCCTGCGCAGACCCGCCACGTCAATGGCAGTCCACGCAGGTAATGGGAGCCCAAGGATTTCACGAAAGATCCTGCTGACATCATCAAAGTGGCTCTGCAGGCCAATGTGATAGCTGGTGATTTCCACAATGGAGTCCACGTTCACATCCGCTGCTTCCAATATCAAGCCAACTTTTGCCAGCGCATTGCGGGTCTGGGTTGCGGCATCCAGTGGCATATCCCCATTCAAATCGCCACCAGTTGCCCCGGTGAGAAACAACAAATCCCCTGCACGAACAGCAGGGGAAAACCCTGTTGCGGTTACAGCTTCGGCCAGAGCAGGTGGAAAGACAGCCTGTCGCATCCTACGCGCGCCTCATGCGTTTGGCGGCGGGGGCGGCAGCACGGTAAAGAGCTGCGCCAATTCCATCACATCCTCGGCCAGCTTCCATCCATCCTGACCTGCCGTCCAGACATAGGTTTCACGGGTTAGCGCGCCATCCGTTGCCATCCGCCCCATCGCTGCCTTTGAGAAGGGACCAGTTGTCTGGCCCCCTTCGGCGATGTGCCAGACATGCTCGACCGGCGGAGGGGGAGGCGCTATCCGCGCGGCAGGTTGCGCAGCACCCCATGGACCGCCGGCAGCCGCCTGCGCGCCGATCTGCATGCCAAGGCCAGCCCCAAGGCCTGCTTGGATCGCAGCGGCACCCGCACCGTCATTTCCAAGCGCTTCGGCGGCCTGATACTGCATGTATTCGTTAAGGTTTCCGATCACACCCATGGAGGAACGTTTGTCCAGCACATCCTCAACAGCAGGCGGGAGCGAGATATTCTCGACATAAAGTTCGGGCAACGCGAGGCCGTATTCGGCCAACTGTGCTGCAATTTCGCCGCTGATCAACTTACCAAGCTCGCGGTTGTTAGCGGCCATATCCAGCACCGGAATTTGTGCCCGCGCGATGGTGCGGCTAAACTCCTGCACGATGATGTTGCGGATTTGGTAGCTGATCTCGTCCATCGTGAATTCACCATCGGTACCCACAATCTCGCGCAGGAACAGCGCCGGGTCGACCACACGCACAGAGTAAGTGCCAAAGGCACGAAGGCGCACAGGGCCAAACTCGGGGTCGCGCACGATCACGGGGTTCTTGGTTCCCCACTTCAGATCGTTGAACCGGGTGGTGTTGACGAAATAGACCTCTGACTTGAACGGAGATTTAAAGCCGTGATCCCAATGTTGCAGCGAGGTCATCACCGGCATGTTGTTGGTCTCAAGCATATAGAGACCGGGCGTAAATACATCCGCCAGCTGCCCCTCATGGATGAACACCGCCGCTTGCCCCTCCCGCACGGTGAGCTTTGCGCCGTATTTAATCTCGTGGCCCTCCCGCTCGAACCGCCAGACCATGGTATCGCGGGTATCGTCAGTCCAATGGATGACGTCGATGAATTGACCGGAGAGGAAATCGAAAATGCCCATGGAATGTCCTTTAGGGTTGTTTGCGGATAGCCTAATCGCCGCGCGGTTGCTTATCAAGGAACAGCAGAGGTGACTACACTGGCCCGCCGCCTGCCAACTCGGCAGCGATTTTTTGCACGGTTGGTCGTGCCTGATCCGCGCTCATGCCTACCTTTAGCCGGGGGTCATAGAGCATCTGCAGCAACAATTCATCATGCCGCGTCAGCAGGGCAAACTCGTCATCGTCATTGAATATGGACGGCCGCGCAGAAGGGCTGTCATTGGCAAGGCCCATCCCTTGGGCCAGCTCCTCATGTATGCACGACAGGCGCAGCAAGCTGGGGTTTTCGGTGCGGATCACAGCGAGGGCGGCGGTGTAGGTATTGGTACCAGAACCAGCAGCATAGGCGGCAACGACGCAATAGGTATCGCTGCGCAGGTTGTTGAGCGGTGTCAGGCTGGAGGCGGAAATTCCCGGTATCCGCGCCGCGGCTTGGGCCAGCGCTTCGCCACGGTCATCCTCGCCCGCGATGACAACGATGAAATTGGCTCTTTTGCTCATGCTCACGGGATGGTTGGTGACGCGGCCCAGACGCGCGGCATAGCTGCGTATGTGGCCCATATCGCTGGTGCGTTGCGAGGGCGGCACGCTCTCGCCAAAGATCACATCCATGCGCACCGGAGCGGCCCAACGGCGCAGGGGGCTTGCCCCGCCACGGCCGGAAAACGTGCTGTTGTATTCGTTGAAAAACGCGATCTTCTCAAAATTGCGGGCAAGCATGGTGTTGGTGAAGGGGGTATCGGCACCGCCACCGTCCCGCCGCAGCATTCCTTGGCTCAACTGCGCGCCCTGCACCTGATTGAGGTAGCTGCGCAACTGTGCGCTGGCCTCTGACGTGGGCTTTGCCACGTTTGGTGTTTTGGCGGGCTGCGTAGAGCTGTTGGGGCGCGCCAGAGGTTTCAACACCGGCTGCACCGGTGCTTGTAATTCCGCACAGGCGGCGATGCCCAAAGCGATCAGCCCCAGACATCCCCCCCTTATGGCGCGCCCCACATTCATGTTCAGCGCGGAACCGCGCCGCCAGCTGTCTCGCCCAGACCCGTCTTTTTGGCCTTCGCGGACGCAAGTGTATCGCGCAACTTGGATTCCATCTCTTTGAGGTCCACTTCGGCGGCGGCGCGCTTGGCTTTGCCAGCATCCGCGATCTGGAGGCTCTCTTCGATGGTACCGATGAGGTCGGCGTTGGCTGCTTTGACCGCTTCGATATCAAACACACCGCGCTCCATCTCCTCGCGGATGACCTTATTGCTCTCACGCAGGTTCTTGGCGTTGGAGGTCAGCAACTCATTGGTCAGATCATTGGCTTCGCGCACGGCTTTGGCCGCCTCGAACGAGCGTTGGATTGTCACGGCTTGGGCCAGCTGCGTTTCCCACAGGGGAACAGTATTCACGAGGGTGGAGTTGATCTTGGTCACCAAAGATTTATCGTTTTCCTGCACCAGACGGATTGAGGGGAGCGACTGCATTGTGACCTGACGGGTCAGCTTGAGGTCGTGCACGCGGCGTTCCAGATCATCGCGCGCAGAGCGCAAATCGCGCAGCTCTTGCGCGACCATCACCTGATCATTCTCGGCGGCGGCTTCGACCTCTTTCTCCTTGGTAGGGATCACTGTCGCATCCAGCTCGGCCACCTTGGCCTCACCAGCGGCGATATAAAGTGCCAGCTCATCATAGAATTGCAGTGTCTTTTCATAGAGCATGTCGAGGGATTTGATGTCCTTCAGCAGCGTGTGCTCATGGCTCAGAAGGTTATCTGTGATATCGTCGATCTGACTCTGAACCTTCTCAAACTTGGCAGTGAACTTGGCGAAAGGTGCTGCGCGCCCGATGAGTTTCTCCCACCAGCTGCGATTACGGCGCACGTCCAATTCGGATACGGAGAAGCCGCGAATGGTGGTCACAATCCCGCGCAAGCTGTCGCCTGCCGGGCCCACATCCTTGTTGCGTACGTCTTGCAGCATTGCTTGGGAGATTTCCTGCAACTCGGCCTGCGCTGCTGAGCCGAAGCTGATGATCGACTGCGTGTCGCTCATATCCAATTCGGCCATGCGGGAGCGGATTTCGGCGCTTTGTGGTGCGTCGGCTTGCTCCAATGTGACAACAGCGTTCGCATCGGTTGGCTCTGGGAGCACAACGGCAGTGACCTCTTCGACCAAAGCAAGGGTTTGGGTGGCTTTTTCGCGGGTGGCTTCAGACATGTATCTTTCCTTCGTTAATGGGGTGTGGCGCTGGATCAGGGATCACTTCAGACGCACGCCTTCACGCGACAGCCGCTCACGCAGCACATCAATTTCAATGGTAAGATCACTGCGGTCTTCGAGCAGAGATTTACGGTTACGGGCGGCAAAATTTTCTTCAAGATCATCGAGAAGTGCCAGATAATCGGTGCGCGCTTGCGCATCGCGGGTGCGGGAGTAAATATCGGCAAACTTGGCAGTCGCATCGCGCGCACCGCGTAGATAGACGCCGAGATATTTGCGCGCTGCCGTCAGATCGCGCGGGTCTTCCTCAACCGTGCGAATGAGGTCGCGCGCGGTATCGGCAAAGTCCTCAAGTCGCGCGGTGGCCTGACGGTCGCCCGCACGGTTGATCGTCTCGCGCATCGTGGTCAGGTGTTTCTCGGCCTCGTCGACTACTTTTGCAACGCGGTCCTGCTGGAAAGTGTCGATGCCATCCATGCCCTTGTTCTTCAAAGGATCAATGCCAAAGGCTGCGATATAAAGACCTGTGGCGATCACGCCATAGATGGTGGGGGAGATGATATTAAAGCTGTCGAGATGCGCCGTAACTGCCAGCGCCGTGCCGACACCTGCAAACCCAGCGGCCAGTATTTTACGGGGCAGGGCAGGGCGCCGCGCCACTTTTCGTGCATTAAACGCAGCCTCGGCGCGCAAGCCGCCGCGCACCAGCCATGCGGCTAGAGTGAGGGATAACGCTCCAAGCAGAGCGATCAGAAGTGTAGTGGCACCGCCATAAAAGCTGGTGGCGACCAAAACAATCGCAGGCACGAACAGCACATTGGCACGCCCCCCTGCGGGGTCCACCTCGATCCGGCGCGTGCGTGCGCCCTCGGCCGTGTCCAGATCGCTCTTACCATCGGGGCTATATTTACCGCCAAACCGCTTTGCCATTTTCAAACACCTCCGAGCCAGCCGGAGCTGACCCCGAACAGGAGCACGATAAGTGCTATATAGGCAGTTTTGCGTAGTGGTTTCGGTCCCATCGGTCCCCCCGGTTACAGTGCTTTGCGCACCGCTGTTATGGTATCATAAGCAGTGGTGCGCGAGGTTTCTAGTGGCCCTTGGCACCACTTTGACCCGTTCGGCGTGTCGCGTTGAGCTTGCGGGTGTAGGCTGACCGGATCACTTCAGCCGCAACGAGCACCAAGACTCTGAAATATAGAGTGGTCTTGGACATGGAAATGACTTCGTAGCCGAACAACCGAGAGCACAGAATCAAACAACACGATCAGTATAAGCTGAGCATGGCTGCATTGTGAATTGAGAGGCAGGGGGAAACGTTTGGGGAAATGTCCCTGAAAAATGATTAAGTTAAGTTGTCTAAAGCTTCTGGGATGTTGAAGGCCGCGGAGCGCTATGAGATGCAGCGAAGACGATTGATGGATAGCCGCAAACCAAAACGTGTTCCGAGCGCGATGTTCCGGCAACGCAGGCGGTTGCGGTTCACCTTGGCGGCTGTTGGTGCTGTTCTCATTGCAATGGCACTTTTCGCGTCTGATCGGCTTAGCGGCGGCGCTGACCTTTTGGCGCGCCTTTGGGGCTAGCTGCGGGCTTTGGTTTGCCTGTGTTGCGTTTTGCCGCGTCACGCGCTGCTTTGTCGGGGCGGAAGGTCTTGATCGGTTTGCCACGCGGCATTCTGTCGTCATCATCATCTGCACTGCGCGCACGTGGCAGGCCCGGCTGGCCGGGGCCACCAAATTCACCTTTGTGCGGCACGCGGCGCTTGAAGCCACGTTTGACTTGCGTTGGGGCCGCAGGCGCCGCACCCAAAAGATCGTCGGCGTCTGGCCCCAACTGATCGCGCAGCACCTTGCGGCGCACTTCTTCCACGCCGCCTTGGGCCAATTCACCCAGCTGGAATGGGCCATAGCTCACGCGGATCAGACGGTTCACGCTCAGACCGATTATGTCCATCGCGCGGCGGATTTCGCGGTTTTTGCCCTCGCGCAGACCCACAGTGAGCCATGCGTTAGCACCTTTTTGACGGTCCAGCACAACTTCCATTGGTTGAAACGGCTGTCCTTCGGCGACGATTCCCTTGCGCAGCGGCTCGAGTTCTTCATCCGTTGGCCGCCCGTTCACCCGCACGCGGTAGCGGCGCAGCCATCCGGTTGAGGGCAGCTCCAAAAGCCGCTTTACGCCACCGTCGTTGGTCAACAGCAGCAAGCCTTCAGAGCTAAGGTCAAGCCGCCCGATGCTCATCACCCGCGGCATATCAGCGGGCATGGCATCGTATATCGTCTCGCGGCCCTTCTCGTCATTGTCAGTCGTCACCAGGCCGCGCGGCTTGTGATAAAGCCACAAACGCGCAGGCTCTGCCGCGCCCACAGGTTTTCCGTCCACCACAATGCGGTCGGCCTCGGTCACGTTGAGCGCGGGAGAGCTGATCACTTTCCCGTTCACGCTCACGCGGCCGGCCTCGATCATCCGCTCGGCCTCGCGTCTGCTGGCCACGCCAGCGCGGGAGAGGGTTTTTGCGATGCGGTCGCCGTTTGGCGTATCTGATGTGCTGTCATTCATAGCATTGCCATAACGCAACCGCCCCCCTTGCGAAAGGACGTGTTTTAACACCATCAAGGGGCATGGAATTCAAGTCTCATATGGAAACGGCCCTGTCGGAGGCCCGTGCGGCTGCTGCACGCGGCGAAGTGCCGGTAGGCGCGGTGGTCGTTTCGCCAGCGGGTGAGATCATCGGAAGCGCGGGAAACCGCACCCGCGCAGACAACGACCCCACCGCGCACGCTGAAATCCTTGCGATTCGGGCGGCATGTACGCGTTTAGGGTCAGAGCGCCTGATCGGTTGCGCGCTTTATGTGACGTTAGAGCCGTGTCCGATGTGCGCTGGCGCAATCGCAGCAGCGCGGATCGACCGCCTTTACTACGGCGCGTCAGACCCGAAGTCTGGCGGTGTTGCGCAGGGCGCGCGGGTATTTGCGCACCCCCAATGCCACCACGCGCCACAGGTCTTTGACGGTATTGCAGAGCGGGACGCCGCCGCTTTGCTGCGTGACTTCTTCGCAGCAAAGCGTGGCGGCTAGGTTCTTATAGTGTAATTGCCTTCATCACCTGCGGCTCCAGCACAGATGTGCCGGGTAGAACACCATTTATCAGGGCCTCCGCCGATTGCTCCAGAATGGGCATGGTGAGGTAGTGGCAAGGGATCACCACGTTGAAGTTGAAATAGGTGCGCGCGGCATATGCGACCATTTCCATGTCCATTGTGAAGTGCCCACCTGCCGACAAGATGCCGATATCGGGCTTATAATAGTCCCCGATCCACGCCATATCCGCCATCAGCCCCGTATCTCCCGAGATATAGATACACCGTTCTTCGCCGCGCAAGATAAAGCCTGCTTCAGTCCCCATATAGCGGCGTACGCCGTCCACATCAGCGGCGGAGGAATGGGAGGCGGGCACCATGCTTGCGCTGACTTTATCGCCCAGCGGGATCGTGCCACCCATGTTGAAAGCAGCGCCCTCAACAGCGCCTTGTGCGTGCAGGTGCATGGCCAGCTCGTACATGCCAGACAGGGGCGCGCCCGTATCTTTGGAGATTTGCACAACATCAGCGATGTGATCGAAATGCGCGTGCGTGACCAGAATCTGTGTCGCACCCTCAACGGCTGCGGCGTGTTGATCCTCCGCCAGCATCGGATTTCCCGTCAGCCACGGGTCCACCAGAATTACCTGATCCTCGATCTCGATGCGAAACGATCCATGCCCAAGCCAGATAATGTTCATTCTTGTGTCTCCTGCTGATTGATTGGGCATAGTTTAGCGTACCGTGCCCCGATAGCGAAAGGGGCATGAAGAAATTTGGCGAAGTGCCACCTGCCGACCCTGCCAGTCACTTGCTTGCGCAGCGCGAGAGCGGTAGAGGACGGATAAGCAGATGAGGATTGAATATGTCGATTGATGAAAGCACCGCCGCGCGTGTCGCGAAACTGGCCCGTATTAAAGTTGAGCCCGAGGCGCTGCCCGCGCTTGCACAAGAGTTCAATACGATCCTCGGCTTCATCGAGCAGTTGGCCGAAGTAGACATCGAGGGCGTCGAGCCGATGACCTCTGTCACCCCGCAAAGCATCAAGCGCCGCGCCGATGTCGTCGCTGATGGCGACATGCAGGACGCGATTCTGAAAAATGCGCCTGATGCGCGCGAGGGCTTCTTTGCTGTGCCGAAGGTGGTTGAATAATGACTGATCTGAACAAACTGGGCCTCGCCGAGGCCCGTGACCTGCTCCGCAAGGGCGAGACAACCTCTAAAGAGCTGACCGAGGCGTGCCTCAAAGCGATCGAGGGCGCAGGCGCGCTCAACGCATTTGTGCACCAGACACCAGAGCTGGCCCTTGAGCGTGCGGCATCCGCTGACGCGCGCCTGAAAGCAGGCGATGCGCCTGCCATGTGTGGCCTGCCCATCGGGATCAAGGACCTGTTTTGTACCAAAGGTGTGCCGTCACAGGCTGGCTCACGCATCCTCGAAGGGTTCAAGCCGGAATACGAATCAACCGTGAGCCAGAATTTGCAGGACGCGGGCGCGGTGATGTTGGGCAAGCTGAACATGGATGAATTCGCCATGGGCTCCTCCAACGAGACCTCGGTCTACGGCAGTGTTGTCAACCCGTGGCGCCGTGAAGGCTCTGATGCGCCGCTGACGCCGGGCGGCTCGTCCGGTGGCTCGGCTGCTGCTGTGGCTGCTGATCTGTGCCTCGCCGCAACAGGCACTGACACAGGCGGTTCTATCCGCCAGCCTGCCGCATTAACCGGCACAGTGGGCATCAAGCCGACCTACGGCCGTTGCTCGCGCTGGGGTGTGGTCGCCTTTGCGTCCTCGCTGGACCAGGCGGGCCCCATGACAAAATCTGTACGCGATGCGGCGATCATGCTGGAAGCCATGTGCAGCTACGACCCCAAGGACAGCACTTCTGCCGAGATCGCAGTGCCAAACTTTGAGGCGGCACTGACAGGTGATGTGCGTGGCAAGAAGATCGGTATCCCGAAAGAATACCGCATGGACGGCATGCCCGAAGAGATCGAAAAACTTTGGGCTGACGGCACCGCAATGCTCAAGGATGCAGGGGCCGAAATCGTCGATATTTCCTTGCCACACACGAAATACGCATTGCCTGCCTATTATGTCATCGCGCCTGCCGAGGCGTCGTCGAACCTCGCGCGCTATGACGGTGTGCGCTATGGCCACCGTGCCAAGCTCGACGCAGGCGATGGCATCACCGAGATGTATGAGAAAACCCGCGCAGAAGGGTTCGGCCCTGAGGTCCAGCGCCGTGTGATGGTAGGCACTTACGTGCTCTCGGCTGGTTTTTATGACGCCTACTATAACCGTGCGCGCCGTGTTCGGACGCTGATCAAGAAAGACTTTGATGATGTGTTCGCCGCTGGTGTTGATTGCATCCTGACACCCGCCACCCCCTCTGCGGCGTTTGGTTTGGGCGAGATGACGGATGCCGACCCGATCAAGATGTATCTTAATGACGTCTTTACCGTGACCGTGAACCTTGCGGGTCTGCCCGGCATCACCGTGCCAACGGGCACCGACAGTCAGGGTTTGCCGTTGGGTCTGCAACTGATCGGGCGCCCATGGGAGGAGGCCGCTTTGCTGTCTTCCGCCTATGCGCTTGAGCAGGCAGCGGGTTTTGTGGCCAAACCGCACAAATGGTGGTAAACGGCCCTCTGATGCGTAACAAATGCAGGCTATTGTGATGATGAGTATTCGACTTGTATTGGGTGCATGTGCTGTTCTTGCCATTGCGGCGTGTCAGCCTGAGGCACCCGAAGATAGCCGTTTTGGCGTAGGCTTTGATCAGACGTTTGATGATCAGCGCGCGAACCGTGATGCAGCCCTTGCAGCAGGAAACGGTATACCAGCCGCACCTTCCGTGAGTGCGCAACCGTTACCCGCTAGTGGATCTGCTGCTGATACGGCTGCGCAAACGACTGCTCTTTTGGCCCAAACAAGCCAGAGTGGAGATGCAGAGAGCCTTGCCGCTGCTGCCAATAACTCTGGCGTGGCCCCTATTGTGGCAAGCCCCTTGAATCCGGCTCCTGCCATTGTGGACAACGCAACAGGCATCAGCCGCGAGAACAATTTTGACGCAGTATCAGGCCAGCGCAGCATAGAAAGTGACGCTGCACGTATTGCCGCCAACCGTGCCCAGTACGAGGTGATCCAGCCGCAAGCATTGCCACTGCGGACAGACACAGGCCCCAATATTGTGGCTTTTGCCCTTGCCACAACGCACGCGGTTGGAACGAAAGTGTACGACCGCAGCGGGTTCAATGCGAAAAATCGCTACGCCCGCAGTTGTGGTCAGTACTCGCATCAGGATCATGCACAGACTGCATTCCTCGCGGGTGGTGGGCCAGAGAAAGACCGCTCCGGTATGGACCCTGACGGCGATGGTTTTGCCTGCCTGTGGGATCCAAGCGTCTTTCGCAACGTAAGCGGCGGATAAGACGCGCGCCATGGTGCGTATACAGCGTTCACCAAATTGCGGCCCGCGCCGCAATGATCTTATGCCCACGCTTATTGTCATTCACTATACAGCGATGGACACAGCCGACGCTGCGCTTGAACGCTTATGCGATCCCGAGGCCGAGGTGTCGGCCCATTACCTGATCGGTGCGCAGGGCTGCGTGACGCAGATGGTCGAGGAGGCCGCGCGAGCATGGCACGCAGGGGCTGGAGAGTGGTGCGGGCAGGACGATATTAACTCCCGCTCCATCGGGATCGAGTTGGACAACCGCGGGAATCATCCATTCTCCGAGCCACAGATGGTGGCGTTGGAGGATCTGGTATGCGGTATCATGCAGCGTTGGAACATTTTGGCGTCAGGCGTCATCGGTCATTCCGACATGGCGCCGGGACGTAAAACTGATCCCGGTCCGCATTTTGACTGGGCGCGGCTTGAGCGTCAGGGGCTTGCCGCGCGGGCGCAGGATCGCGCAGGTGGCGATCATAGCGAAGACGGTTTCAGGCGTGCTGCGCGCACTGCCGGATTTACATGCGAGGCTGATCTCCAAACGCTTCTGCACACCACGCGGTTGCGCCGCGCGCCATGGCGTCGCGGTGCCTTGCAGGCGGCTGATTTTACGCTCTAGCGTGTGTAACCTTTACAAATCTGGAAGATCGGCCATTGACCGCGCGCAGTGCTGCGGCGTAAGCCCCATCTTGCGCGGAAGGCTGGATGGCTGCTTTGTTATCTTCGGGTAATGGGGAGGAAAGTCCGGACTCCAATAAGAAACGGTGCCGGGTAACGCCCGGGCGGGGCAACCCGACGGAAAGCGCCACAGAAAATAAACCGCCTGTCTCCCTCAGAGTTCGCTTTGGGTCAGCGTCAGGTAAGGGTGAAACGGTGGGGTAAGAGCCCACCGCGCGGCTGGCAACAGCGGCGGCATGGCAAGCCCCACTTGGAGCAACGCCAAATAGGGACCGCGTGCTGCACTTGTCTTCGGGCAGGTCAGCGGAGCCTCTTATGCTCCAGCAGGTCCGGGTTGGCGGCTGTAGCTGTGTTGGTAACAGCATGGTCAGAGGAATGGTCATCTATGATGCGCTGCGTGCGGCGCATCGGGACAAAATCCGGCTTATAGGCCTTCCGCGCATACATATTCGAAGAGGAACAGAGCTTTCCAAATCTCTCTGCCGTAAAATCCCGATTTTCCGCTTCTTAGGGCCAGTGTTGCGCGATACGGGGTTGACTCGGGTGCTGGCAGAGGTAGAACCCGAAACTTAGAGATTACGCGCACATATCAAGGGATATGCAGCGCCGCACAGGAGAATACAAAATGGCTAAGCCAACCACGATCAAGATCCGTCTGAACTCGTCCGCGGGCACAGGCCATTTCTACGTCACCAAAAAGAATGCGCGCACCATGACCGAAAAAATGGTCATGAAGAAATATGACCCCGTTGCGCGCAAGCACGTTGAATACAAAGAAGGCAAGATCAAGTAAGATCGCTTTCCTTTGACGCTTTTAAAGCCGCGCAGAAATGCGTGGCTTTTTGCGTTCTGGATGCCAAACGGGGTGCAGAGACCCGAGGCGGACAAGTTGGCGATTGTGGGTGACCATGAGGCAGAGGAGCAGTGGATCATCGAGGGTAATGTTTCCGCTACCTTTGACAATCGCATGACCCGAGCGGATGTACTGATTTGG
>CBDTVN010000033.1:0-25909 GCA_965364195.1 uncultured Sulfitobacter sp. | reverse complement strand
TTCGGCATCGTAGCCGAGAACAGGAAAGTTTGCCGCGTCTTTGGGATCACTTGGGAAATCTTGCGCAGGTCATGGATAAATCCCATGTCCAACATCTGATCCGCCTCGTCGAGCACCAAAAACTTGGCCTCGTCCAGACGCACAGCGCGGCGGTCCATCAGGTCGAGCAAACGGCCCGGTGTCGCCACCAGAATATCAATGCCGCCATGCAGGCGCTTGATCTGGGTGTTAATATTCTGCCCCCCCACGACCATCGCCACTTTGATCGCAGTGCCTTCGGCAAAGCTGCGCAAGTTCACGCTGATCTGGGTCGCCAGCTCACGGGTTGGTGCCAGCACGAGGCCACGCACGGATTTGGGGTTTGGACGCCCTTCCATCTGCAACATCTGTGCAATCAGTGGAATACCAAACGCCGCTGTTTTGCCGGTACCCGTCTGGGCAAGGCCCATCACGTCACGGCCATTAAGCCCGTGTGGAATTGCTTGTTTCTGAATAGGTGTCGGGTCTTTCAGGCCCATTACTTCCAAACGCTTTACCAGCGTCTTTGGCAGGTCCATCATATCGAAATCGCTCATGTAATATCTCATCTTCCGCGCAAAGGGCCACGCCCCGTGCGCTAATCTTCGTGGTGCGCAACAGCGGATCACGCAGATGGGCCAAATGCCCAAAATGCGTCCGGTTGCGTCTGCCCCACGCGTGATCTTGGGAACAAAGGGCGGCATTGCGTATGCGGATAAACCGCCGCCTGCTCACGCGGCAGAATGCACGCCCTGAGTGTCACATGGGGCCTATGGGCGTTTATGTCAACGGGCGATCCCGCACTGTGCCGCGACGTGCCATTACCGGCAACAACACGCTCAACACCATCAGCCGGGTCATATGGCACGCCGCGACAAAGCCGGGAACCGCCCCCATCACCACGCCCATAGCGATCATTGTCTCAAGCCCACCGGGCGCAAAGGCCAACAAGACATGGGCCTGCGGCATCCCCAAAGCCCAGGCAACGCCAAGTGCTGCAACACCCGCAAAGACCACCGCCACACCTGTGATCGCCAACCCCGCGCCCAGATTGCGCAGCAACGCCGCCGTAGTGACGCCCGCAAATCGAGTCCCGATCAACGCCCCCAGCGCCACATAGGCAGGCATCACGAGCCAATCGGGCATCACACCACTGCGCACCCCGCTTAGCTGCCAGACGCCCGTCACCAGCATTGCACCCATCAACAAGGGCGCAGGTACGGCCAACCGCGCCAACATCCGCGCTGCCACCAGTGCCAAAGCGGCCAGCACCACCAGCACCCAAAGGGGCCAGCCCTGCCCCTGCGCCATCACCACCGCACTCAAATCAAACCCCATCGCCAGCGCCACAAACGGCACCACCAGCGTGAGCAGCAAAAGCCGCACCGACTGTGTGACCGAGATGCGCACCACGTCGCGGCCATTCCCCTCCGCCATCGCAATCACAAAACTCAGATGCCCCGGCGCGCCCGCGAGCAACGCGGTGTCGCGCGCAAAGCCGAAACCCCGCACCAAAACCGCACGGCACGCCACCATCGTCGCCCACGTCAGCCCCGCGATCACAGCAAAGGCCAGCGGCCAGCGCACCACCGTCCCCAAAGCCTCCGCGCTGAACCCCGCGCCAACGGCCAGCCCTAGCACCACAAAACAGACATCGCGAAAGCGTGGATGAACCTCCACCCGCATCCCCGCCAGTCCTGCAAGGCTTACTGCCGCCGCAGGACCCGTGAGCACATAGACAGGCGCGTTCACAGCCCGCGCCAGCAGCGCGCCAAGGCAGGCCACCGCCAGCGTCACGAACGTCCGTCCCAGCGGACTGTCTGTCAGAAATCTTACCATCCTAAATCGCTACCACCCCGCCCCTTGCACAGCCAGCATGAAAAGCGCATCAACCGGCTCTGAACAGGATGGGACACTCACATGGACAATCTGCGCGGCGCGGTGCTTATGGTGCTGGCAATGCTCGGTTTCGCGATCGAGGATGCGTTTATCAAGCTGATGGGCGATGCCCTGCCTGTAGGCCAAATCCTTATGATGTTGGGCATTGGCGGCTGTGCAGTCTTTGCCGCTGTGGTCCTCGCCCAAGGTCGCGCATTATTCGAACGTGACATGCTCGCCACTCCCGTGCTGACCCGCGCCGTGGGCGAGATCATAGGGACAATCTGTTTCATCTCGGCAATTGTCTTCACCCCGCTTTCCACTGCCTCCGCGATCTTGCAGGCCACCCCACTGGTGGTCACCCTCGGTGCCGCACTCTTTCTGGGCGAAACTGTTGGCTGGCGCCGTTGGGCCGCGATCAGCGTGGGGTTCATGGGTGTTCTCATGATCATCCGACCCGGTCTCGACGGCTTCTCACCTCTTTCGCTCTTCGCTGTCGGCGGCGTTTTCGGCCTCGCCCTGCGCGACATCTCAACCCGCAAGGTCTCCAAATCCCTGTCGTCCATGCAACTCAGCTTTCTGGGCTTTCTCGTCCTCATTCCCGCAGGGCTGATGCTTTTGGGCGTCACCGGTAAATCCTTCGCCCCACTCGACGCAAGCCTGTGGCTCCTCATCACCGCCTCCACCGCCATCGGGGTCTTTGCCTATTACGGTATCGTCGCCGCCATGCGCGTGGGCGAAGTGAGCTTTGTCACCCCCTTCCGCTACTCCCGCTTGATCTTTGCGATGATCATCGGCGTGAGCTTTTTCGGCGAGCGCCCCGACCTGTTCACCATCCTCGGCGGTGCCGTCATCGTGGCCTCCGGCATTTATACAGTCTTACGTGAGCGCAAACACCGCCTCAAACCCCTCGCGGTACCTTTAAAACCCTGAGCGGCGGCTATAAGACGGGCGCAAATCAACCGAAATCCTGAAGGATATGCGCTATGAGCACCATCATCGACATACACGCCCGTGAAATTCTCGACAGCCGGGGCAACCCCACCGTTGAGGTCGATGTGATCCTTGAGGACGGCACAATGGGCCGCGCCGCAGTTCCCTCCGGTGCCTCCACAGGCGCACATGAAGCGGTCGAGAAACGCGATGGCGACAAATCTCGCTACTTCGGGAAAGGCGTGCTGGAAGCCTGCGCTGCCGTAAACGGCGAGATCGCCGAGGCACTCGTCGGCATGGACGTGACCGAACAGGTTGATCTGGACGAAGCAATGATCGAATTGGACGGCACCGCCAACAAAGCCCGCCTCGGTGCAAATGCCATTCTTGGCGTCTCACTGGCCTCCGCCAAAGCCGCCGCTGATTACTGCACACAACCGCTCTACCGCTATGTCGGCGGCACCTCTGCGCGGGTTCTGCCCGTGCCAATGATGAACATCATCAACGGTGGCGAGCATGCGGATAACCCGATCGATATCCAAGAATTTATGATCATGCCCGTCGCCGCCGAGAATATCCGCGACGCGATCCGCATGGGCGCCGAAGTTTTCCATACGCTCAAAGGTGAACTTTCCGCCGCGGGCCTCGCCACAGGCGTTGGCGATGAGGGCGGCTTTGCTCCCAACATTGGCTCGACCCGTGACGCACTTGATTTCATTATGAAATCCATCGAAAAGGCAGGCTACAAGCCCGGTGAGGAAATCTACCTCGCCCTAGATTGCGCAGCGTCCGAATACTATAAGGACGGCAAGTATGTCCTTGATGGCGAAGGCAGAATGCTGAGTTCAGCTGAAAACGTCGACTACCTGCAATCGCTGGTACATGATTACCCCATCATCAGCATCGAAGACGGGATGCATGAAGATGATTGGGAGGGCTGGATCGCCCTGAATGAAACCATGGGCAATCAGGTACAACTTGTGGGTGACGATCTGTTCGTGACCAATCCTACCCGTCTGGCGGAGGGCATCAAGCGCCGCGCTGCAAACTCCATGCTGGTAAAGGTCAATCAAATCGGCACCTTGACGGAAACTCTTCAAGCAGTCGATATGGCCCACCGTGCGGGCTTCACCAATGTCATGTCCCACCGCTCGGGCGAGACGGAGGATGCAACCATTGCCGATCTCGCGGTTGCCACCAACTGCGGTCAGATCAAAACCGGTTCACTAGCGCGCTCCGACAGGCTCGCGAAATACAACCAGCTGATCCGCATCGAGGAAGCACTGGGCGAAAGCGCGCAATACGCAGGCCGCAGCATCCTGAAGTGAGACGGGAAGAGTTCGTAAACCTTTGCGGCGCCACATAATACCATGTGAGCGCCGCCGCGAACACCTACCGAATTTTCTCACACGGCCCGCTCTGTGCAACAGCCATCGCAGAAAGTGTTGGTATCATATCGCACCCGAGAATATTGCGGTACGGCGTCCACGCCTAACTTTGGGTGCCACAGGAAAGCTAAACCCCCAAAACCCCTTAGCTTATGGGACGCGCAAAAAACGAGATGCGCTCGAAGCCAGCTTCGATATATTGACAGTCTTACTTCAGAAATCCCACTCAACATCTCGCAAGGCCTGTACAAATGACCATCATTAGCCCCGCAACAACAGCCGAAGATCTGGCCGTCGTATGCGATCTGTGCTGGGACTACCGCACCCATCTGGCCAATGTCTCTCCTATTGACGCCGAGCTGACCGAGACCTTCTACCCCATCCCCAAATACGCTGCCCTGATGGACACGCTGGCGCAGGCGCACGCCCGCCCACACGGCATCATCCTGCTGGCAAAACTGGACGGCAAACCCGCAGGCTGTGCCATGTCCCAAGCGCTCGACCCAAACTCCTCCGAGATCAAGCGCCTATACGTCGCCCCCGATGCACGTGGCCACGGCGTCGCCCGCAAGCTTATCATCGCGCTGATGGACCAAGCGCGCAGTGACGGCTTCTCCCGCATCTTGCTTGATACCTCGGTGACCCTTGCGCCTGCGCGCGCACTTTACGCCGCTATGGGATTTATCGAACGCGGCCCCTACCAAGACATCCCCGAAGAGGCTCTGCCGCATCTGGTCTTCTTCGAGGCCCCGCTATAGTTCTGGCCCCGCACCAACGGAGCCCGATATGAGCCGCAAACGCACCATCGCCCTCGCAGGCATCGCACTCCTCGCCGGTCTCGCGCTTATTGAACGGGTAACAAACAGCATGGAACTGGTCCCAGCCAATGTGACGGCGGTCATGCCCATTGTACCAGACAGAGGTCCCGACCTGTGGAAAGTGATGTTCGAGCTGTCGGACCGCAATGAATATGCCTCTGAACCCTTGAGCGTTCGACCCACCTTCGCCAAAGGCGATCCAGTCTGCGTGCGCATGCACAAGCGCAGTTGGGCCAATACAAAATTCCAGATTACAGCGACTGACAGCTGTTGGGATGGGGCGATCACACCCCTGCGCGCGCCAGACTAAACATATCTTGCGCGTCAGCGCTCATTTGGATCAGGGCACGTCAGGAACACTCACCGTGCCACCGCCCACTGCTGCCCGCACACCCGTGGTCCCCGCACAGCTGGTCGGCATCCCCCGCGCCACACGCACGGCAAGATAGGCAAAGGCCTGCGCCTCCAGCATATCTCCGTCCAGCCCGACCTCCTCCACCGGCACCACGGGACAGTCCAGCGAGACCGCCAGCATCTGCATCAACACCGGATTTCGCCGCCCGCCGCCTGTCACCAAAACGCGGGCAGGCGCGCTCGGACAATGCTGCATCGCCTCTGCCACACCCGCCGCACACATGGCCGTCAGGGTGGCCGCTGCATCTGCGTCCGACAACTCCCGTACCAGCGCGACCATCTCGTCAAAGTCATTACGGTCCAATGACTTGGGCGGCATGCGTGCAAAATAGGGCTCCGCCAGAAACAACTCCAGCGCCCCCATCTCAACCGTGCCACCTCGCGCCACTGCACCGTCCTTGTCATAGGCAAGCCCCAGCCGTTCTTGCATCAGATCATTCACAGGCGCGTTCGCAGGTCCGGTATCAAAGGCAAGCAACGCGCCCTCGGCATGCGGCTCGGGAATACTCGGGTCCACCCATGTCAGGTTGCCTACACCGCCTAAATTCAAGAACGCCACAGGCTCCGTCGCCCCGATGTACCGCGCACAGGCGTGGTGAAAGAACGGCGCAAGCGGGGCACCCTCGCCGCCCAGCTCGACATCCGCACTGCGGAAATCCCAAACCACCGGCACCCCCAGCTCTTGCGCAAGCATCGCCCCATTGCCGACCTGCAACGTTCCTTGCACACGTGGCGCATGGGCCAAGGTCTGACCATGAAACCCGATCAGGTCGACATCCGTAAAATCCTGCAAAATCTCCAGATGCGCCGCTTCAATGACGCCTGCCGCCGCCTCAACCCTCTCGCCAGACCAAAGTCCGAACCCTGCCGCAATCCCCTTACGCTCCTCCGCACCATATTCTCGAAACGCACTGCGCCCGAAACCGATGATATCACGCCCGTCCGTTTCCAGCACCGCCACGTCCACACCGTCCAGCGAGGTCCCCGACATTGCCCCCGCCGCCGTCACCACACCCGTCTTTGCAATGGCTTTGCTCATATTCTTGTCTTTTCCTTTGGCCCTGCTCCGCCTATAGATGCCCTGCAATTCAAGCCGAGGGCAAGCGCCATGACATACCATCCCAAATCAGATTTCGTCGCCGTGATGATGGAGCGTGGCTTCCTTGCCGATTGCACCGACTATCAAGGGCTGGACGAAGCGCTGCTTAAAGGGGCGATGCCCGGCTACATCGGTTTTGATGCTACGGCCAAATCCCTGCACGTCGGATCACTCATCCAGATCATGATGCTGCGCTGGCTGCAAAAGACGGGCGGCAAGCCGATTACCCTGATGGGCGGCGGTACTACGAAAGTGGGCGATCCGTCTTTCCGCGCCGATGAGCGGCCCCTGCTCACGCCTGAACAGATCGACGACAACATCGCAGGTATCAAAAAGGTGTTCTCCGCCTACCTCAGCTACGACGAGGGGCTCATGCCCTCAAGTAGCGAAGCGGTAGGGCCGGAAAACGTTGCGATGATGATCAACAACGCCGAATGGCTGGACGAGCTGAACTACCTCGATTTTCTGCGTGACATTGGCCGCCATTTCTCCATCAACCGCATGCTGGCCTTCGAAAGCGTGAAATCCCGCCTCGACCGTGAGCAGTCGCTGTCGTTCCTGGAATTCAACTACATGATCCTCCAAGCCTATGATTTCATGGAATTACACCGCCGCTATGGCTGCATCCTGCAAATGGGCGGCTCGGACCAGTGGGGCAATATCGTCAACGGCATCGACCTTACGCGCCGCGTGATTGATGGTGAAGTTTACGGCCTCACATCACCCCTGCTGACCACATCTGACGGCAAGAAGATGGGCAAAAGCCAGTCGGGTGCGATCTGGCTCAACCCTGATATGCTATCGCCATACGAGTTCTGGCAGTTCTGGCGCAACACCACCGATGCCGATGTGGGCAAATTCCTCAAGCTCTACACAGAGTTGCCTGTCGATGAATGTGACCGCCTTGGCGCGCTGGAGGGATCCGAAATCAACGAGGCCAAGATAAGGCTCGCCAATGAAGTCACAAGCCTGCTGCACGGAACAGACGCGGCAGTGGCGGCAGAGGCCACATCCCGCGAAGTCTTTGAGAAGGGCGGCGTGGGCGATGACCTGCCTACCCTGACGCTTACGGCCAGCGAGATCGGAGACGGCATTTCCATCGTGCAACTCATCGTCAAATCCGGCCTCGCAGGGTCGGGCAAAGAGGCAAAGCGCCTGATCTCGGAGAATGGTGCGCGTATCAATGATGAGCCCCTGACAGAAGCTGGCATGATGATCGACGCGGCCGGCTTGGCCACGCCGATTAAACTTTCAGCGGGAAAAAAGCGTCACGCGCTGATCCAACTCGGCTAACTCTAGGGGGGCTGCGGTTAAGCCCCCCTTAACCAACCTGCGCGCAAACTCATGAGATGTTTGACGCCAGCCCAGCCCCGACCGATCACCCGCTGATGCAAGACCGCTCTTTTGCCGCTGCCCTCCGGTTGTGTGGCGAAGACCCGATCACATTGCCCTCCGGCCATATGCTACTCAACCGCCGCATCGCTGGCGTTCCTGTGCTCATGTTGCCGCGTGCTGCACCGCCGCCGGACCTGCTGGCCCAACTAAGCGCCGCAGGTCTGCACCACCGTCCTCTGATCCTGTCACCCGAATTTGCTTGCCTGATGCCCCGCGCCGTTAATGTCGGGGCACCCCGCGCCCTTCTCACTGTTGATCTGACTGCTTGCCGTGAGACCCGCCGCGCAGCCCTTCATCAAAACTGGCGGCATCAGCTTGGACAGGCCGAAGGCCGCGCCTTGCGTATCCTGCACCGACCCTTGACGCCCAATCATCCCCTGCTAATCGTTGAGGCCGAACAATCCCGCGTGCGGCGCTATCAAAACTGGCCCACTGCCCTGACCTCTGCCTTCGCCAGCATCGCCCCCGATCAAACGCATGTTTTCACTGCCCTGCTGCGCGGCCATCCGGTCGCTCATATGCTCATGCTCACCCACGGCACGCGTGCTACCTATCATATCGGCCACACCACAGATCAGGGCCGCGCTGTTCATGCGCATAATCTGATCCTGTGGGAGGCCATGAATGCACTTGCCGCGCGCGGCATCACCACGCTCGACCTCGGTGTTGAGACGACCCCTCAGATCGACCGTTTCAAGCGCCGCGCAGGTGCCGAGCCAGCCCCAACAGGCGGCACATGGCTGCGCTGGACCCCGTGGGTGCGTAACTCATAACGGTGCATGGGGGGTGTACAGACGGTGTACAGGGGGTGCACGCATGGCACCCCCCTATTTTAGCTGTTGGATTTCTCTTCCAGCATCAGCCATTCTTCTTCGGCATCGCTAAGTTTTCCATGACGCTGTACCAGCGCATCGCTGGCCTTTTGGAACTTCGCAGGCTGCTCTGTGAACAATGCCGGATCACTCAGCAGTTCTTCCAGCTTGGCAATCTCAGCCCCAATACGCTCGATCTCGGCAGGCAGCGCTTCAAGGCGGTGCTTTTCAGTAAAACTCAGGCCCGTCTGAGCCTTTGCTTCCTTTTGCACCTTCGCATTAGAGGTCTTTGATTTCACGACACTACCCGCGAAATCCTTCATCCCGCGCTGTGCCAGATAGTCAGTCCAGCCGCCTGCATAAACTGTCGCCTTGCCGTCACCTTCCATCGCAATGGTCGTCGCCGCCACACGGTCGAGGAAATCACGGTCGTGGCTCACCAGAATGACCGTACCATCATAGCTGCCCAGCAATTCTTGCATCAAATCAAGTGTTTCAACGTCCAGGTCGTTCGTCGGTTCATCGAGCACCAGAAGATTGCTCTCCCGCGCCATCAGTTTTGCCAGCAAAAGCCTCGCCTTTTCCCCACCGGACAGGGACCGGACAGGGGCACGGGCCTGCGCCTCGTCGAACAGGAATTCTTTTAGATAGCCAACAACATGCTTAGGGTAGCCGCGTACCAAAATCTGGTCCGCCTTGCCAGAGACGCGCATGTCAGGATCGCCCGTCAGGCTGTCCCACAGGGTCATATCGCCATCCAGTTGCGCACGGGCCTGATCGAACAGAGCCAACGCCAGATTGGTGCCGATCTTGACCTCACCGCTGTCAGGTTGTTCTTTGCCGATCAGCATGTTGAGCAGCGTGGTTTTGCCCACACCGTTCGGCCCCACCAGAGCGATCCGGTCACCACGGTTCACAGTGAGTGAGAAGTCATGCAAGATGACCTTATCACCGTAAACCTTTGTAATATTTATCGCTTCCATAACTTTACGGCCAGACTTGGGTCCCGCCTCCAGCGCCATGGCTGCCGTCCCCTGACGGGTAATTTGGCTGCTGCGCTCGGCCCGCAATTCCTGCAAGGCACGCACGCGCCCTTGGTTGCGCTTTCGACGTGCAGAGATACCCTCAACCGCCCACCGCGCCTCGGACTTAATCTTACGGTTAAGCTTATGGCGCTGCATGTCCTCTTCTTCCCAGATCGTGTCGCGCCACGCCTCGAACCCTTTGAAACCAATCTCTTGGCGGCGCACGGCACCGCGGTCAATCCAAAGGGTGGCACGGGTAAGCGCATTGAGAAACGCGCGGTCGTGGGAGATAATCAGATACGCAGCACGGGTCGATTTCAGCTCTTCCTCGAGCCATGCAATCGCTTCGATGTCCAAGTGGTTCGTCGGCTCGTCGAGCAGCATCAACTCAGGCTCAAGCGCCATCAACCGCGCCAGTGCCGCACGGCGACGCTCCCCACCGGAGGCAGTTGCCACCGGGCGCTCTGGATCAAACTTCAGGCCTTCGCCTGCGCGCTCGACCTTATACAACTCACCCGGATCAAGCCCATGCGCGGCAAAGTCGCCCAATGTCTCAAACCCTGACAAATCGGGATCTTGCTCCATATAACCAACGGTCACACCGGGGCCTGCGGTGATGTCGCCCTTATCGGCCTCGACCAATCCGGCCATGACCTTCATCAGCGTCGATTTGCCAGAGCCGTTGCGCCCCACCAATGCCAATCGGTCACCCTGCTGGATGACCAGTCCAAGGTTTTCAAATACAGGATCACCGCCAAATGTGAGGGCGATATCGGAGAGCTGGAGAAGGGGTGCGCGTGCCATGGGTGTCGCCTACTGTGGCCACGCGAAAACGTCAATCAGACAAGTGCACGCAACAGCCTTTTCCGTGCAGGTGGGATAGAGCCGATCTCCAGCGCGGTAAACACATGCAGAGTGTTCATCGTACGGTCCACAACGGCGTGATCGCTGACCCAGCCGCCCATCATCAGATAAGTGCGCAACAGGGGCGGCATCGCAGCGTTCCCCTTTGCCAGATCAGGTTTGCGACGCAAGCGTGCGCCATAGCGGAACACTTCGGCGGCTTTGATCCCAGGCATCCACGGCTCTGGCACCAGATGTCGCGCCTTGAGCACTGCAAAGGCATCGAGGTAGGCCTCGGGGTCAGTACCTACAAATGACGAGCACCCGAAGAGCATTTGCACGCCTGTGTCATCCACAAAGGCAGTCAGCGCAGCCCAAGCGATGCGCAGGATGTCAGGATCACTATGATCAGGGTGGATACAGAACCGCCCCAGCTCAAGCATAGGGCCTGTAAAATCCTCGAGTGCGGCAATCTCGTAGAATGCAGCGGCATAGCTCTCGCTGATCTGCGCCCCTTCAAATACGGACATGCGAAAGGACGCCACGGCATCCCCTTCCTGCGTTTGCACCAGCACATGGGTTGCGGCGGCATCAAAGCGGTCCGCAGCACCGCCCGCAGCCCCAAAACACAAGCCGCGCAACGCATAGACAGCAGCCATATCCGCGTCACTCGCGGCGCGCTTAACTGTGTATCTGCCTTTGGTTAAGGGTGTCATGTGCTGCCTAGCGCGCATGGGTCGCGTAGCGTGCTGCAGGTCAGCCCGCCAGCCCGGCAGGGTTGAAGCGGCCAAGGTTGCCCAAAAGCTGGCGGATAAAGCCATTGTCGCGCACACCAGATGACGTCACGCGGCGCGCAAGCGGGACAACCTGCCCGCGCTCCAGCCCGAATGTCTCGATGTTGCTGACCACGCCTGCACTGTCAAAGCTGATGGCAAGCACCCGGCGCTCTACTTCCTTGGGAGCAAGTGCGCCGAATATCCGCTTGCGGCTGCGAACATAGTAAAATCCGCTCTCGTTTACGACACCTGCTGTGGACGGAATGCCGATGGCCTCTTCCACAGAGGCGCGCGTATCAACGCCGACAGTAATCTGCTCCAACTCGTCTTCGGGCGGGATATAGCCGTGGTTTTTGTACTGGGGTGCACAGGCCACAACAGAGCCAACCACCACTGTGGCAAGCAGCACACGCCGCAAAATGCTCGTGTTGATAAAGATACCCATGGTACTGCCCCTTGCCCTCAGCCTGTTCGGCTTTTATCTCGCATATACCAGATGCGTCCCATGGTTCAAGAATTGAAAGCACATAGATATGTCGCCCACACCTCCCACAGCCACCAGCTTGCGCGTGGCAAGCCTGTCCCAGACCGGACCAAACCCGTTCTCCCTACGCCCTGATGCAACTGCCCTTGCCGCCATTGCCGAGGCAATGGGCCTGACAGGGCTGCGTAAATTGTCGTTTGAGGGAGGGCTTCAGCCTCTTGGTGATCGCGACTGGCAGCTCAAAGGCCGCTTGGGTGCCACTGTAGTACAGCCTTGCGTTGTCACGCTTGAGCCTGTGCTGACGCGGATCGATACAGATGTCGTGCGCACATTCTTGCGCGACTATACCGACGTGGACGCCCCGGAGGCGGAGATGCCCGAGGACGATAGCGTGGAGCCGTTGGGCGTATGGATCGATCCTGCGGTTGTTATGGAAGAAGAGCTCGCCCTCGCCTTGCCCGAATACCCGCGCAAAGGAGAGGCCGAGAGCACAACGGTCCGCGTGACCGAGCCAGGCAAAATGCCCATGACAGATGAACAAGCACGCCCCTTTGCTGGTCTTGCAGCGTTCAAGGACCAACTCAAAGGTAACGACGACACGTAAAGTGCCAAAACCCGCTTGCGCCCTGTCATTTTCGCAGTATTTTGTGGCTCTCCCGTGAATTAGCGTTGGACAAGCGAGCAGCACTTGCCTAAACGCACGACACGCCCGTACGGGAGTTGATATGAAACACGGCCCGACGCAGCCGATCTGCGCACCATGGCCCCGAATACAAAGGCACCTGATATGGCTGTCCAGCAGAATAAAGTATCCAAATCGCGCCGCAACAACCGCCGCTCACACGATTCGCTGACTGCAGCGAACCCTAACGAATGCACAAACTGCGGTGAGCTTAAGCGCCCGCACCACGTTTGCGCATCTTGCGGCCACTACGCTGACAAAGAAGTTGTGGCACAGAACGACGAGATTGATCTCGACGAAGACGCGGCGTAAGCTGCGGCTGAGCAATAACAACTAAAGGCATTCGCACCAGATGACGGCACCGACCGATCACACAAGAGCGAGCGCCCACACCCTCATATCGGTCGATGCGATGGGTGGTGATCAAGGGCCGGCAGCAGTAGTTGCCGGTTGCCTTATTTCAGCTAAAGCCAATCCCGACATTTCCTTCGTTCTACACGGACCCGAGGCTGAATTGCGCGCTTTGGTGGCTAAACATCCCGTTTTGGACAAGCGCACGGTCATCCGCGATGCCGTCGGTGTTGTGACCATGGACGATAAACCCAGTCAGGTCGTGCGCTCCGGCAAGGACACTTCCATGTGGTCCGCCATCGAGGCTGTCCGCTCCGGTGAGGCGTCAGTCGCGGTGTCATGTGGCAACACAGGCGCGCTCATGGCGCTGTCGATGATCCGCCTGCGCAAGCTGCCCGGCGTGAACCGCCCCGCGATTGCTGTGCTCTACCCCTCCTCGAACAAGCAGGGCTTCAACGTGATGTTGGACGTAGGCGCCGATATCAAAGCGGACGCCGATGATCTGCTGCGCTTTGCGCTGATGGGGATGTCCTATGCGCGCAACGGTCTGGACGTGGAGCGCCCGCGCATCGGTTTGCTGAACGTCGGCACCGAAGAGCACAAAGGCCGCACCGAGCTTAAAGAAGCGCACGATCTGATTCGCGACCACTCCGCCGATGCGGCGTTCGAGTTTGTGGGTTTTGTCGAAGGTGGCGATATTTCAGGCAATAAGGCCGATGTGATCGTCACCGACGGATTCACCGGAAATGTTGCGATCAAAACCGGCGAAGGCACCGCCAGCTTGATTGGCGTGCGATTGCGCGAAGCGTTCAAATACTCGATCCTGTCGCGGCTTGCCTCCCTGCTTGCCTATACTTCTCTGATGCGCCTGCGCCTCAAGATTGACCCCCGCCGTGTGAATGGTGGTGTGTTCTTAGGTCTCAACGGTACAGTTGTGAAATCCCATGGCAGCGCTGATGCGACAGGCATCTCGGCGGCGATCAAACTTGCCGCGCAACTATCTGAGAACGGATTTAACGACAAGCTGGCGGCCCGCGTTGCTGCCGCTTTGCCCAGCGAGGAGCCAGTCCCCGAATGACCCTGCGTGCTGTTGTAAAAGGTGTCGGGCACTATTTGCCCGAACGTGTTGTTGAGAACGCCGAATTCGAGGCGACGCTCGACACCAATGATGAGTGGATTCGCGCCCGCTCTGGCATTGAACGGCGCCATTTCGTGAGTGAGGGTGAGACGACGTCAAGCATGGCCACCGCAGCCGCAAAAGCCGCGCTGGGTATGGCTGGTTTGGCTGCAGATGACGTGGACGCGGTGATTGTCGCGACTTCGACTGCCGATCTAACCTTTCCGTCTGCCGCTACAATGGTCCAAGCCGAGCTGGGCATGAAATCAGGTTTTGCCTTTGATATTCAAGCAGTTTGTGCAGGTTTCATTTTTGCGCTGAGCAATGCAAACGCACTGATCCTGTCCGGTCAAGCCAAACGCGTGCTGGTCATCGGCGCAGAGACATTCAGCCGGATCATGGACTGGACCGACCGTGGCACATGTGTGTTGTTCGGCGATGGCGCAGGCGCGTTGCTGCTGGAAGCGCAGGAGGGTGACGGCACCACTGCGGACCGCGGCATCCTGTCGACCGACCTGAACTCCGACGGTACCCAACGTGATCTTTTGTACGTCGATGGTGGCACTTCCACTGGCACCACAGGATATCTGCGCATGCAGGGCAACCAGGTGTTCCGCCACGCTGTGGAAAAGCTAAGCAAAACCGCGACCACCGCCATGGCGACTGCAGGGGTAGACACAGCAGATGTCGATTGGATCGTCCCCCATCAGGCTAACATCCGCATCATCCAAGGCACTGCAAAGAAGTTGGGCCTGCCCATGGATAAGGTCGTCGTGACTGTGCAGGACCATGGCAACACGTCTGCTGCCTCAATTCCACTCGCTCTGTCCGTCGGTGTGGCACGCGGCCAGATCAAGCAGGGCGACCTGATTGTGACGGAAGCAATCGGTGGCGGATTGGCATGGGGCGCTGTTGTTCTACGCTGGTAGCAATCACATTTTTGCGCGCATAAGATAGCGTTCTTGTTGACTTAGGAGCCCTTACTGGCCAAAGTCTTGTAAAATATGGGGGAAATCATGACAACAAATACACTGACACGGATGGATCTGAGCGAAGCAGTATTTCGTGAAGTAGGCCTGTCCCGCAACGAGAGCGCGCAACTGGTCGAAACCGTCCTTGAAGAAATGTCCGACGCCCTTGTGCGCGGCGAGCAAGTCAAGGTTTCTTCCTTCGGGACATTCTCGATCCGCTCCAAATCGGCGCGCATCGGCCGCAATCCCAAGACAGGCGAAGAGGTTCCAATCAACCCGCGCCGCGTTCTGACATTCCGCCCGTCACACCTGATGAAGGACCGTGTCGCGGACGGCAACAAGTCCTGAACTGATGCCGAAATCGCCTGACGCGTTCCGCACGATCTCAGAAGTTGCCGATTGGCTCGGCATTCAAGCGCATGTTTTGCGCTTTTGGGAGAGTAAATTCACCCAAGTGAAGCCGATCAAGCGCGCGGGCGGCCGCCGCTACTATCGGCCTGCGGATATGAAACTGCTGGGCGGGATCAGAAAACTTCTGCACGAAGACGGGCTGACGATCAAAGGCGTTCAGAAAATCCTGCGCGAAGAAGGCATGAGCCACGTAGCGGCCATGTCCGTCCCGCTTGATGATGAAGGCGAGGATTTTCAAACGCCGGTCAAGCCTATCCCTGCGCCACGTAAAGTGGCTGAACCGGAAGAAGGCGTTGTCCTGCCCTTTGAAGCGCCAAAAGAGCCAGCGCGCGCAGCAGAGACAGCTGTCGTAGAAGAAGCGAAGCCTGAAGAGGCAGAAGACGCGGCTCCTGAGCCAATGGCAGCCGACGCCCCCACTAAGAGCGGTGCTGATGATTCTGAAGCGCATGAAGTTACGGTTGAGCCAGAACAGGAAGCTGCCGAAACCACAGTTGATACCGCAATAGAAGTTACTGCTGCAGCTGACGAGCCTACTGCGCCGGAGGACACTTCAGAGACCGTGACTGCCGGCAGAGCAGACAGCGATACATCTGATGCCCCTGAGGAATCGCTAACCGAGCAAGCGGCTGAGACAAGCGATACGTCGGCAGAAGAGGATGCTTCTGTATCAGCCGATGCACCATCAGACGCGCCTGAGGCACCCGCACCCGATCAAAGCGATGATACGCCTGCGTTAGCGGATGAGCCAACATCGGAAGATGGGCCTAAGCCCGATATGGAAGCGGCCGAACCACTTGCCGCTGATACAGCGGAACGGGGCTCGACAGAACCCGAGCAGGCTGACGAAGAGCTGACAACGGAAACAACAAAAGAACCAAACGCGCCCCTGCCCTCCTTCTTGCGCAAGCCATCAGCAGAGCAGCCCTCCATGAAAGCAGGCTCTGAGGTGAGCGCCGATGAAGCGGCTCCCGAGGATACAGCGCAGAAGCCTGAACCAGCAGCACCTGCCGCCGAGACGTCAGCACCGCAAGAGCCACCACGCCCGAAAGCGCGCGATATTGGTATGCCCTCCGTGACACCAGAGGCAGATATACACGCCGAGACCGCCACGCTTACCCGCGCGTGCCGCACGCGACGTTTGGATACGGCCACGGCGCAGCAGGTTCAGCCCTTGTTGGCACAACTCTCCGCCTTGCGCGACCGTATGGCGGCGCGTCCCGGTGGGGCGCAGCCTAAATCCTAAAACCCGTGGCTGTGGGTGCAATTGCCTCTTGCACAGCCATGTTTATGCGGTATGAACACGCCATGTTCGGGCTATGGCGCAGTCTGGTAGCGCGTCCGTCTGGGGGACGGAAGGTCGCAGGTTCGAGTCCTGCTAGCCCGACCACGACATACACAAAACGCTCGTATCCCTTTCGGGTGCGGGCGTTTTGCACATATAACGGTCGCCTTGTTGTGGTCGCCGTCTACCGAAAGGAATTCTCATGCCTGGCGTGATCCCGAACCAACAGCTTGAGACGATGATTGCATCAGGTGTGATTGCTGCCGATCCCGCGGTTGATGCAGCCCAGATACAGCCCGCCAGCCTTGATTTGCGGCTGGGGACCGTTGCTTACCGCGTGCGCGCCTCGTTTCTCGCAGGGCGTGGGGCAAAGGTTGCCGACAGGCTTGGTGAGTTCGAGATGCACCGCGTTGATCTGACGGATGGGGCTGTGCTGGAAAAAGGGGCAGTCTATGTGGTTCCGCTGATGGAGCGATTGGCGCTTCCGACGGATATCAGCGCAGTCGCCAATGCCAAGAGCTCGACAGGGCGGCTGGACCTGCTGACGCGGTTGATCACCGACGGCGGGACCGAATTTGACCGCATCGGCGCAGGCTATAACGGGCCGCTTTACGCCGAGATTTGCCCCCGCTCCTTCTCCGTTCTCGTACGGCCCGGCATGCGGCTCAACCAAATCCGCTTTGGTACCGGCGATGCGGTACTCGACGATGACGCTCTGCGCGCGCTACATGCGCAGACGCCGCTGGTAGATGGCGATGCGGTGATTGATGACGGTTTGGGCTTTTCTGTTGATCTGCGGCTCAAAGACACAACGCTGGTCGGATACCGCGCCAAACCACATACGGGTGTGATCGATCTCGATAAAATCGGTCACTATGCACCTGCCGACTATTGGGAAGAAGTGCACAGTGACAATGGCCAGATCATTCTGGACCCCGGAGCATTTTATATTCTGGTGAGCCGAGAAGCCGTCACCATCCCGCCGGAGTATGCCGCTGAAATGGCGCCTTATCTGGCGATGGTTGGTGAATTTCGCGTGCATTATGCGGGCTTCTTTGATCCCGGATTTGGCTATGATGACGCAGGCGGTGCAGGATCACGCGGCGTGCTCGAAGTGCGCTGTCATGAGGCCCCTTTTGTGCTGGAGCATGGGCAGGTTGTCGGGCGGTTGGTGTATGAGAAGATGATCGAAGCACCGACCCAACTGTATGGTGCCGGAATTGCTTCCAACTATCAGGGCCAAGGTTTGAAGCTGTCCAAACACTTTAAGGCGCCCAAGAGCGCCTGAGAGGGGCCAGCCCCCAGCCTTGTTCTGCGAACAAGGCTTCCCCCGGAGTATTTAGCGCCAATTGAGATTGGGCGTCTTAGGCTTGGCCGTTGTTCTGGCGTCTTGCGCGGCGGGCGGCGCGGACTTCCTGCTGCGTCGGGCCGCGTTTGACCGGATTGCCATAGTCGTCAATCTCGCCTTGGCGTTGTGGCTTTTGGCGCCCATTGCGCATGGAGGATGCCTTGTTAAATCCGGCATCAATCCCCTTGCTGACCATTTTGCGCATCAAGATACGCATAACCATGTTGATAATCTGGTTCATAATGCTCTCCTCACCTCTTTTGTTGCCAGTATAGCGACAATTGCGGCATTTTTGGGATTAGTCTTCGAAAAGTTCGCTTTGTCCTTCAGTGCTTTCCGGCTCATCCTCACCATCGCCTACTTGGGGCAATAAGCTCAGAGGAGGTCGGCTCTCCAGCAGGCCAGCGGAACGGAGTTCTTTCAGGCCGGGCAGGTCGCGGGCGTTCTCTAGACCGAAGTGGTCGAGGAAGGTCTCGGTCACCACAAATGTCACAGGGCGGCCCGGTGTCATCTTGCGACGGCCAAAGCGGATCCATTCCAGCTCCAGCAATTGATCCACCGTGCCCCGCGAGACAGAGACGCCGCGAATTTCTTCGATTTCGGCACGGGTCACGGGCTGGTGATAGGCGATGATCGCCAATGTCTCAATTGCGGCGCGGCTGAGCTTTCGGACCTCAACGGTTTCCTTTTGCATGAGATATCCAAGGTCGGCAGCGGTGCGCATCGCATAGGCATCGCCGATCTTCATGACCTGCACACCGCGCAAGTCATAGCGGCGGCGGACATGAATCATCGCCTCTGCCACGTCACAGCCGTGGGGCATCCGCGCCTCCAGATCTTTGAGCGTGACGGGCTCTGCGCTGGCGAACAGCACGGCCTCTACCATGCGTTCCTGCTCGACCATGGGCGGAGCGTCGAACAGGCTTTCGCCTTCTTGTTCAATATCTTCTGACATGGTCTTAATCTTTCTTTCGCAACTGGATTGGCGCAAAGCTCTCGGACTGGCGGATTTCCAGATGGCCCTCTTTGACCAACTCCAACGAGGCGGCAAAAGTGGCGGCGGTGGCGGAGCGGCGCTTGACCGGATCGCTTTCCCAGCCTTCGGGCAGAAAGCTCATGAGATCGCCCCACTCGCCCGCATACCCAATGAGACCGCGCATCCGCTCCAATGCCTGCTCCATCGTGAACACGTTTTCGCGGTCCATCACAAAGGGGCGAAAGTCATCGCGGGTGCGGATGCGGGCGTAGCCCTGCATCAGGTCCAGCAGCGTTGCGGTATAGGTGACCGAGCGCACGCGTTCGACCATCTGTGTCTGACCGCGGGCAAAGAAATCGCGGCCCAATTGATCCCGCCCCATCAGGCGGGCCGCTGCGTCTCGCATTGCGGAGAGGCGCTCAAGTTGGAAAGCGAGCTGGGCGGCCAATTCCTCTCCCGACGGGCCCTCTTCAGTCGGATCAGGGGGGAGCAGGAGGCGCGATTTTAGGAACGCGAGCCAAGCGGCCATGACCAGATAATCAGCAGCGAGTTCCAACCGCAGCGCCTTGGCCTTTTCCACAAAGGCCAGATATTGCCGCGCCAGTTGTAGGACAGAAATCTTGCGCAGATCGACCTTTTGGGTCCGACTGAGGGTCAGCAACAGATCAAGCGGGCCTTCAAACCCGTCCACGTCAATAATCAGCGCCTCAGCAGCAAGCCGCTCGGCAACTGTTGTGCTGTCTTGCTCGAATGAATTTTCAGCCATGCACACCCTCGCCCACAAGCGCCTTAAGCTGCGCATCGAGGGCGGGAATGTCAATGTCATCGGGCGTCTGGCGATAGCTCAGCGCGCGCAATGCGCGGCGGTGGGCAGCATCTGTCATATCCCCTGCGGCAGCGGCCACCTCGGCACGCTCAGTCAAAGTCCCGTTGCAATGCAGGATGACATCACAGCCCGCAGCAATGGCATCACGGCTTAGATCGCTCAGGGAGCCTGACAGCGCCTTCATCGAAATGTCGTCAGTCATGATCAGATTGTCGAAACCGATGTCCTCACGGATCACCTGCATCATGCGCGAAGACAGGGTCGCGGGTGCTTCATCAATCGCCTCGTAGACCACATGGGCAGTCATTCCCATAGGCGTGTCGCGCAGGGATTTGAACGGGGCAAAGTCAACCCGGTCCAGATCGTCCCGCGCGGCACTCACATGGGGCAGTTCGAAATGGCTGTCAGCGGTGGCGCGCCCATGGCCAGGAATGTGTTTGATCACAGGCAGCACACCACCGGCCAGCATGCCGTCATTGGCCGCCTGCCCCATCAGCGCAATATTGTGCGGGTCGGTGCCGTAGCAGCGGTTATAGAGAAATTCATGCGTATCAGGCCCCGGTACATCGACCATGGGTGCGCAATTGCTGTCGATGCCAAGTGCATAGAGTTCATGCGCAATCAGTCGGAAACGGAGGTACATCGCTTCAGCGGCATTCTCACCCGCCGCTTGGAGGAAATTCATCGGTGGGAGCCATTCGCGCCACGTGGGCGCGCGCAAACGCTGGACGCGGCCGCCCTCTTGATCAATCGTGATGGGGGCGTTGTGACCTGCGGCCTCACGAAATTCATCGCACAGCGCACGCACCTGATCCGGCGTGTCGATGTTGCGGGCGAAGAGGATAAAACCAAACGGGGTCACATCGCGAAAAAAGGCCTTTTCATCAGCTGTCAGGCGCTGGCCGGTTGCATCAAGGATCGTTGCGCCAAAACGGCTCATCGGGTTACCACAGGGATACAATCCACACTTTCTGCAACCAAAGCCGAGCAGAAGCGACGCGCATCACCGATGTCTTCAAATCCTTGGGCGCGCAGACGGTAGAATGTACGGCCTCCTGATTTGGCCTCCATTACAATCCGCTTTTTGCCCTCCATAAAGGGTGCGAAACGGACGTTAAGCTTGCCCCATTGAGCGCGGGCAATCTCGGGGCTGTCAAAGGCACCAAGCTGAACCAAACGTGTGCCCGCAGGCAAGGTCGAGGCATCAACATCAAAGTTGCTGCTCGCAGTTGAGGCCGAAACAGGAACAATATTTGTGGCTATGGCGCTGCGCTCAGGACGCAAAGCAGGGCGTAGGGAAACCTGCATCCCCTCTCCGGTCAGCAAGGCAGGGACATTTGGCGTCTGGACGGTGGCCAGCACGGGGGCACCTGTATCCTCAACCGGCTCCATTGGCGTCACGCCATTGATCAACTGCGCTACAAGACTGTCGATAGAGCCGCTCTCAAGTGCCGCAGATATGTCCTCGGCAGCGGGAGCTACTTGCTGCTGAACCACCTCTGTGGGGGCTGGCGCTGTGGGCGCGCTCTCGATGGCGACCTGTTCAAGTCTGACTATCGGCTGATCTTCTTCAACCAAATCAACCGGCTGCGGGGCAAGGCGTACTTCATCAGCGGCATCATCATCGGCACCCACAGAAGAGACCTTATTCACGGACAACCCCTGGTTCCGAGCCAATCGCCCGCCCGGCTCTTCGGGACGAACCCGCATATCTCCGGCCACTGCGCGCACAACAGGGATGCCGCTCACGTCGCGCACCAAGAGTTTGTAGCCCCAGACACCGACGCCGACAATCAGCGCCAGTGACACAGCAGCACCGGCCAGATTGGTCAGCTTTCCCACGGCGTTCGCGCGCGGCACAGCATATTCAGGATGCACATGCGGGGCAAAGCCCCCTTGAGGGTTTTGTGTATAATCTGCCATCTTCGCCTCTCTGTCCACGCGATACGATGCCGCGCAGATCTTATGTCGTTGCCTGTCTGTCCTGCGATGGCTGCTTAACGCATCTCTTCCGCAGGGGTCACGCCAAGGATACCCAAGCCCGCCGCAATTACAATCGCAACGGACCGCGCGAGGGCAATTTTCGCTTGGGATGTTGCAGGATCGTCCTCTTGGATAAAGCGCAGGTTTGTCTCGGTGTTGCCGAGATTCCAGAAACCGTGCAAATCCCCTGCAAGTTCATAGAGATAGAAGGCGACCCTGTGTGGTTCGTTGCTGCGCGCGGCTGTTTCGACCAATCGCGGCCATTCTGCCACTTTGCGCAGCAGCGCCAGCTCTGCGTCATGGTCCAGCTTGCTCAAATCCGCCGTTTTCAGCGCGTCATCACTCACGTCAATGCCCGCGGCCTCTGCTTTGCGCATCACACTTGCGACCCGCGCGTGGGCGTATTGGACATAAAAAACAGGGTTGTCGCGCGATTGCTCCATCACCTTGTCAAAATCGAAATCAAGCGGTGCGTCGTTCTTGCGGGTCAGCATGACAAAGCGGGTCACATCCTTGCCCACTTCCTTGATCAGGTCGCTCAGCAGGACAAAGTTCCCTGCCCGCTTGGACATTTTGAATTCTTCACCGTTTTTAAAGAGCTTAACCAGCTGCGTGAGCTTGATGTCCAGCGGCACTTTGCCACCCGACAGCGCATGCACAGCCGCTTTCATCCGTTTTACATAACCGCCGTGATCCGCACCAAACACGTTGATCAGCGCATCATAGCCACGCTCGACCTTGTCATTGTGGTAGGCGATGTCGGGCGCGAAATAGGTCCACGTGCCGTCGTTTTTCTGGATCGGGCGGTCTTGATCATCGCCAAATTCTGTGGATTTGAACAGCGTCTGCTCGCGCGCTTCCCAATCCTCGGGCAGCTTCCCCTTGGGTGGCTCAA
This sequence comes from uncultured Sulfitobacter sp., assembly GCA_965364195.1. Lineage (GTDB taxonomy): Bacteria > Pseudomonadota > Alphaproteobacteria > Rhodobacterales > Rhodobacteraceae > Sulfitobacter. The sequence goes on along the minus strand of CBDTVN010000033.1, from coordinate 3,184 downwards.
GCGTGCCGCGATAGATCAGGCCCATATCGTCGAGCTTTTTAAGGCAGGCCTCGATCTTACCGGTGTTATAAAGAGATTTCTCGGAGAAGAACCTGTCCATCTTCACACCGAGCAGCGCGAGGTCGTCGCGGATCAGGTCCATCATCTCGTCTGTGGCAAAGTTGCGGATCGGGACCAGCCAAACATCCTCGGGTTGGTCGAGATACTCGTCGCCGACCTGCTCTTTGAGCTTTTGACCCACAGGCACCAGATAATCACCGGGGTATGTGCCATCGGGAAATGCGACCTCCTGACCATGTGCCTCTTGATACCGTAGAAAGACCGAACGCGCTAAAGCGTCGATCTGGTTACCACCGTCATTGATCACATACTCACGGGTCACATCCCATCCGGCAAAGGCCAGCAATGAGGCCAGCGCATCTCCGAACACCGCGCCACGCGTGTGGCCAACGTGCAAGGGTCCCGTCGGGTTGGCAGAGACATATTCGACGTTCACGCTGCGGCCCGCGCCTAAATCACCACGACCATAGTCGGTGCCAGCGGCCAGCACTGTATCAGCCACGCTTTGCCAGACGGATGGAGCAAGCCGCAGGTTCAAGAACCCCGGTCCCGCCACTTCGGCTGAGGTCACGCGAGAGTCTTCCGCCAGCAGCACAGCGAGCTTGTCAGCAATGTCACGCGGCTTCATGCCCGCAGGTTTCGCCAGCACCATCGCAGCGTTCGTTGCCATATCCCCGTGCGAGGCATCGCGCGGCGGCTCTGCTGTGACATTGTCCGTGACCAGACCCGTTGGCAGATCGCCAGCGGCGACCATCGCATCCAGTGCGGTCAGAACAAGGGAGCGGATATCGGCGAAAAGGTTCATTGCAATGCTCTCAGCGGGTTAAGTGATCTGTCATGTACCACCCTGACAGGGCGCGTCAATCACAGGCGCAGCTCGGTTCCTGTCAGCTGGCCCAGTGATTTGGTCAAAAGCCCCACAACTGCCTTCCGCGCAGGCGTTACAGCTCCCTCACCCACATTGATCAGGTTAAGCGTGAGGCCGTCACGGCGCAGCGCATGTGACAGTGCCGATTGCGCTGACAAGAGCGCAGGCGCCATGGCCCCTGCCGCCACCTCCAAAGGTTGCTCGGGCCGTGCCACAACAGTCACAATCTGGCCATCGCGCGCCGAGAGCGCAGGCATAAAGCCCTGAACGATGCCCTGCAGTGCTGCGATGTTCATATCAAGCTGGTCAGGATGGCGCAGCGGCATCAGATTGAGCACAGCGTCAAGGCGCGCCTCACCCCATACCCGGCCCACACGGCGCAACGCCTGCTCTGGCGTACCTTTGAGCGTTAGAGGCACCGCACCCGTGAGCTGTTTCAGACTTTCGGCATTTGAATCAGCCGCCACAATCTGCGCGCCAGATGCGATCAGCGCACGCGTCATCCCGCGCCCAAACCCGCAACAGGCCCCGAGCACAATGATACGCTGCCCTTTGAGCATCCCTTTGGCCTTCGGCTTTGTTTCAGTCATGTTATCCAACATCTTTTGTCCTTTCACAGAGGATCATATCCCCGCGCGCGGCGTGCCGCCAATCAGGCGCTCGTGCTCTTGCAGGGCGAAACGGTCCGTCATGCCTGCGATATAGTCGGCAACCAGCCGTGCGAGCATCGTACGGTCGGATCCAGCGCGGGCAATATAATTTGCCCATTCGGCGGGCATAAGCTCTGGTTTCTCCATAAACAGGGGAAAGAGGTCTTCGACAACACCTGTCACCTCGGCACGGATTTTCATCACAGCAGGCGCACGGTACATGCGTGTGAACAAGAACCGCCTGATTTGCCCCAGATCGCGCCACATGGCATCGGAGAAACAGATCACCGGACGCCCCAGATGGCGAATATCCTCAACCGATTGCGCGCCCGACGCCTCCAGCTTTTCGCGCGATGTCTCGATCACATCCGCGACCATCACACCAAACACCCGGCGCAGCGCCTCATGGCGGCGGCGGTATGCATCGAGGCCCGGATGCAGCGCGTCCACTTCTGCGTAGGCCGCACTCAAAAGTGGCAGCTCGGCAATATCGGCCTCGGAGAACAGACCCGCGCGCAGACCGTCGTGCAAATCGTGGTTATTATAGGCAATGTCATCGGAGAGTGCGGCGACCTGCGCCTCGGCACTGGCATGTGTGTGCAGTTCCAGATCATGCAACGCGTTATAATCAGCAAGCGCATGCGGCAACTCGCCAGTTACCGGACCTTCCTCACGCAAAGGAGTTACCGGACCATTGTGCTTTGCGATCCCCTCCAGCGTTTCCCACGTAAGGTTCAGCCCATCAAACAGCGCGTAATGCTGCTCCAATGAGGTGACGATCTTAATCGCCTGGGCATTATGATCGAACCCACCATAGGGCTGCATCAGCGCGTGCAGCGCGTCTTCGCCTGTGTGGCCAAAAGGCGGATGCCCCAGATCATGGGCGAGTGCGATGGCCTCTGTCAGCTCTGTGTTGAGGTTAAGCGCCCCCGCAATGGTGCGCGCCACTTGGGCCACCTCGATGGAATGGGTCAGGCGTGTGCGGTAATAGTCGCCCTCATGCTCCACGAACACTTGGGTCTTATGTTTGAGCCTGCGAAAGGCGCTGGCGTGAATAATCCGGTCACGGTCACGCTGAAAGCAGGAGCGGAAACTGCTCTCTTCCTCATGGACACGCCTGCCGCGGACACGGTCCGGGTCTGAGGCATAGGATGCACGCATTGTATGGCTCCTGTAACGCGGCGCTTGTACCCCGCTTGGCTCAATCCTATATTACGACCAAGCCTTAATGGAAACACATCGCGGAGTGACCCCATGAACCTGCCCCCTACAGTGACGACCCGCGCGTTTGAGCGTTTGTCAGAGATTGGTGCCGCGACTGACGGCAAAGCCCTGCGTGTGGCTGTTGAAGGCGGCGGATGTTCCGGTTTCCAGTATGAAATTGCACTCGACGAAGCCAAAGAAGACGACCTTGTGCTTTCGGGCGCGGGTGAGTGTGTGGTTGTGGACAGCGTCTCCCTGCCGTTCCTTGCCAATGCCGTGATTGATTTCAGCGAAGAGCTGATTGGCGCGCGGTTTGTGATCGAGAATCCGAACGCATCTTCCTCGTGTGGCTGCGGTACGTCTTTTTCGATGTAGCCCGAGGAACCGTGATCAGAAGGCACGA
>CBDTVN010000032.1:0-25953 GCA_965364195.1 uncultured Sulfitobacter sp. | reverse complement strand
TAGGCATAGGAGATGGCGACATACTTACGGGCTGCCACATACCCCATTGTAAGCATTAAATTAAAATCTTCTCGCAATACGTGTGCATATCTAATAGGCGGCTCCAAGTGAAACAGTTTGTTTCGAAAATTTACCGTCAATTGTGGCAAAACTCTGTTATCAAAGCGTCAGTGATTTGGCAGCGTCCGGCTGCATAAGCTTACATGAAGCGGAAATTTCTCCGCATTTGACAAGATCGGGGATATTCGAATCCCTGCATAATAGAGACGCCAATACGGCAACGCCTTAGCTGCCAATAAGGCCGCACCGTGCAGACGCCACTTAAAAGATTACGGATGCTTCGAATGTATCGAAGCATCGACACTGATGATTGCATGACCCTGGGGGGTTTTGAACTATGAAGAAATTTGATGCGGACCAACCCGGCTACGGCCTTGGACGGCTTGCAGCAGCAAACGGTGAGACGAACGCGCGCATTCTGATTGCGTACGCGTCCGATTCCTTTTTTACGCTGCCTGAGCCTGAGTATGCCCCTGATGCAAATCAGAACTCCTTTTACCGCAACGGCGGTAAGCGGGCGCTTGAGACTCTGTTGGTGATCCTAAGTCTCCCATTCTTCGTCCCTATCATGTTGCTATGCGCAATTGCCCTCTGGATCGAAGGCGGCAACCCCTTCTACCGTCAGGACCGTCTTGGCAAAGAGGGCAAGCATTTTTCTATTTTCAAGCTACGCACGATGGTGCGCGATGCGGATGCAGTGCTTGAAGATTACCTCTCTCGCGATCCCGAAATGCGCCGCGAGTGGGACGAAAAGCAAAAGCTGATCAATGATCCGCGCGTCACGCGTGTGGGCGCTCTGCTACGCTCGACTTCTGTAGACGAACTGCCCCAGTTGTGGAACGTACTCACGGGTGAGATGAGCCTGATTGGGCCGCGCCCCATGATGCCAGAACAACTGCCAATGTACGGTAACACGAAGCATTATTACGCTTTGCGACCCGGCATTACAGGTCTGTGGCAAGTCTCTGAACGCAACGAAAACCGCTTTTCCTTCCGCAACGAAGTGGACGCGACGTATAACACGTCGATGTCCGTGACGGGCGATATAGCAATCATCTTCAAAACCGTTGGTGTGATGTTGGGCCGAACCGGGTGCTAAGAGCGCCCAAACGTTGAATTCACAAGCACATAACCTATTTCAAGGCTATGTCTAAACTCCGAAAGCATGATCCAATGAAGGACACATTTGCATCCTCAGCCGAAGACGGATTGGCCGCGCGCAGTGATCTTATGGTTCCGGCACAGGCCAGCTTTACCCGTCCCCGCCGTTTTGCCACGGCAGTACAGGACGACATTGCAGAAGCCGAACTGGCAGCGGATGCTCCCGTCCGGGCCCACTCTGCGGCACCACGTGATCTCTGGAGTATCCTGCACGAACAGATGCCCGGCACAGATCAGCACATCCTTGCGGGGAGCCAAGCAGCCGAGGACTTCCGCACTACGGATGTCTCGCATGCATTTGATTTGCTGCGTACGCGCCTGCGCCAGACGATCAAGCAAACCGGCTGGGTAAATATTGGCATAGCAGCGCCCACCGCGGGCTGTGGCAGCACATTTGTCGCTGCCAATCTCGCGGCAAGCCTGTCGCGCGTTCCCTCATCCCGCATCGTGCTGATGGATTTCAACATGCGTGCCCCGGGTCTGGCCAAAACGCTGGACATGGGCGCGGGCCAAACCGACAGTCTGAGAGACTTTCTCGCCGGTGATGTGGCGATAAGCGATTATTTCCTGCGCACCAGTGACACACTTGCCGTTGGCTTTGGCACTGGCCCCGAAGAGGACCCTGCCGAGATCATGCAAGATCCTGCAACCGCTGCTAGCCTTGCGGAAATGCGTACCGCCTTGAAACCCGATGTCGTGCTCTATGATATGCCGCCGCTGCTGTCATACGACGACACTTCCGCTTTCCTACCACAGCTTGATGGCATCCTGCTTGTTTCGGACGGGACCCAGACCATGGCCAAACATCTAGCGGAATGTGAGCGGGTTCTGGACGGACAGGTACCACTGTTGGGGGTGATCCTAAATCGCGCCCGCGCTTCCAGCATCGAGCGGTTCTAAGCGACCTGTGCATCGCGATTTGTGTGGCCCAGAAGACGTCATATATTCGCCTGAATTTACATTTACTCCTATCTAAATGTCGTCTTTATGGGCGGCAATTCGTGTTACGGGCAGCACATCAGGATTAAGCGAGGCGACTATGGGTCCGATCTATACATGGCAGGACTTTCTGGACATGACCCGTCGGCGGATGGGTGTGATCGTGTTTGTGATTCTGCTCGGCTGTATTGGATCGCTCTATTGGGCCGCGAGCCAAGTTCACATGTACGAATCGTCCGAAGTCATTCAGGTCGAACAGCCCAAGATCAACGATGATCTCGCCCGTTCCACCGTCGAGGGCTCTTCCGCCCGCCGCCTCCAGCTCATCCAGCAACAGCTCATGGCGCGCACGAGCCTGCAACAGATAATTGAAAAATACGATATTTATGGCAACCTCGTAGCTCTTAAACCCAGCGAGAAGATCCAGCTGTTGCGTGAATCCGTCAGCATTAATGGGGTGGCCGCCGCACGTGAAGGCTTTGCCGATGATGGCACTATTTCCGTCCTCACGATTACCGCCCAGATGGAGCAAGCCCAACTCGCCCGGGATGTGGCCCATGAGTTCGCCGAGCAGACCCGCAACCTGATGGCCGCACAGCGCCGCGAACAGAGCAAAGATACACTCGCCTTCTTCCAAAACCAGGAACAAGTCGTGCTCGACAGCATTGCCGAGCTTGAGGGTGAGCTTGAAACCTACCGCCGCGAGAACGACCTCAGCGTCGAAGGTGGCATAGTATTCCGCATGTCCGAGGTGGCCCAGTTAAACGAGGCGATCCTCGATCTTGACCGCGAAATTATCAGCATGCAGATGGCACGCACTCAAATTGACCGCTCCGCCCGCGCCTCTACCGTGACGCGTGAAGAGAATGCGCTCGCCAGTCAGCTGCGCACGCTTTCGGACCAACGCGCTCTGCTCGACCAGCGCCGCAACGAACTGCAAGAGACAATTCAGGGCTCGCCGGAAACACAACGCTCTCTCGCTGATTTTGCCCGCCGGATGGAGCTGTTGCGTGACCAGCTTGAGACGATTGCCACACGCCGCAACGAGGCACAGGTCGGCTTTAGCCTCGAACTTGGCGCTCAAGGAGAACGGTTAAGCACCCTCGAAGAAGCACAAGTCGCTGACTACCCTATCACCTCGAGCAAAAAACGGCGCGCAATTATGGGTGCTTTGGCCTCGACAGGTATTGCTTTTGTAGTCGCTTGGTTGTTTGAATTGCGTCGCCCCGTCATTCGCTCTGCCCGCCAGATGCAGCGGGAAACAGGTGTCATGCCAGTGGTATCGATCCCCGAGCTTGCACCCAAATACCGAAGCTCAAGATGGCGTGTGGCACGCGAGAAACGCCGCGCCGCCGGCAAAGCAGGCCGAACCGCCCGCCTTGCGAAGCAGCCGTGATCAGCCAAGCACGGACAGGTTCACAATGGCGTCCCAGTGCCACCAGATCATCAATGCGCCCAGTGACCCCGCCACGGTCGCACAGATAATATCATGGCGCATATCCCACGCATGATGGGTGCGCGCCAGCCAGATGATGACCGGATGGGTCAGCAGATGTGCCAGCCCGATTCCGACAATAGCACCAATGATCCCGAAAAAGCTCACCCCAACGATCAGTAAGCTGATCTGGAACACCGCACGGCTGGCTGAGACGACAAAAAACCTGCGTGAATCCCCCGCAGCTAGTGCAGCCTGATCATAGCTCATCCCGATCACCTGCGGGATCAGCGCAACCGCCAGCAGCGTTACAATCGCCCCCCCCGCCGCATAGCGCGGATCATAAAGGACCCCCACCAGCCATGGCCCCGCCGCCGCCATGACCAGCAGCAGCGTCAACACAACACCAGAGATGCCAAAGCGCAGCTTGGCTATCTTGCCCGTCTCATGCTTTGCATCGCGGTATACGGGGACCATCACGCGGCCTGTCACCGCTGTCCCGAGTTGCATGGCGAATGCCGCAAGGAAATAGGCAATGTTATAAATGCCAAGGTTCTCAAGGCTAAGAAACTTGCCCAGCACCGCACGGTCCCCCTGGGATGCGAAGAACCAAAATGCTGTGCTGAGGAATATCCATTTGCCGAATGTGACCAGCTCGCGCACCGCTGCAGGCTCCCAGCGAAACCGGTTCGCCGCACCGGGCAGGTAGGCCCATGTCAGCGCCAGCTTGGCCACCGCTGACACCACGCCCCCCAGCACCAGCGCCATGACCGATTGCAACCACCACGCGAGGCCGATCATCACCACAATCCCGATCGCCTGCGCTGTAAGGTCTAATACCGTCAGTCGCCCCATAAGCAGGTGGCGGTGTGCCGTCTCAATCCGCGTGGGGTTGAACCCAGTGATCAACAGCGCAAGGGCCGCAATGGGAAGATAGCTCGCCAACTCCGGCGCATCATAGAATGTGGCAAATGGCACCGCCAATGCGCAGGCCATGGCGAACAAGATCACCCCACGCAGCACCTGAATGCTCCACGCAGTGTTCAAAAAATCAGGATCATCGCCCCGCTTGCTTTGCGCAATCGACGGCGCGATACCCACGTCAGAGAAGAGCATCAGCCCTACGGTCACCAGCCCCACCAGCGCCATCAGGCCGAACGCTTCAGGAAACAATATCCGTGTCAGGATCAGGTTGGAGGCCAGCCGCAACCCCTGGGAGCCACCGTAGCCCAGCAATATCCATGACGTGCTGCGCATCACCCGCGCCATCAACCGCCCGCCGCGCAATTGCTGTAAAATACCACCCATTTGCCGTATTTCTCTCCGGATTTACTGTTACAACCTTGCTAACGCTCCCCCCCCGCATGTGCCAGAGCCAAGCACCGCACCGGCCCCAAGTGAGACACGAAGGACGCACCCGTTGAACATCGCCTACATCCTCAACAGTTATCCACAACCCAGCCACAGCTTCATCCGCCGCGAAATTCGCGCACTGGAGGCGCAGGGGCATACGGTGACACGCCTTGCCATGCGCGCGGGTGACATGCCGCTGGTGGATACGCAGGACTTGGAAGAAGCAGCGTCGACGCAATACGTTTTGCGTGCTGGCATCCTTACCCTCCTGCGCGCCACACTACAAAACTTTCTGACCGCGCCGACCCGTTTTATCGGTGCGTTGAAACTTGCCGTCGCCTGCGGACGCCGTTCCGAAGTGGGTCTGCTCAAGCATATGATTTATCTGGTTGAGGCTGCCTATGTTGCGCAGGTGTCCAATGCTGCTAACGCCACCCATGCGCACGCACACTTCGGCACCAATGCCGCGATGGTTGCGATGCTGGCAGAGGCCCTAGGTGGACCACCGTACAGCTTCACAGTGCATGGCCCCGAAGAATTTGACGCCCCCCGCGCCTTCTCGCTGGGCCAGAAAGTTGCGCGGTCGAAATTCACCGTCGGCATCACAAGCTACGGCCGCAGCCAGCTCAGCCGATGGGCCGGGCCCGATCATTGGAACCAGATCAAAGTGGTGCATTGCGGCATTGACCCCGCCCGTTTTCCCGCGCCCCTTCCCCTGCCAGAGGGCGGCCCCCGGTTTGTCACCATCGGACGGTTCGTGGAGCAAAAAGGTCAACTTTTGGCACTCGATGCTATGGCCGAACTAGTCAAGACAGAACCCGATGCCCACCTCACCCTTATCGGTGACGGTGAAATGCGGCCCGAGATCGAAGCGCGCATTGCGGACCTCGGCCTTACTAATCACATCACGCTAACAGGCTGGGTCGATGAAGTCCGCCTGCTCAAGGAGCTACAGAACGCCCACGCGCTGTTGATGCCCAGCTTCGCTGAGGGGCTGCCTATGGTGATTATGGAGGCCATGGCCGCCGGACGTCTGGTAATCGCCACATATATCGCGGGCATACCCGAGCTGGTTCAGCAGGATAAAACCGGTTGGCTTGTGCCTGCAGGCGATGCAGATGCTTTGGCCGCTGCCATGTCGGACATGGCGAATACAGCCCCCAAACAGCTAACTAAAATGGCCAAAGCAGCACGTCTTCGCGTGCTGGAGCGCCATGACGTAGATGCCGAGGCAGCAAAACTGGCGTCCTTCGTCGCCGCCCCTTAACGCCCGCGCGCCCAGCGCTCCTGCTTGGCATGTGGCAACCGCACCCCCAACGCGACAATCGCATACGCCGTAAACCCGAATGGATCGCGCAGCGCGCGGCGCCAAAGGGGCGCTGCATCTGCGGGCACCGGGTCATGGTTGTTCCACAGCGCAGGATAGAGCGCCCTCACCTCCGCCACACCGACGTCCTGACGGCGGCGGACTTTGATCAGTAGCCGTGCACCCTCAATCATCGGCCAGCGGTAAGTGGCAGGCACCCGTACACGCTCACTTGGGGCAAAGCTGAGCCGCACAAATGTATCGTCAGAGATGATGTCCGGGAACAGTCCCCACCGCTTGCGTCCCTCGGAATTCACTGCAAACACACCAAAGCCCGGCACGCCATATGTGCAAAACGGCAGGCTCTTCCAGAACCGGGCATAGGCTTGGGTAAACCCGCTGCCTTCGGCCACCACAATCGGGCCGCCACTGGCATATCGCGGACCATCTGCAGCCAACACTTCGGCAAGTTGCGCCATGAGGGGCGGAGAGACTAAAACATCCGCATCCAGATAAATCCGCGCAGCATATTGGGCCGCCTCGTCGCCCTCGTTAAGTGCCCCCATCTTGCCACCTTGGGCGATATCCAGCACCTTCAACGGCCAATTTTTGGCGGCGAAGCGCTCCCCGTACGTCCGCACCACCTTCACCGTGGCATCGGTACAACCGTTGGCCATCACGATCACTTCGACCTGCGCATCTGTTGGATCACTGGCCAGCAGCGCCTCCAGACACGGCTCGATGTAGCCCACCTCGTTATGAGCAGGGATCAGGATGCTGCACGCCACACTCACTGACCAGCTACCAGTGCATCCCAGCGCGGATTGCTATCATCAAGATGCCGCAACGCGCCCCAGCTGCCCCATTTCGTCGGGACATAGACATCGGCATAGGCGTTAAACAAACGCCCACCTGATTCGGCCCACCCCTTGAGCAGACCAGCATAGAGCACACCCATCTCAGGCGTGTAGTTGAGATGCTGGAAGAACCTTGCGAGGCGATCGTCATCCACTTGCGCGCCGATGCCCACGATATGGGTGCCGCCCTCGTACATAATCATCTCTAGCCCTGCATTCTGGGCCACCTCGGCATGGTAGGGCCAGACCCGCTCCGCCAAATCGCTGACTGTATCCACGGTCTGCCCCGTCACGGACCCATCGGTCAACTCTTGGGCTGCCAATGCTGTAGCATAATCATACTGCGCCGCGTCAATCGCCTTTTGTCGGTCCGCCCCTGTCAACCCTTCTGCCTCGGCCGCATCCACCGCGCGCACAAGGCTCTCGTCCAACCAGCCTCTGACCTGCTCCCCCCGCGCTTCCAGCCCCAAAATACCGCCGAAATACCCCGTCACCGCATAGGCATCAAAGGCTTCCGATGGCTTTGGTTGCCCTTCGGCCACGACCAGCGGTGCGTTCAGAATATTCTCTTCCAACCCAAGCCAGCCTGTCTGGGTCGAGATTACATTGACCAGCTTTGCCTGCCCTGCGCTAAACTCCTGCGACCAGATCCGCGCCACTTCGGCCGCGCGCATGGCGTAAAATTGTGTACCCACTTCCGCCGTGTTCCAGCGCGCTTGCGCCTGCGCATCGGCCCAACGGGTTTGTGCAAACTGGAAATTCCACACCTCGTTGGAGTACTCGACATAAGCCGTCAGCGTCGGGTCCAATCTGTCCTGCACCATGCGGGAAAATTTACGCACATAGGCGTCATCGGCAAGATGCGGCATGTTGAACCACGCGTTCTTGCCCAAAATATTGACCAGCGCTAGCATCACCTCCAGCGGCACACCCTTATCCGCCCAACTGGCATCGGTGACCAACGGACGGTTGTCCCAGCGCGCTTGAGTCGAGTTGTTCGTCTCCATCCAATCCATAAACCGAAGGGTATCAAAGGTGGCCATGCGCGCCGTCCAGTCAGGATTGAACAAAGCGCCACTGTCAAACAGCTCCAACCGGTCCTCGCGCACCACGGTAATGTTGCGCAAAGGATTGGCCGTGTTGGTCCGTTGGATGCGCAATTCTACACTGCCCGGACCGGGGGTGTAGTCAAAGCGCACCTCGCCACGCTTATAGCGAATGTTCGTCGTCCGGCCTGTGGGCTCAATCACTCCCGCTCCGTCAAACCGCAGCACATAGCGCCCCTCAAGCGAGGGCGCCGCCGCCTCGGGCAGATCGGTCAGGATCAAGGTGCCAACCGATGCAGCGCGGCGCGGCAGGCTTTTTACCCAACCATTGCTGTCAATATGATTACCCTCGACCAACGCGTCGTACTCGATCCCGCCAAACTGGTTCTTGAGATGCCCAAGCCACGGGCGCGCAGTTTTCATCACGTCTAGAAACGGCTGCTGCGCCGCCCAATCGGTTACGGCCCCAAGGCCCACGGCGATAGCCCCTGCTGGCGCTTCACGCGAAGCTGCGGCTGCTTCAGGTGCTACAGTTTGCGGTGCAAGCGCAGGCGCAGGAGGTTTCTCGGCGGGTACGGGTTCTGGCACTGCTTCCGGCTCAGGGGGCACACGCGGCTGGACGGGTGCAACTGCGGCGGCGGCTCTCACCGGAGCTTGTGCAATTTCGCCCCCGCGATACGCTTCAACTGCATTAAATGCCACACGCTGCATCGCCTCTGCCATTTCGGCATCAGGTCCGTCAAATTGCTTACCGAAACGGTCCTTCACAATATGCGACAGCCCTTCAGGGCTGGCCCCCGTCAGCACTGCATATTGCACCAAAGAGACAAAGTAATGGCCCCGCGCATTGAGGTGAATATCATCAGAAAACACATCCGCAATGCTGGTAAGGCCAGGCACTTCGTTCGCTGCAATCGCATCATCCAGCCGCGCAAGTGCCTGACCTGCAGGGATTAACTGAACCCGCGTCTCAGCATCCGGTTGCCCCGTACGCAAGAGCGCTACAATGCCTTCCCAGTCAGCTAAATCTTCTTGCAAGCGCACACGCCATGGCGTCGCAGCTTTGTCATCAAATTCAACCGCTTCGCCAGTGCCGCTCTTGAGGCTATGCCAGGTTTCTTGCACGAACACCCGTGCATCCGCCTTGCCGCTCAGCGCGAGGCCAGCAAAGGCTTGGGCGTAAATCTCGGTCTCGCTCCATTGCAGGTGATTGGCCAGTGGAATCGCTTCGGTGAGGATCAGATCGGTCGTCTTGCCCTGCGGCAACACCTGGCGCGCATCAATGCCCTGCGCCTCGTTCGACTTATCCCAGTTATACTTGAGCGGCGCACCGTTGATGATCTGCTCGCGCACCTCGACTTGCGCGCTGGTCTCGCTCAGTGCTGCTTCCAGCATATCGGGGCTGGTGGTGCCAAACAGGCTGTGACCCACCATCACCACCGAGAAGATCGTACTTGCCAGATCGCTCATGCTGATATGCCGCTATAGGGATTGGAGCGGACCACATCCCACACCACCTGCTGCATCAGCGCCCCTGCGTCCGCATCCGGTGCATCCGCCACCTTCCTGTCCGCCCGCATAAGTGCCAACGGCAGACCTACAGGGCTACGCTGGTAAAGGCTCGCATAATGGGTAAGTGCGATGAGGTAAGCACCCAAGTCGCTCAGATGGATCGTGTCCACCTCCCCTTCAGGCGTGCGGGCCAGCAAAGCATCGCGGCTGTCGATATTGCCAACACCGCCTTGCGCCTCGACCGCGCGCACGAATGCGGCCAAGACCTGCCCGCCAGGGATCACATAGATCGGCACGCCGAGATGCCCCGCCGCAGGCAGCGTCATCCCCTCCATCCACAGATTCTCAAAATCACTGTCAATCCGCGCAAGCCAACCTGCCGCATCATCGGTATTGTGCCATGTCTCATAGACGTAGAGCCGCACATCGGGCCGCGCATCACCCGCCAAGCTTGCCCAACTCGCCAGATACTCAGGACTGTCGTGATAGCGGATCGCGTCGGTCAGCTCGACCATCTCGGTCAGAACGACAGCATCAAAGCCGGCACTCTCCAACGCCTCACGTGCAGGCAGAAATTTGGGGTGGTCGTTCTCTGTCTCGAACCCGTTCACCGGCACATCGGGATACCAATGCGCGCGCAGCGGTGTGCCCCATCCCAGCTGGCTGGCATAGCCGTGCCCCTCTGGCGAGAGCTGCGCCAGCATTGCGGGCATATCGCGCCCAACCAATGAGTGACCAAGGTGGAAAACGTTTAGCGGTCCGTCGGGGGCTGGCAAGGTCTGCGCATAGCTTTTGCGCGCTTTTGAGACACGCCAGATGCGCGAGCCACCAACGCCCACCATCCCAGCACCAACGGCGATGGCCGCACCTGCGCCAATCCGCAATATGCTTCGCCGTGTCACCATGCCAAACGCTCCTTCAACAGTTGATCATTCATGTCTGCCTAGAGTGCCTAATGGCGACGCCCGTGACAAGCAGCCCCGCTGCGTGGGCATACCGACCATGCAGAATTTCACCGGCGGTGAATCGTCCTTGTGTGGTGCGAAAACAAGCCTCAAAACGGCTCCTCTTACGGTCAATCGAAAGCTCCACACCTTCAAACCCGAACAACCGCCCCGTCACCGGATATTGCGCCTTGTAGGTTGCTTCTTTGGCCGAGAATATAAGCTTTGCCATCAATCCGCGCTCCCCAACAGGTTGCTGTCCCAACCACTGTCGCTCCGCCTTGGTGCAGACCTCCACGATCAACAACGGATCCAGCGGTGCGGCCTCCTCCAAATCAACACCGATGCCAGCCCACTCGGACGTGGTGCCCACCGCCGCTACACATGCGGTTTGGCTGTGTGAAATGCTCCCCGTAATCCCCTCTGGCCAGATCGGCGCACGGTCATCCGCCATCAGAACGGGTTGAGATGGCATATCCAATGCGGTCATCGCCGCATGTGCTGCCGCACGCCCTGCGTGGAATTCTATTTTCCGGCACTCCACAGCCGCGCTGATAACTCTGGCCTCCGAAGGATCAACGACCGACGGCATACAGGCAGGATCGCCCGCCGCGACCCCTAAACCCTGTGGCAAAATTTCTCGCGTGAGCGCCGCAACAAGGGCTGGGTCAGGCTTCACGAACCCGCCTTGGACCGACCAGCGCGCATGGCACGGCGTTTTGACATTGTCTCGGTCTTGACGGGCGTGTCTTCTGCTGCAGGCGCAGCGGGCGCGACGGGCTTGCCCCTGTCCAGATGTGCCGCCAGCCCTTCGAGGGTGGGGAAGCGGAAAATATCGGTGATCCCCAACTTCTCCACGCCGAGTGCCGCCTTGATGTCGCGGTGTGCTTGAACTGCCAACAACGAATGGCCGCCCAGTGCAAAGAAATTATCGGACGCACGGATGTTTGAGACACCCAAAATAGCGCTCCACACCGCTGCAATCGCCGCTTGGGTACTGCCCTCGGGGGCGACTTCGGTATCAGTGCTTACAGCACCACTTGCCTTTGGCGCAGGTGCGGGCAGTGCTTTGCGGTCAATTTTCTTGTTCGGCGTCAGCGGCATACGCGCCACCTCGACGATCCGCGCAGGGACCATAATGTCGGGGAGGCGCGCGCTTAACGCACGACGCAAGGCATCCTCGTTCACACCCGTCCCAACAACATAGCCGACCAGCTGCGCACCACCTGGTGCATCGCGCGCCACAACAACCGCTTGGGCAATCCCGCTTTGTGCTGCCAATGCCGCTTCGATCTCACCCAGCTCGATCCGGTGACCACGGATTTTCACCTGATCATCCGCACGGCCCATAAAACCAAGCGTACCATCCGCGCGCCATGCCGCCAGATCACCCGTGCGGTACATGCGTCCCGCTCCAAACGGATTGTCCACAAACCGCTCTGCCGTCATCTCGGGCCGCGCGTGGTAGCCGTGGGTTACACCATCACCAGCGATATAGAGCTCTCCTGCAACGCCCACAGGGCGCGGGGCAAGTGCCTCATCCAACACGTAAACCTGCGTGTTCGCGATAGGCGTCCCGATTGCGGCTGTGCTCTCGGCCTCGGTCACCACTTGCGTCGTGGACCAGATTGTCGTTTCGGTCGGGCCATACATATTCTGCACCCGCCCACCGCAGACCTCTAAGAGCTCGGCGGCCAAAGCACCGGGCAATGCTTCGCCCCCGACCATCAGCTCCTTCACACCAGACAGCGCATGACGCGTCTCGTCGTTCATCACCAGCATTTGCGCCATCGACGGCGTGCATTGCATATGGCTCACTTTGTGGCGCATCAACTGTGCGGCCAGTGAGAAGTCGTCCTCCTCAAGCGCCGATCCTGCATTCGCCCGCGCCAGCACTTCGGCCAGCGGGGTCAAGCCCTCCAGCACCGTATCCACGGCAATGCCATAGTCGATGAGGCATGCAATTTCATCCACGCCGATGCGCTTGAGTTCTTCGGTGCGCGCCACCGCGTCGTCAATGGTGCCAAACATCCCGCTGTCGTTAAAATAGCGCTGGAAAGCGAATTCCAGGATCGCTTCCAGCTCTTCATCTTCCAACCCGCCAAGGTCCATCTCAAAGGCGTTGTTCACCCCCTTGGGCCGCTTGAACGCAGGGAAAGCCCAAGCGTATTGCTTGATCAAACCCGCCGCCGCGCGCAGATAATCCTTCATGGGTTCGCGCGCAACTTCCTCGGCACGCTCACGTGTCTCCGCCAGATACGTGTGCAGCATCAGCGTGACTTTGAAATCAGCCGGATTATGGCCCGCACCGCGCAGGGCGGTATGGTAAATCTTGATCTTATCCGCGACCTCGGCCACCGATTGCCCCAACAGGTGGGTCAGCACATTCGCACCGATCTCCCCCGCCTCGCGCCACGTGTCAGGGTTGCCCGCAGTGGTCACCCAAACGGGCAGTTCCTTGGACACAGGACGCGGCTGGGTCAGCACGTCAAAGCCCTTACCGTCTTTTGTCGGAAAATTGACAGTCTCACCGCGCCACAGGCTCCGCAATTGATCAATCGCAGCATACATCGCGGGTTTGTTGTTTGGCGGCGTATTTTCGGGGCGCAACACGAAATCATCCGGTTGCCAACCGCTTGCGATGGCCAGACCCACACGCCCGTTCGTGAGGTTATCAATGACCGCCCATTCCTCCGCGATCCGTGCGGGATGGTGCAAGGGGGCCACGCAGGACCCTGCGCGCACGGCGAGGTTTTGGGTCACAGCCGCCACCGCAGCACCAGTGACCGAGGGATTTGGATAAGGGCCGCCAAACGCATGGAAGTGCCGCTCCGGCGTCCAAACCGCGTTGAACCCGTTGGCATCGGCGAATTTGGCACCCTCCAGCAAAAGGCGGTATTTCTCTGGGCCGACACCATCGTCATTGCCCCAATAAAACAGGTTAAAGTCGATCTTGCGGTCCGACACTGCGATGGGTCCACGCGACAACTCGGTCCGACTGTCATCGCCCGCCAGAACCAGTTTAAAACCGCGCGACAAGGTCCAAAACAGCTCCAGTACGGAGATATCAAACGACAGGCTGGTCACAGCGAGCCACGCATCCCCTGCGCTATATTCGATCCGCTGGTCCATACCGGCAAAGAAGTTGGCGACATTGCCGTGACCCACCATCACACCCTTGGGCGTACCTGTAGAGCCGGAAGTATAGATCAGATAGGCCAGCGTATCCGCATCCGCGCCCGCACCCGGGTTGGTGTCAGAAGCGGACGCAAGCGCGCTATCTGTATCAAGAACCAACAGCGTCGCATCCCCCTTGGGCAGCGTATCCGCCAGTGCGGATTGCGTCACAATTACCGGCGCGCCGCTGTCTGCGATGTAATGCGCAATCCGGTCGGCAGGGTACGCAGGATCAAGCGGTACATAGGCACCCCCTGCCTTCAAAATGCCCAGCGCACCAATCAACAGATCGGTACTACGCGAGGTCGCAAGACCCACAGGCGTTCCCGTTGAAACACCCTCGTGAATCAATCGGTGCGCCAGCTTGTTCGCCGCCTTGTTCAGCGCTTGGAAGCTAAGCTCCTCGTCTTCAAACACCAGCGCTATGGCATCCGGCGTGCGCGCAACCTGCGCTTCAAATTCAGTATGGATCGGCCTTGCAGCATAATCCGTCTTCGTTGCGTTCCATGTATCTAACAGAGCCGTGCGCTCGGCTTCGGGCAGGCCAGCCCCACCGCTCAGGGCGTGTGCGATCCGCGCCGCGATCATATCCATCGCAGCCTCATGCAACAGACCGCTATCACCATGCAGCGTGACCGAGCTATCGCTGATCTGCACCGTCAGCGTGCTGCCCGAAATGGGCGCATCCGCAACCATAATCGCAGGGGCTTCAACACTAATCGATGCATCCCGCAGCGCCAGATCGGTAGCAAAGCCCCCTGTCTTGGCAATCCGCTCAAGCTGTGGCTCAAGCGGCGCATCACTGCGCAGCGGCACCCACTCAGCGGCAAATCCTGAAAGGACAGGCACCACGGCATAGCCAACATCGCCAGCCTCCAGCCCCGCCCCCAAGCGCATTACGGACAGAACCGCCGCAAGGGCCTCACTCTTCGACATACCCGCTTTGATCGCAACTTCCCGCTGCGTCCAGACTGCAGAAGCCACCCCTTGCGCCAACGGCACAGGCAGCGCATTCAGCGCCGCCAGTTTGGCCCGCCAGTAGGTCTCGTCACGGAGCAACGCTTCTTGCGCGTCGGTATGGGTCGAGGACACTTGATCAAGCTGCGTTCCGACCACGGGCAAAGCAGCACCCGCCAGCGCAGTCAAACCCTCCAGCGCCACGGCACCATCAGAGGTGGCGACGACGATGCGGGCTGCATCCGCCTCCAGAATGACACCCACAGCACCCGCACCTTCCGCAGCGACAGCACTGGAGATAGCGAACACCGCCTCACCGCTGGAAATCTTAGCCACGCCCAGCGGGTTCCAATACCCGCCGAAATCCAGACCGCGCAGCAATGCGCAAATCTGCGCCGTGGTTTGGCTAAAATCAATCAGCCCTAACCGGGCAGGCCGCTGATCGCGCGCGAAATAGCTGCGTTGGCTCAAATCCTGTGCCACACGCTCCAGCGCGTCCGCTTCCAGCTGCACCATCACGCGACCAAAGCTCTCCATGCCCGCGCCGTAGCATTTGGAGTTGAGACTGAACGCCGTCTCATCCGTTGCGATATCGATCAGCTCTTGGGCAAGCAAATCGCCCTCGTCCACACCGCCCTCAATCGTGTGCCAGCTCACACCATGTTGTGCTTCATCATTGATGATCGCCCACGCAGGCGTGTTCAAACCAGCGTAGCGCGGAAGCGGCCCATCGTGGAAGTTCACCGCACCTTTGCTGGCAAGCACCAGTGCCGCCTCGGGAATAATCCGCAGGTTCGCAATGCTCAAAAGCCAATCAAATGGATCCAGTCCCGCCTCAGTCAGATCGGCAGGTTTGGCCAGAACGCGCACGCCCTGCCCTTCCGCCCAAGCGCGCACATCCGCATCCGTGGTCACAACGGCCGCAACACTATGCCCGCCCGCAACAATCATATCCGCACAGGCAATGGTCAGCGATTGATCCCCAAGGATCACGCAAGAAAAGGCATCAGCATTGAATGGGGCAGTCATGAGCGGTCCTCCGGGGACAAACGGTACGGGGTGGCGGCATGGGTGATCAGATCACGCAAGAACCAGCGCGGGTCTTGGGGTGGCCTACCCGCAATACCCATTCGCAAACGGTGCAGGACACCACCGAACAAATGAGCGGTCAAAGCCACAGCTGCATAGACCCGCCCGTGGTTCTTAATGAAATAATGTCGACGCGAATCGTACCAATAGGATGGCATACGCCGCGTGGTCTTCATTCCCGTCGAGACGGAACCGATGTGTACAACGCGGCTCTCGGGCACATACCAGCTGGTCCACCCCGCCCGAGCGGCGCGCAAACACAGGTCGGTTTCCTCAAAGTATAAAAAAAACGTCTCGTCGAAGGTGCCTATCTGGTCCAGCATCGTGGCGCGCATCATCATGCTGGCCCCCGCGCTCCAATCCACCTGACAGGTGGCCTGCGGTTGCGGCAGCGGGACCGGAGCTTCAGGCAGGAATCGCTCGATGAGGCCCAGACGGGCTGCGCCCACAAATTCACCCGCAATGCTGGGGAAGCGGAACGCAGTGGTATGCACCTCGTTATCCTCGCCGCGCACATGGCTACATGCGATCCCCGCTTGCGGGGTGGTCTCAAGGTGGTCCATCAGCGCATTTGTGCATCCAGCGTCGGGGAAGGCATCGGAATTGAGGATGTAATAATAATCCGGCCTACGCCCATCGCTCAGCATCATTCGCAAACCGATGTTATTGCCTGCGCCAAAACCGCCATTCACGGGTGAAGCCACGACTCGGACCAATCCGCCCTCACTCCAGCCACGCGCCGCAACCTCGCGCGTGATCATCTCATACGAGCCGTCGCCTGAGGCATTGTCCACAATCACCAGCTCACCGCCCACAGTATGCAGATCTGCCAAAGCTGCCTCTGCCGCCTGAAGGGTCATGGCAGCCGTGCGAAAATTTAGCAAAATGCAAAGGACAGTTGGCTGGGACATGGACCTACTCCGCCGCCGTCGCGCGGCGCGGCGCATCATCAGTGAGCGCTTCAGCGATCACTTCGCGCAGCTCAGAGGCCATGACCACAACATTGGGCGAGAGCACCATGCTGTCATGATCACCGGGCACTTCGATCACCCGCAAATGGGAGGCATATTGCATCCACTCGTTATCCTCAAAGACATATTCACGCGCCTCACTGACCCACTTTCCCCCGCTCACCGCGAAACGGCGGTCCAACACAGGGCGCAGCAGAGTCATCGAGCCGTTCCAAATGGGCGTTTGATATTGCGCGACAGCGCGCAGGAACGCGGCCTCGATTTTGGTATTGTTAAACTGGGTGGCAGTGGTCACTTCGGCCTTGCCTTGACGCTTGGCCTGTTCCCACGCGATGCGGTTTTGCACCCATTCGGCCAAGTACTTCGGCCCCTTCTCACGCAATTCCGCAACTTTTATCAGCGCCTTGTCCGATTTACTTAGGCTCGGCCGTACCGGCAGTGGCGTGTCCAGCAGCGCCAATACAGCAACCTCTTCCCCCGCCGCCTTAAGCTGCTGTGCCATCTCATAGGCCGTGATGCCCCCGCCTGAAAAGCCCGACAGCAGATAAGGCCCCGAAGGCTGCACTTGACGGATTTCCGCGATGTAATCCTTGGCCGCCTGCTCCACCGTCTCATGGGGCGCATCATTCCCGAGCAGTCCGCGTGCTTGCAGACCATACACCGCCCGCTCCTGCCCGAATTGCAGCGCCAGATGGCGCAGGTTCAGCACGTTTCCAAACATCCCCGCCACCACAAACAGCGGTGCAGCGACATTTGGCTTTACACCATTGAGCGGAACCAGATGGATGAACTGCGGCTTGGCCGATGCCTCTTGCACGTCACTGCTGATAATTTCGCCGGTCTGGGCAGTGATCCGTTCGGCGATATCCGCAATCGTCGGCGCCTCGAACAGAACCGAGATCGGGAACTCTACCCCGAACTCCCGCTTGACGGTGGCAAACAGGCGTACCGCGATCAGGGAATGACCGCCAAGATCGAAGAAACTGTCATCCACGCCAACAGGCGAGACTCCGAGCAGCGTCGACCACATCTGCGCCAGTGCTTCTTGCACAGGACCAACAGGGGCAACAAACCCCTCCAGATCGGTCCGCTCGAAACTTTGCCCCTTTGGCATCTCGCGCGGAGGCGTGTCCGCCGCTGCAATGAGAGCATGCAACGGCAGCGAGGACACATAGACCTGCGGCACATCTAGCCCCAGTGCCCGCGCCAACGCCTCTGGCCCCTCAGCCGCTGTAATCCCTTGGGACACCAGATAGGCCAGCCGTTCCTCCGCATCAGACTGCGGACGCGCATCACTCTGCGCATCCTCGTCAAAGATCACCTCGGAGGCGCGCAAAGGCGCTGCTTGGGCAGCAAATCCACCCTTGAGGCGCGTCATCGCAAAATCACGCACCTCCACAAGAACGGCACCCTGCGGGTCATACATCGTCACGTCAAAGCGCGCATCGTCGGCACCGGAGGCCCGCAGTTGCATGTGGCTATAAATCTCGGTCGGCAAGGCACGGTGCACCGTAATTTCGCCATAAGACATTGGCACCCAAAGGTCCGCGCCGTCATAGCCCTCAGCCAACTCAATCGCCCAACCTGTCGCCAAGTCCATCAGACCGGGGTGCAATATCTGGCCCGCCTCCAAAGGTGCGTCCAGCATCAAACGGGCCAAGCCCTCACGCTCCCCCATTTGTCGCGCACGGATCACCTGCCATTGCGGACCAAAGCGCAAATGCGCCTCCTGTGGGCTTGGCATATGCGCACCTGCACGCTCCTCCACAGCGCCAAGGCGGTCGGAGATCGCTTCGAGGTCAATTGACTGCGGTTTGGCCTTGGATTCCGCAATCTGCCCCTCCACATGCGCCTGCCAGCCGACACGGCCTTCAAGCATGCAATCGCTCAGAAGACTTGCGGCAAAACCGCCCTGTTGCCGCGCAAGCGAGATACGCATCTGGCGCATCTGCCCTTCGGGCGCATCAAAAGCGCGCAAAAAATACAGATCGCGCAGCGTGATCGGAAGGGAAAGACCAGCACCAACAGCCGATTGCGCCAGCGCTTCGACCATTCCTGTGCCGGGCATCACAGCACTGCCGTCACTCATCCGGTGCTGGTCCAGCACCCAATCATCAGACGCCGTGAGGTTGGCAGCAAAGCGTGTCTCATCTTGCAAGACCTCAATCGTATCGAGCAGCGGCGCGTCAATCGCGCGCGGCGGCAATGTCTCGGCAGGCTCTTGGCCCACGGCCTCTGCAGCCATACCAACATCGGCCCAAACGCCCCAGTTCACGGCAATCACGCGGGTCTTGGCACCTGCCCGTGCTTTAGCAAAGGCGTTGAGGTAGTCGTTGGCCGCCACGTAATCCACCTGCCCCGCAGAACGGGTCGCGGTGGAGGTGGAAGCAAATAGCACCATCAGATCCACACTGCCATCGGGAAGCAACTGGTCCAACACGCGCAAGCCTTGCACCTTTGGCGCCAGCACCGCATCGACCTGCGCCTGCGTCTTGCCCAGCATTGGCGCATCATCCAGCACACCAGCGGCATGGATCACGCCGTCAATCGGTCCCCGTGCCCGCAGACTGTCGATGACCTTGCGCATCTGCGCCACGTTGATCACATCAGCTGCGGCGACTTCGACAGTTCCACCAAGTGCGTCAAGGCGCTGCATCGCACGGATGCGCCGTGCCACTGCGTCACTGGCGTGGATTGTTTGCAGGACACGCGGCCATGCTTCGCGCGGGGGCAGAGCATGGCGGCTGAGTAGCACAACATGGGCATCATGCGAGGACAGCAGATCGGCCGCAATTGTCTGGCCGATGCCACCAAAACCACCCGTAATCAGATAGGTGCCACCGCGTTTGATCACGGGCTTTTCAGCCGCTGCCAAACGCTGTGCGCGGTATCCTTGTACATAACGGCGGCTCTCACGCAGAGCCGTGACCCCATTGGCCGGGGTTGCCAACAGCTCCTCAAGCAGGGCATCGGTGATATCATCCACAGGCTCTTGCGCCTTTTGAAACAACCCTTTTGGCCCAGGCAGTTTCGGCAGCACAATATCAATCGTGGCCACCGTCACATCTGCGATCTCGTGAGGTATCACACCCGCAGGACCGCTAATCATCGCCTTTTCGGGGTAAGGCAGCGGCTCGGACGCGACACGGGCCGCACCGTTGGTAAACACACTCAGATGGGTCGGGGCTGCATCCTCGCGCTCGGCCAAAGTTTGGCCCAACCACAGCAGGCTGTAGAAGCCCTGCTCCAACATCCGGTCATAAAAGCTGCTTCCGGGACGGTGATCATCGCCCTGCGTCACACCCCAGAAATGGGCGATCCGCGTGGGTGTTTTTTCCGCACCCGCAAGCGCATCCATAAGCGCGTCATAGCCGTCCCGCCCCTGTTCGGGCGCAAGAGTGAATTGCCCCGTACCGAGATCGGCGAAACTGTCACCACTGCGCACGACGGACACAAAAGCACCCGCGCCCTCAAGCCGCGCGATAACCTCTGCCGCAACACCGCCGTCGTCCGCAAAGACCAACCATTCTTCATCCGAAGCCCCTGCCAATGCGGCCTCGATATCCGCATCCACATCGGCATACTGCGCACGCCAGCTGGGAACAGCGCCCCAATCGGACATATCATCCACCCGCGTAACTGCGGGAGTTGTCACCGTAGCAACCTGAGTCGCTGGCTCGATAAAATAAGGGCTTCGCTGGAACTGATAAGTGGGCAACAGCACACGGTTGCGCCGCGCCTCACCCCAAATCTGATCCCAGTCGGCCTCAACCCCGCAAGCCCAAAGACGCCCGATGATGCCCATAAAATACATATCATCCGCGATCTCCTGATCGGGATGGCGCAGGGAGCTGAGCACTTGGGCAGGCTTCACGTTTGGCGACATTTGCGCCAGCGAGGACAGCGCCTTACCGGGGCCAACTTCGAGGAACACTCGGCCCTCATGGGCGCTTAATGTCTCGATGCAATCAGCGAAATGGACTGTGTTGCGCAGCTGCTCCACCCAATAGTCGGGGTCCGTCGCTTGCGCAGCAGTGATCGCCACACCCGTTCGGTTTGACATGAAAGGCATGCGCGGCGCTTGGAGATCAAGACGGGCGAGGAAAGCGCGGTACTCGGCCAAGATCGGCTCCAGCATCCGACTGTGTGCTGCGATATCAATTGCGATGCGCTGACTCTCGATTTCGTCCTTGCCCAGCCGCGCGGCTAGTGCAACCAGCGCCGCATCGGGGCCGGAAATCGCCGTGAGTTCAGGGCCGTTGACGCTCGCAATGTCAAGATCATCGCTGAGATATGTTCTAAGTGCCTCCAGCGACAGCGGCACGCTCAGCATCCCGCCCGCAGGCACAGTATCGAACAAGCGCCCTCGCAACAGAACGAGATCAATCAGGTTCTCGAAGCTCATCACGCCCGCCAGACAAGCGGCTACATTTTCTCCCATCGAATGACCAACCATCGCGGCAGGCTTCACGCCCCAACTCATCCACAGCTGCGCCAGCGCATATTCTACAATCGCAATCAATGGCAGTTGCGTGGAAGGTTTCCTGAGCGTCTCGACGGCGGCATCCCTGTCCGCCTCAGGCAGCCAGAGCGCACGAATATCATAGTCGACTTGAGGTGCGAGGTGGTCGAGGCCACGATCCATCGCCTCGGCAAATGCAGGCTCGGTCTCGTATAGATCACGCGCCATGTCAGGGTATTGCGCGCCACCACCGGGGAACATGAACACGACCTCGGGCGCTACGCCCAATCGCTCATGCGTGAACACACGGAGGGTATCTCCAGCCTCAAGCAGGTCTGCGGCCTCGGCATGGCTCTCGGCGACGACAACACGCCGGCGTTCAAATCCGCGCCGTCCGTTTTTAAGCGTATGGGCCACGTCAGCCAACTCTTGCTCGGGATGGTTGCGCAAATGCGCGGCCAAGGCAGCCGTGTTGGCGTCCAGCGCAGCCTTGGAGCGGCCAGAGATGCACAAGACGTGGAACGGGAAATCGCTTTCTTCTGACGCCGCACGCTCGGGCGCTTCAGCCAAAATCGCATGGGCATTTGTACCGCCCACCCCCAGCGCATTGATCGCGGCATGGCGCGGCGTCTTGCGGCGAGGCCACGGCGTGAGTGCTGCGTTGACGGAAAACGGACTGCCTTCAAACCCAATCGCAGGGTTCGGCGCTTCATACCCCAATGAGGGCGGCATGGCCTCGTAATGAAGCGCCAACGATGCCTTGACCAGCCCCGTTACACCTGCCGCCGTATCCAGATGCCCAATGTTCGTCTTGACTGATCCGATGCGCGCATAATCGACCTTGTCGGTCTGTTCGCGGTACGCCTCTGTCAGCGCAGCAACCTCGATGGGATCGCCTAGATATGTGCCCGTGCCGTGACACTCGATTAACTCGATCTGGTCAGCGGGCACGCCAGAGGCCTGCAACGCTTTGCCAATCGCCTGCGCCTGCCCATCTACCGAAGGCGCGAGGTAGCCTGCCTTCGCCGCACCATCATTGTTGATTGCCGATCCTTTGATCACGGCCCAGATATGATCGCTGTCCGCCTGTGCATCCGACAGACGCTTCAGCGCGACACACCCCGCACCGGAGCCAAAGACCGTCCCCTGCGCACGGTGGTCAAACGCATGACACTCCCCGTCAGGTGACAGAATTTCATTCTCCTTAAAGACATAGCCACGCCCCTGCGGTAGCTCGATTGTGACGCCACCCGCCAACGCCATATCCACCTCACCGCTGCGCAATGCAGCGGCAGCGTAATGGATCGCAACCAGCGAGGTCGAGCAAGCGGTTTGTAGGTTGATCGACGGCCCCTTGAGATCGAAAATATGGCTCACGCGGGTCGAGAGAAAATCCTTATCGTTGCCCGTATGGCGCAACAGGAACATGCCCACATCATCGACTAGATCAGCGTTCGAGCAGATATTGAAATAGAAATAGCTGCCCATGCCGCAGCCTGCATAAACCCCAATGGGACCGGTGACATTTTCAGGCACATGGCCCGCTTGCTCCATCGCCTCCCATGCCACCTCAAGAAACTTGCGGTGCTGGGGATCGAGGATTGCAGCGTCCTTGGGAGAGAACCCAAAAAACTCGGCATCAAATGTCTCGAACCCTTTGAGGTCGGCGGCCGCGCGCACATAATTCTTGCGCGCAATATTTTCGGGCGTCTCGCCCGCGGCCAGTAGCTCTTCCTCGGTGAGCTTGCGAATGGACGAGACGCCACCGCGTAGATTGTCCCAGAACGTCGCCACAGTGTCGGCACCGGGCACGTTCACGGCCATGCCAACAATAGCAATATCTTCGCCCGCCGGCGTCAGGCTGCGGCTGTGTTCAGTCATCTATTCTCACCCTTAAATCCGCACTCAACAGGGAGGTGTCCCAATAGTTTGAATGAAATACGGACCATTTACGCAGACGCACGACCTCGCCCAGTTTTGGTAATACAGATCGAAAATGTCGATTCTATGACGTTTATCGCCATTCGGCCCTTCGACCACACCTAGAATAGCACAGGAAATCATCACAGAAAAAGGGCTCATTAGTTCCAAATCAGAAACAATGGACACAACGCAAATATCAGAAGCGTCAAATTAGGCTGAAAATGCGAGACCCTACCTTTTTACAGTATGTTGCGCTGCAAGCTTCGGGTGGTGCGACCCATCACCGGTGCCGTGTGTAGCGCATTGCGCGGGACACGTGGGCAACGCGGATTGAGCCGCTCCACATACCCCAGCACCGCGCCTGCCGTCAGCCACGTAAAAGGCGTCAATGTCGCGTTGAGCAACATGTCCATCAGCGTGATGCCCAATATGAGTGCAACCGCCCCGATGTAGGGCGACAATTGAGCCTCACGGTTGCGCAAAGCATAGCCCCCGAGCAGCAGAAGCGGCAGGGCTAATAAACCAAACTCGGCAATGTATCCCAGCCAGCCAAAGCTGCCAAACACGATGATCCAGCGCCCGTCCGGAATTGTTAAGATCTCGCCATTCTCCGCATTGCGCACAAGGCTGCGGCCCCACCCACTCCACCCAAAAGCGGGTTTTTCCGATGCACGTTCAAGTAGTTGCTCTTCGTTATTAAAGCGGTATTCAAGCGATTGTGCACGCTCCAGATTAAACTTCTCCACTTTTTCAACAATCATATCCGTCGGGACCACGCCCACATTGCGCAGCATCGGATATGTCACCGCGATCAATGCAAACAATGTTGCCAGCAGCACCAGCCAGCGGCGCGGCGCAAAGTAAATAAGCGGTACAAGAACCATGCCGTACGCGATCGATGCCGCACTCTTACAGGCCAGTAACAACAGAATCAAATAAAGCGTCCAAAGCACCGCTTTCCATCGGTGCCGCCCGGGCGTCACCCGCGCCAGCGCTGCCGCCGACATCGCCGCCGTACACACAAACAGCGCAAGCCAGAGCCCGTGAGGCAGAAACACAATCGGTCGGAATCCACCCGCTCGCATCGTCTGCTCGAAACTGTGCTGGAAAAACCCATACACCCAGACGTTTATCTGCGGCGAAAGGCGGATTTCGATAAGCGACGGAATGGAATAAAATAGCGCCCCAATCATCAAAGCGCGCAAAATCTCGAGCAAACCGTCTTCAGACCTCAAGAACTGCCGTGCAATCAAAAATGGAACAATCGTAAGCACTTGGGAAATCAAAACAGAGCCCACATCACGCACCGACTGACCCGGCAACGCATCGATAAGGAAGAGTATCGGATCAGCATCGCGCAGCACCTCGAACAAGATCGGTTCGCGATTTGTCATCACCGTGGGGATCACACTACACATCAGTATCACAACCAGAGCCCGCGCAATCCAGCCTTCAGGCAACAGGCGCACCTTGTGTTCGGTGGCAAAAATCAGGATCGCCAGCACGCTGAGGTTCGGGATCGAAACCTTTTCCATCGCAGGCACAAGCGGCAGGTTGAACTCCGCCAGCGGCGGCAACAGCAAGTATCCCCCGAGGATCGACCAAACAATCGCCCGCTCAACTGATTGGGTGCGAAACAGCACAAGGCAGACCGCAGGCCACATCAGCAGCATTAGATATGCAATTCCGTTTGGCATCAGGCTCCTAAAGTACGGCACAGGGTTAAGGGTTGAAGAATTACACCCTAGGCAGGCGTGTGTCATCACGGTAGTTTGCCACACAGATATTTGCCAACACAAAGCTTGGCGCACAAAACACTGAACTGGCTCAATATTTTGGCTTCATCCGCATCACTCACCCCCGCTGATATGTGGTGCCCTTGCACAGGTGCATCATGAAATATGGCAAGGGGCGTTCCGCAGTAGAGGTCAATATCCCGACCCGCAGCGCATTGTTTCAGGCCATTCGCGCTAAGTTCTTGGGCGGTGACGGATTCGCACTTGCAACGTTGAACCTCGATCACCTCACTAAATTGCCCGTCGATAACACCTTTGCCGAGGCCTACCGCGCGCAAGATCTGGTGGTTGCGGATGGCCGTCCAATCATCTGGTTGGCCCAGCTTGCGGGTGAGGATCTGGAGCTGATGCCCGGCTCCGATTTGGTGATCCCACTCACGGAACTCGCCGCCGAGCTGGACATGCCTGTGGCGCTCATGGGCAGCTCCGATGGCGCCCTCGCGGGGGCAAAATCTGCGCTTGAGGCCCGTGTACCCGGCGTCAATATCGTGATGACCCACGCCCCTGCCTACGGTTTTGACCCGTCAGGCGCAGCTGCGTCCGATATTTGCGAGATGCTCAACGCAAGCGGCGCGCGCCTGTGTTTCATCGCATTGGGTGCGCCCAAGCAGGAGCTTTTCGCCGCCTTTGCCCGCTCCCGTTGTGATGCTGTTGGGTTGGCATCCATTGGCGCAGGTCTGGATTTCCTCTCTGGCCACCAAGTCCGCGCGCCGAGGATTATGCGCGCGTTGGCACTTGAATGGCTCTGGCGCGCGTTACAAAGCCCACAACGCATGGTTCCGCGCTATGCGAAGTGCTTTGCGATCCTACCCGGGCTTGCCCGTGATGCGTGGCGGCAGCGATAGTCATTTGTACTCTATGAGGCTCTTTTGCCCGCCGCGAAGGCTGCGCCAATAAAAACTCAGCGCGCCCTGCGCCTCGGCGAATTTGCCCAGCACACTAAAGAAGGCCCACAGCGGCCCCCC
>CBDTVN010000031.1:0-26700 GCA_965364195.1 uncultured Sulfitobacter sp. | reverse complement strand
GCACTTGGCGGTATCCGCGACCGCTCATCGTTGGCCCTAACTGCAGGGCGGATGAAGCAGGACCCGATATTCCGCGACGCGGCGCATCACTTTCTGCGCCGCTTCGACAAACAGTTTGCTGACTTTGAAAAAACCTCAAGCGACGCCGAGATATCGGCCATGGCAGACACGCGCACCGCACGTGCCTTTATGCTCTTGGGCCGTGTTGCCGGCACCTTCGATTAAGGGCAGGCTTGCGCGCGGTTATTCGCGTCGAAAACAGCATTAACCACCGCCCCATCCGCAGCTTCAAACGTTGCAACGGCCCCTGCCATTTCTCCGCCTGTCACACGGATCTGGCCCAAGTCAGATGCGCTAAGCCGGTCGTCCACGTCGATAGAGAAAACCGCGCGCGACCCCGCTTTGCCATCGCGTAATGCCACTTTGATAGCCTCAGCGCCGTCGGCCACATCATTTACAGTGGTGCCACCCTCATCGCGTAAGGGCTGGAAGACTTCCACTCCTGTGCCGCCATCGGCGGTGTCAAAGATGAGCCGCCCTGCGGAGCCGCGCAAATCAACCTGCACAGCGGTTAAGGCCTGCGTGCCCACGGTCAACTCAAACCGATCACGCGGCGCGCTCTCGATGAAGCGCAAACTCGCACCCGTGCAGTCCGCTGCCTGCGCACCGCTCGCTAAAAACAACATCGAGAATGTTGATTTCCACATATCCACTCTCCTAAATTCCAAAACTTCCAAACGGAATATAGCGTACTATATCACCAACTTTGATCTCCCGCGCCTCCTCAGAAAGCTCGACCAAGCCTTCGGCCCAGCTAAGCCCGCTGATACGCCCCGAGCCTTCGGATGCAAACACTTCAACCCGACAATTGCGCATACGCGCCCGTAGATATTCGCGGCGGCCGGCTTTTTTGCGCTTTTCAAATGCCGCAGGAACGTCAAACCCTTGAGGTATATACCAATCTGCTCCCGCAAGCTGTGCCAGCGCGGGACGGGCAAAAATCAATGTACAGACCATCGCAGCAACCGGATTTCCGGGCAATCCGAACACAGGCACACCGTTCCAAAGCCCAAGTGCCAGTGGACGCCCAGGCTTTATCGCGATGCGCCATAGGGCCATTGCACCTGCCTCCTCAAGCAAGGCTGAAACGTGATCCTCATCCCCCGCAGAAGCACCACCGCTGGTGATGATCGCATCCACTTGCGGGGCGGCCGTATCAAAAATCTTGCGCAATTCCGCGCGGTCATCCGGCGCACGGCCCAGATCAATCGCCTGATGCCCCATCTGGGCCAACAGCCCCAAGAGCATCGGACGGTTGGCATCATATATCTGCCCGTCAGCCGCCTTTTCCCCAGCCTCAACCAGTTCGTCCCCCGTCGACAAAACACCTACACGCAAAGGAACTCGCACCGCGACCGACGCCACACCTGTCGCTGCGAGAAGCGCCAAGTCAGCGGATGTAACCTGCCGCCCTGCGCACAAGATTAGGTCACCAACCTGTACGTCCTCTCCCGCCTTACGCGTGTTGGCCCCTTGCTTCAGCACCCCTTGGAACAGGATATGGCCATCCTCTACCAGTACATCTTCTTGCAGGATGACCGTATCCACACCTTGCGGCAGGGCAGCACCCGTCAGCACGCGAATGGCATGGCCAGCGGCGACATAATCAGGCGCATCCCCTGCAGCGGCGCGCCCTTGAACCAAGGGAATACGGTGCGTTCCCTCCGCGCGTGCCCCCGCAAAACCGTAGCCGTCCACAGCCGTATTCGGCAGCGGCGGATTGGCCCGCGCAGCAACCACATCAGTCGCAGCGATGCGGCCGCGCGCTTGGGACAACGGCACCTGCTCCACCTTTGCAACAGGCGTCAATCTGCGGCGTAGCAGATCAAGCGCCTCATCCACCGGAGTCCAATGAACCCCCTGAGGCAGCGCAAAACAATCGTTCCGCAAGGGCGGTGCCACCGATGCAGCCTCGTTCAACTCATCAGCCAAACCCGCGCCCAATATCCACGCCTCTTCTCGTGCGACAGGCGGCACATCAGCCATATGCGTAGCAAGTTTTGACGCAGGAAGTCGGGCCAAAGCATCAGCTAACAAGCGCACTTGAGTACGATCACGGATCGCTGTCGGCCCCTCCTGCGCAAGTGATGATTTCACCGACGCTTCAATTACACCGGGCCAGATCTCGGCCAGAACAACGCGGGAATTATCTGCCGCTTCAAACGGCCATACTTGCACACCACCCAGACGGCGAAGACGGTTGAGCATCGGTAGACCCATCATCACCTGCCCCCCAACCGTAGGTGGAAAAGCCAACTGAAAACACGATGATGATGCTTTTGCCACCCCGTCACATGCCCGCTTTTCAGCGACCGTATCAAAGGTGATGCCTGCCTTGCGGTAAGGGACATCCGGCCACTTGTCTTCATGGGATTTGCCCCAGAATGGCCCGGCTTCCTCAAACATCCTGTTGAGCGTTTCCGCCACGTCATAGCGATTGTTTGAGCCGTCATCGCCGTCCACAATATGCGCCTCGAACCAGTCCCACAGTGCAAAAGGATCATCCGACCCGGTGACATGCCGCGCAAACCCTTGGGGATAGCCAAAGGGAAAATCAAACGCACAGAGCAAACGGCGTCCCGCAGCGGTCTCCGCCTCGATGAGCTGCACAATCTCGCGCTCCGCCTCTTGGCGAGAGCGGCAGTAGATTGGCTCTTGAGACACACCGCCACGCGTCAACCCGAGCCAAATCGCATCTTTCTTCGGCTTTGGTCCTGCGCGCTTGCCCGCAGACCAATCCGCCACCAAGACCGTATCAAAAAGGCTCACAGGCCCACTTCTTTCAGGATGAAATCGGCAATTGCACCCGTGTCATCGAGATTAAAGACGGGACGGTCGAGCGTCAGATCGCTGTCACTGGCCACGGCCCGCACTGTCGGATCATCGGGCGCGATCAACGGATTGCCCGTCACAGCGCGGTGCGCTTCAATCTTGGCATGGGCATCACGTTTGTAGCCCTCCACAAGGACCAGATCGACGGGCGCAAGTTGGGCCAGCAGCTCCGATAACGAAGGTTCCTTCGCGCCGCGCAATTCATGCATCAGGGCGATGCGGTTGCGTGAGGCCAGCATGACTTGCGATGCCCCAGCTTCACGGTGTCGAAAACTGTCTTTGCCGGGATGATCCACATCAAAACTGTGATGCGCGTGCTTGACCGTTGAGACAGAAAACCCGCGCCCAGTAATTTCGGTCACCAAGCGCTCCATCAGGCCGGTTTTGCCCGCATTCTTCCAACCGACAACGCCATATAGCTTCATAGCATCGCCTCCGCACGGGTCAGATCTTCCGGTGTGTTGACGTTGAAAAACGCGTCTTCCTGCGGGAAGAGCGCCTCACGGCCACCATGCTCTTGGGTCCACAGCACAACCTTGCGCAGCCCCCCCGCAAGAGCAGCGCGTAGATCATCGCGCAATGCCACGGGCCAGAGACCAAAAGTCGGATGCCGCGCTGTGCCACGTTTTGCATCCGGTGTCGCGGCAAGGACAAGCGGGTGGGCCATCCCCTCGGACGCGAGCAACAATTGGGGAACCAAATCACAGGGAAAGAACGGCGTGTCAGCAGCAGCGGTAACGATAGTTTCTGCTCCTTGGGACGCGGCCCAATCCAGCCCCGCCAGAACACCGGCAAGCGGCCCGGCAAAGCCCTCGATACTGTCGGCTATCACTGGCAGGCCCATGTTGGCAAAGCGCGTAGGGTCGCCATTGGCGTTAAGCGCAAGCTGGTCCACTTGCGGGGCAATCCGTGCCTCGACCCGTGCCAAAAGGCTTTGTCCACCAAGCATGCGCAGCCCCTTGTCCCCGCCACCCATGCGCGTGGCCTGTCCTCCTGCGAGTATGACGCCAAACGGTTGTCTCATCGTGCGACCTCCTGCCACTTTTGAAAATCTGCACGAAACTGCTCTGGCGTGACGCCATTGGGCAGAGCCACATCAGGAATAGCATAGACCACCGCGCCTGTGCGCAAGGCAGTTGGCTCCGCAAGCGGAATAATTTCATCAAAGCAAAGCCAGTCCATACGCGCAGTGCCGATTTGTGAGGTCATTTCAACCTGCTCGGCCCGAAACACTGCATCGGTAACGCCGTGCCGTGCCATTGCATCATGGGTGAACCTCTTAATTTTCTTCATGCTTCTTTGATGCATTGCCACTAAGAAACCAACACTCACGAACATCCCTAAAACGACGCCAGCAAGCATCTGGTTTGTAACCAGATCATACCGCAAAAGCACAAAAACACCGGCCATCAACGCCACATAAAAAATTACACCAATCGCTATGCGCGCACTCTTTTCCCTGCGACTGTGCTGTGGCTTTGCCCACACCATCATCGCACGGTTGAGCATTTGTGCACTCGGCTGGTACTTCAAGACATATTCGGTCATTGCGCGACCTGCTGCCATTGTTGCATCACCGTCAGTGCTTCATCAGCGCCCTGCGGCCCGCCTACGAGCATCACAACAGGCCAAACGCTCATGGTTGCCCCAATGGGGGCGCAAAGACCGATAAAGACGGACTTGCAATCAGGATCCCCCGCTCACGGCCTTGCAACAAAACCTTTCCCGCAAGCACCATCGCTTCATAGGTCTCGGCGGCCGTTGGGGTAACGCATAGCTCCCAACGCTCCTCGCTCATGATGCGCTCTTTCGGCCGCTGCGCTTTGGTTCGTCCGCGATGGCATCGGGATCGGCATCGCGCAGCAATCGCTCCTCGCCCGACAGGCACATAAACCGCTTTCCCTTCATCCGCCCGATAAGAGTGAGACCCAACTGCTGCGCAATCTCAACGCCCCACGCAGTAAAGCCGGAGCGCGAGGCCAGCACGGGAATGCCCATCATCGCCGTTTTAATCACCATCTCGGAGGTCAATCTGCCCGTTGTGTAGAGAATCTTGTCATCAGCATTCACCCCTTCGGAGAGCATCCAGCCTGCGATCTTATCCACTGCATTATGGCGACCAACGTCCTCCATATATACAAGCGGACGATCCGCACTGCACAGGATGGTGCCGTGAATAGCGCCGGCCTGCAAATACAGGCTCGGCGTGCGATTGATTTTGGACGAGAGCGCATAGAGCCATGATGTACGTACTTGTGTCTCCGGCAGAACCACGCCCTCCAACCCCTCCATCATATCGCCAAAGACCGTGCCCACGGCACAGCCACTGGTCCGTGTTTTGCGGCGCATCTTTTCTTCATAATCAGTCTGGCGTGCGGTGCGCACCACAACAACTTCAAGGTCCTCGTCATAGTCAACGGCAGTAATCTCGTCTTCACTGCTCAGCATTCCCTGATTGCGCAAGAATCCAAGTGCCAGGTAATCAGGGTAATCACCAATCGTCATCGCCGTCACAATTTCCTGCGCGTTGAGATAGATCGTGAGCGGGCGCTCCTCGACCACATTGATCTGTTGGGCCACGCCGTCCTGATCCATTCCCTTCACCACACGGGTCAAGCGAGGCGCCTGCGGGTCAGGCGCGATCAGATATTCGGATAGATCATTAAGAACAGCCAATTATTGCACCCTCCTTGGCAACGCGTTACGCAGTGTTTCTAATCTAAGGGTATCGCATGACCTCTACCACCCGCAAATCCCCCTACCGCGAAGGGATCGTCGACAGCATCCCGTTCATTCTGGTGATCATCCCGTTTGCATCCCTGTTTGGCGTACTCGCGACCGAGGCAGGCCTAAACGTGGTTGAGACGATGGCCTTCTCGATTGTGGTCATTGCAGGTGCGGCACAGTTTACCGCGCTTCAGCTGATGCAAGAAAACGCACCGACCGTGATCGTGCTGATCTCCGCGCTGGCAGTGAACCTGCGTATGGCGATGTATTCTGCCTCACTCACCCCTTACATCGGGGCCGCCCCCCTGTGGCAGCGTGCGCTCTGTGCCTATCTCACAGTGGACCAATCCTATGTCGTGGGCGTGTCCAAGTTCGAGCGCGAGCCGGATATGACCGTACCTGCGCGGGTTGTTTATTTTCTAGGGGCCGTGACGCCAATTGTGCCTCTGTGGTACGCATTTACCTACATAGGGGCCGTGTTGGGTTCGCAAATCCCTGAAAGCTGGGCACTGGATTTTGCCATTCCCATTACCTTCCTTGCGATGATTGCTCCGATGTTTCGGACCGCAGCCCATGTCATCGCGGCATTGGTGGCAGTAGTCGTGAGCCTACTTGCTGCTGGTGTGCCCTACTCGCTCGGGCTCATCATCGCGGGGATAGCGGGTATGATGGCGGGTGCGCAGTCAGAACTGTGGTTGACGCGCAAAGGGTACGCAAAATGATCGAGACAAGTACACTCTGGACGGTGATCATCGTGCTGGGGATTGGTAGCTTTGGCTTACGCTTCGTGTTTACCGGCCTTGTCGGCGACCGTGCGATGCCTGACTGGCTGCTGCGGCACTTACGCTATACAGCGGTGGCAATCTTGCCTGCACTGGTGGCACCACAAGTGGTTTGGCCTGTGGCAACAGATGGTGTATTTGATATTCCACGCGTGGCCGCGGCTGTAGCAACTTTGTTGATCGGGTTATTGACCAAGAATGTTCTGATGGCGGTGCTCGGCGGTGCGGTCACCCTTTACGGGATGCTCTATCTAGTTGGATAGGCTCTGGATGCCATCGCGCACATTGCCTTCATCGTCTTCGAAATATCGTGTGGTTTTCACCCCCGGAAGCTCTTCTACCTGCGCCATCAGCTTAAGCGGGTAAAACCCCTGTTTAATAGACTGAAAACCGGGGATTTCTTTGAGGATGCCAGATGTTGCACTTGCGCATAGCGCGCTTGGCACGGGACCACGCGCCTGAACCAGTTGCATGGCACGCGCCGCTTGGGCCGGTGTCACATCAAACTCTTGGGATACCACGTGGAAATTGCTGCGTGCATGGGCAGATTTATAAATCTGGATCCATTGCGGTGACATACCGTAAAGCACATCGCCACGCTCGGGTACTTGCTCGTGCTCAAACGTGCCTGCTGGATCAAAAATCACTGATTGATCACCCTGCACCAACAAGGCCGTGTGCCCGCCAGCACCGCTCCGGTTGTTGATCATGGTGATGAGCGTCAATTTCGGCTGACCGCTATGTGCGTATATCCCTGCTTCAATCTGCGCCTGGGGCGATTCCTTTCCCTTTTCTGCGCAACCGGCAAGCATCGTGGCACACAAAAGTGAGGCGAGAAGAGACTTAATCATGGGTAAATTACTCGGTTTAGCGCGCGAAAATGGCCAGAAAGAGCAGGATGCCGATAATAACCATACATGCGCGGCTGACGAATTTCACGAAGCCGTCAAATGTCTTTTCCTGCGCATCGGTTTTCATTGTGCCATGTTCATGTTCGGCCATGTGAGGTCCCTCTCGTCTTAGTTGGCTTAGAATTATCGCAGGGGTTAAGCCATTTCCCCCCCGCTGTCACGCCAGATTTGGCGCCAACGTCCAAGATGTCGCGTTTATGCGTCGTCCTGATCCAGATCCTCTAGCAATTTGAACCCGATGCGGTTGGGTGCTTCGGCCTCGACGGTCTTGGGTAGTGCGCGGAATACCACGTTGAGCTGGCTCACATGCTGAACCAACTGCATCTTTGCCCCTGCTGGATCAGAGCCGTAGAACGTCACTACATCGGGGTCGAAAAAGCCCATGCCCTCGATCTTGAGCACACCAGCATCAGTCCCTGCAAACCCCATCGCGATCTCGTGATTGTCGTCCAGGCCTTCCTCGAACTTCTTGAGATACAAAACAGTGCGCTCGTAAGCCCATTGCGCAGGTGATTTCTTTTCGACAGGTTTTCCCGATACACCCTTTGGCACGGGCTGATCCTTGGCGTTTTTCGCTGCCGGATCGCTATGCACCTCATGCACGCGCGGCAATGCGCTGGTCTCATGTGCTTCGGCTGCTGTCTTGATCAGATCATCCATCGTTCACCCTTTGCGCTGGTACAGCCACGCACCATCATCGCGCATTGTGCGCGTGGCGAGGCCTGTCTGGTGAAGGTGGCTCAAATGCGCAAAGGCTTCAACCAGTGCGAGGCCATATTCGCCCTCACCTATCGCTCTTTTGAACAAAGGTGAGAATACCTCGCCTGCGGTTTTGGGCGTATCAATATAGTCGAGCAAGCGTCCCAGCGCACCGTGATGATTGTCGATCAACATGCGCATCCGTTTTGGGAGGCCGGTGAACGGCACCTTATGACCGCCCAGCACCAGATGATCATTGCGCCCTAACAAGGCAAGGCGCTCACACGCCTCCAGCCATTCACCAATCGGATCAGCCATCGGTTCGGTCGCGTAAACGCCAACATTGGGGCTGATCGAAGGCAGGATTTGATCCCCCGCAATGACAAGGTTGTCATCGGCGCTCCAAAAGGTTGCATGTTCAGGCGCGTGGCCGTTGCCCATGTGCACATCCCATAGGCGACCGCCCATTTGAATTTTATCCCCCTGCTTGATCCGCGTATAGCCAAGCGGTAGAGGGTCCACGATATCGGCAAAATTGAACGGGCGGTCCGTGGCGCGTTTTTCGTAGATCGCGGCCTCCATACCCGCAGAGCGGTAAAAAGCAAGGCTCTCGGCGTTGGGAACCTCCTGCACATCCAGCGTCAGCATGCGCGCTGTGAGCCAAGCCGTGCGTGTCGTCACCAACTCCGCACCATGCACCGTCTGAAACCACCCCGCCAACCCGATATGGTCGGGGTGATGGTGCGTGACAACCACGCGGCTGATAGGTTTGCCACCCAGCGGCCCCGCCATGATCTCGGTCCAGATGCCTTTGGATTTTTTGGAGGAAAAGCCGGTGTCGATGATGGTCCAACTGTCGCCCTCATCCAGTGCATAAACGTTGACATGGTCCAGCTTCATCGGCAGCGGCAGGCGCATCCAAAGCACGCCGGGGGCGACCTCGATCGCCTCTTTCCCGACAGGCGGCGTTTCCCAGGGGTAGCGAAGGCCTTCGGGCGCGGGGCGTTCAGCCATGGTTATCCTGCCAATTCTTCGGCGGTCAGCGCATAGAGGTCTTCGGCCCCCGCCTGAGCATGGGCGAGAAGTGCAGAATGCTCAGGCAACATCCGCTGGATATAAAAGCGTGCCAGCTTTTCACGCGCACCACCTCGATCAGCGACGGCTGCTTTGAGATGCAAATGTGCGCCCAGAATACGTGCAAATGCATGAAGATATGGGACAGCACCCGCAAAGCGGTCTTGCAGATCACTTTGCGAGACAAGCCACTCCGTGGCCTCGCGCATGCTCTCTGTCGCCTCCCAGACATCGCCCGCCAAACGCGGGAACACCTCGCGGGCGGCCTCGACGTCTTCTTCGATCTCCTCGAGCAAGGCCATCGCAGCCTCGCCGCCATCCATCATTTTGCGTGCGACAAGGTCCATCGCCTGAATGCCGTTGGTGCCCTCATAAATCGCGGTGACGCGTACATCGCGGCAGAACTGTGCGGCACCTGTCTCCTCAACAAATCCCATACCGCCATGCACCTGAAGTCCCATGTCCGCTACTGCGATACCTGTGTCCGTACCAAACGCTTTGGTGATCGGCGTGAGCAAAGCTGCGCGTGCTTTCCACGCCTTGTCCCCTGTCGCGGTGGCCATATCAATGGCAACTGCATTGCACACGGCAATGGCACGGGCGGCAAAAATATCGGCCTTCATGGTCGTCAGCATGCGGCGCACATCGGCATGGCCTAGAATAGAATCCTTTTCCGCGGGTGCGCTGGTTTTGCCTTGCTTGCGGTCTTGCGCATAAGCAAGCGCATGCTGATAGGAGGCATCTGCAATCCCGATCCCCTGCCCGCCGACACCCAACCGCGCATTGTTCATCATGGTGAACATCGCCGCCATGCCTGCGTTCTCATCCCCGACAAGCCATCCTGTGGCGCTATCGTATTGCATGACGCATGTGGGCGATCCGTGCAGACCCATTTTATGCTCGAGGCTCACAACACTCACCCCGTTGCGCTGGCCCGGATTGCCCTCAGCGTCGGGCAGCAGTTTCGGCACCAGAAACAAGCTGATCCCCCGCACACCCGCTGGCGCACCCGCGAGGCGGGCCAGTACAAGGTGACAGACATTGCCACCAAAATCATGGTCGCCCCATGTAATATAGATTTTCTGACCGCTGATTGCGTAGGTACCATCGCCATTATCCTCGGCTTTGGTCGTAAGAGCACCAACATCCGATCCCGCCTGCGGCTCTGTCAGGTTCATCGTGCCTGTCCATTCGCCGCTGATCAGCTTGGGCAGGTACAGCTCTTTGAGCGTATCACTCGCGTGATGCTCCAGCGCGTCGATCTGCCCTTGGGTCAGCATCGGGGCCAGTTGCAATGACAAACACGAGCCGCTCATCATCTCGCCCACTGCCGCCGTGAGCGCCATAGGCAGACCCATGCCGCCATACTCGGGATTGGCCGACATGCCGACCCAACCGCCCTCGGCTATCGCCTTAAACCCGTCATGGAAGCCCGGCGAAGTCCGGACCACACCATTTTCCAGATATGCAGGTTTCACATCGCCTGCACGCTGTAGCGGGGCCAAGACCTCTTCGCACAGCTTGCCCGCTTCTGTGAGGATCGCACGTGTCATATCGTCTGTTGCATCGCCAAAACGCTCTGTTGCGCGCAGCGCGGTCAACCCCACAACATGCTCAAACAGGAAATTGTAGTCTTCAACAGGTGCGCGATACGTCATACTAACTTCTTTCATATGCAGATGGTCTGTGGGCTTTTGCAAAACTACTGCGCCCACCGCCATATAACAACATGATGATGAGCAACCCCGTTCACTACAACAAGAACGCCGCGTCAGAGCATTTTGGAGAGGTCCATGACGACACCAACCCAGCGCCTGAGCGCAGATGATGTCGGCCTGACATCTGCGGCACAGCTTTTGCGGGATGGCGCATTGGTCGCATTCCCGACCGAGACAGTCTACGGCCTTGGCGCTGATGCACGGCAGGGAGGCGCAGTCGCGGCGATTTACACAGCAAAGGGGCGCCCTTCCTTCAATCCGCTCATCGTGCATGTCGCTGACATCGCCACCGCCCGGAAGTATGTTGAATGGCCCGCGCGGGCAGCAGCACTTGCCGCAATATTCTGGCCCGGACCGCTGACACTGGTCCTGCCATTGCGCGCGGGACATAATCTGTCGCCACTGGTGACGGCGGGTCTGTCTACTGTGGGCATTCGCATCCCTGTTCATCCCGTGGCTCAAGCTCTGCTCACCAGTTTTGGCGGACCCGTCGCCGCCCCTTCGGCGAATCCGTCTGGCCGGATCAGCCCCACCACAGCGGATCATGTTATTTCGGGGCTTGATGGCCGTATTGCTGCTGTGGTCGATGGTGGATCGTGCGATGTGGGTTTGGAAAGTACGATCATAGGTTTTGATGCTGAAAGCGCAGTCTTGTTGCGCGCAGGCGGGTTGCCTTCTGAGCAAATCGAGAAAGTCCTTGGTCAGCCCTTAAAACGTGCGGATGAGAGCAAGATCACGGCACCGGGCCAAATGCTGTCCCATTATGCCCCGCGCGGTGCTGTGCGCCTCAACGCAACCACGGCGCGACCGGATGAGCATATGTTGGGGTTTGGTGATATCAAAGGGGATCTAACATTATCAGCAAGCGGGAACCTGCCCGAGGCCGCAGCCAATCTGTTTGGCCATTTGCACCGCCTTGATGCATTGGGGGGTGGTATTGCTGTGGCACCGATCCCGATGGAGGGATTGGGTCACGCGATCAATGATCGCCTTAACCGCGCCGCAGCACCACGCAGCTAGCTCATGCGCGCCCCGCCGCAGCAGAAAGGCTCACCGGATCAATGCCGATGCTGCGCAACGCCGTGTCCCACACCGCATTATGCGCCGTCTCAAAGACAAGCGCGGGACTGGCAGGTGCCGTGAGCCAACCATTTTGCGCAATCTCTTGCTCCAATTGCCCAACACCCCATCCGGCATAACCAACGGCAAACAGGAACGGTGTTGGCCCTTGGTCCAGTGCAATATTTTCCAGAATGTCACGTGTCGCGGTCAACACGAACCCTCCGGGAATAATCAAAGGCTCCGGCGCTTGGCGGCTCTCGTCAAGATGCAGGACAAAACCACGCTTTGTCTCGACAGGTCCGCCAAAATGCACAGGTGTCCCTATTGGCCCATCTTTCGCAGTGATCTCGATGCGGGCAAAGACTTCGCGCAGGGTCATATCGCCGACGAGTTTGTTGATGATCACGCCCATCGCGCCCTCATCCGAATGCGCACAAATGAAAACGACAGAGCGGGAAAAGCGCGGATCATCCATACCCGGCATCGCAATCAACACCTGCCCCGTCAGATCCATCGCCTATCTCCTATCGCAAAACCTTTTGATACTGCCCCAGTGTGACCAGCCCTGATCACTCCTGCAAGCACCATCAGCGAAACATGGCTGAACGAGATGTGACTTGGCAAATCCTGCACACGCGGTCACACAGGACGTATGATAAAAACACTCCTCTGTGCCACCGCCCTGATCACAACTGTAACTGCGGCCCGTGCTGCTGATCCCGTTGGATCGCCAGTCACCGCCGAGCTTATTGACGGCTGGCAGCAGGCAGATGGCACACGTGTAAGTGCGATCCGCCTCACGCTGGCAGAGGGGTGGAAGACCTATTGGCGCGCACCCGGTGACGCGGGTATCCCGCCGAATTTCAAATGGAACGGGTCGCGCAATCTGTCCGGTGTTGCGGTAAGCTGGCCCGCGCCCAAAGTGTTTGAACAAAACGGCATGCGTTCGGTCGGCTATTCCCATCAAGTGACACTGCCACTGACCATCGCTGCCAAGCAGGCGGGAAAACCAATAGACATCAACCTCAAGATGGAAATCGGCGTGTGCAAAGACATCTGCATCCCTGAAACCCTGTCCATCAGAGGGACGCTGGATAGCGCCGCAACCGCCCCCGTCCCCGCAATTGCCGCCGCCTTGGCAGAGCGGCCCTATTCGGCCAAAGAAGCAGGCGCGCGCGGTGTCACTTGCGCGCTTAGCCCTTCCGAGAACGGTCTGAACATCACTGCGACCCTCACCCTTCCCACTACCGGTGGCAAAGAGCATGTCGTGATCGAAGCGGGCCGCCCCGATGTTTGGGTGTCAGAGGCCACAACACGGCGCAGCGGTAACACTCTGACCGCTCAGGCCGAGATGATACCCAGTGGATCGGGCACCCTTGCGCTGGACCGCTCCGCCATTCGTTTCACGATTCTTGGTACGTCCCATGCGGTTGACCTACGCGGCTGCGCGCCCGCCTAGATTTGCTCTTACGTCAAGCGAGGTTTGCGCAACAGCATCGCCACAGCGCCAATACCGTACCCCAAGAGCGCGATGAGAGCCGCGCCCCCGACAAAGAGCAAAAACGCCGCAAGCATCGCGGAAAAATTGCCCGGTATTGGCAGGGCCGAGGCCAACGGCGGATAGAGCGCACCCTGCAACGCCGCGTAGCCCAGCGTCAATGTGCCCCAACCCAACACCAACGCCCAAAGCGCTGTTAGGCCAAGCTGCAAGCCCTGCGCAGGCGCGCGCAATCCACGCCGCATGGCTGCAACCTGTCGCGCAATATCGTGCTGGGCCGCTACAAGGGCAGGCACGACAAGCAACACCAGCAACATCCCGAACCCGAGCCCGTAGACCAGTGTGATAATCGTGGGCTTGAGGAACTGCGCCTGCTGGCTCCGCTCAAAGAGCAACGGCGCCATACCCAATACCGTGGTCAGTGTGGTCAGCATCACAGGACGCAAGCGATCCGCTGCGCCATCAATGATTGACGGGATCAGGCCGCGATCTTGCGCATATTCGTCAATCGTTGTCACCAGCACGATAGAATCGTTGATAATAATCCCCGTCATTCCCAGCAAGCCCACAACCGTGAACATGCTGAGCGGGACATCCCAGGCATTGTGCCCATAGATCGTCCCGACCAATCCGAACGGTATAATCGCCATCACGACCAAAGGCCGCGTCCAGCTGCCGAAAACCCACGCAAGCACCAGAAAAATACCCGTCAAACACAGAATCAAACCCGTCAGTGCATCGTTGAGGAACTGGTCCTCCTGCTCGCTCAGACCTGCAATGCGGTATTCGACCTGCAATTCGGAGGCGATGCGCGGCAGGATATCTTCGGCCAATGCTGTGTTGATCTCGGTCGCACGGTCGGCGTTATCCTCAGAGATATCGCCGGTGACGGAAATCAGCCTGATTCCGTTCTCGCGCCGCACGGTGCTAAAGCCGGTGCGCTGCTGCACACTCACGATATCGCCCAGCGCCACGTAATTCCCCGCCGTTGTACGCATTTGAGTGCGGTTCAAAAAATCCGCCGTCAGCTCCCCCTCCGGCAGCTCGACCCGTATCGTGGCAGAGCGCGGGCCGTCCGGATAGGTCGCGGCCTCGATCCCGCCCAAGCGGTTACGCAGCACACGGCCAAGCTGATCAATGGTAAAGCCCAGCGCCAAACCTTGGGGCGTAAGATCTAGGATCAATTCCTCTTTGTCGTAGGCAAGGTTATCTTGCACTGCGCTGACTTCGGAATATTGCAGCAAAGCAGTTTGGAGCGCCTCTGAGGCGTCTTTAAGCGTCTGCGTTTCCGCCCCGTAGAACTCAACCGAAAGCGCATCCCCGCCCGGGCCAGAGCGCCAGCCGCGAAAACTCACCGTCTCCACAAGTGGGAGATTGATCACCTCGTCCTGTAATTCAGCCACAAAGGCGAAGCTGGAATAGGGACGCAAATCGGCGTCTATAAGCTCAATGGAGATGCCGCCCAAAAGATCGCCATCTTTGCCATCCGCCGCAGAGAGGCCGCGCCCACCGTTCCCGCCAATTTGCGCCATGACATAATCAAGCGGATTGGCACCGTGCTCGGCTTCCAGCTTGGCGGCGACAGCGTCCGTCGCGCGCTGCATCTCACGCATCATCTCAAGCGTATCGGCGCGGGTTGCGCCCTCGGCCATGATGAAGTTGCCCGTCACCGATCCCCGCTCCGGTGCGTTAAAGAAACGCCATTGCACATCGCCTTTGATAAAGAGCGCCACCTGACTTGCCAATATGGCAACAACACCGGCAAGCACCACGTATCGCGCCTTGATCACAAGGGCCATAAAGGGGCGAAACAGCCGCTCGCGCACCCAGACGAATCCGCCGTTGATCACCGTTGAAGGCGTATCAATTCCGTGCTGCCCAATCCCTTGAATCATCGCGCGAAGGCGCGCGGGGCGCGACACCAGATAGCCGCCAATCAGTACAAGCGTAATCCCTGCCAGTGCCGCCGCACTACCCGAGAGCAGCCCGTAAGCCTGCGCCACATCTGCACCTCTGACCCACAAAAAGCCGTAAATGATGCCAAAGATCGCGGCTGTGATCAAAACGGTCGCAACAATCGCGGAGACGATCCCGCCCACGATGAGTTTCGAAATCGAAAACTTGCTGCGCTTTTCAATCCCGTCGAGGGCGTTTTTCATATGGTGTGGCAGGATCAGAAAACACTCAATCAACGAGGCAATCAACACCGCGATCACGGTGAACGGGATATCCCTGATCAAACCACCAAAGCGGCCTCCGACTGCCACCAGACCAAAAAAGGCAATCACCGTCGTCAACGTCGCGGCGAACACAGGCATCGCCATGCGCTGTGCAGCACCTTCGGCTGCTTCGGCCGCGCTCATCCCGCCAAGGCGGTAGCGGTGGTCCGCATGCTCCCCCACCACAATCGCGTCATCAACCA
Source organism: uncultured Sulfitobacter sp. (assembly GCA_965364195.1). Lineage (GTDB taxonomy): Bacteria > Pseudomonadota > Alphaproteobacteria > Rhodobacterales > Rhodobacteraceae > Sulfitobacter. Next base: position 10,915 of record CBDTVN010000031.1, on the reverse strand, counting down.
CGATCCCCAAGGTGATGATCAAACCGAATAGCGAGATCATGTTGATCGTCAAACCACCCAGATACATGAACGCAATCGATGCGCCCATCGCCACAGGTATACCCGCAGCCACCCAAAACGCAGTGCGCGCATTGAGGAACAAAAACAGCAGCGCCAGCACAAGGCCCAGCCCCACCAACCCGTTGTCGATCAACAAATCAAGGCGCCCCGTGATCGCGGCCGCCCGTGTCCGAATCAATTCGACAGAAACACCCGCAGGCAGGCTTGATTGCAGTTCGGCAGCGACCTTTTCCACTTGTTCCTGAATGCCAATCGCATCCCCGCGATCAGAACGGTCTACGCGGACCGACATGGCGGGACTTTCGCCCACGAAAAAGCTCATGTCGCGGTCAACGCCCTCGGCGCGCACGGTAGCCACGTCGCCAATCAAAAGCTTGGAGCCATCAGGATTGGAACGCAAGGTGATGCCCTCGATCTGCCGCGGCGTGCGCTTGGCCGTCCCCGTGCGCACACGTGCGTTGGCTCCGTCCACATCCCCGGCGGGGTCGGCGTTCACTTCTTCCGCAATCACCGCTGCTATTTGCGCCATTGTCACATCGTATTCGATCAACTTGGAAGACGACACTTTCACCATCGTTTGTGGTGCGGCAACCCCTCGGATCGTTGTGCGGGTAACGCCCACAGCAAAGAGGCGCGTTACAAATTCATCCGCAAAACGTCCCAACTGTTCTGGCCCGACGGGACCGGTGATCACAACGTCCGTAACACGGTCACGCCAAGCGCCGCGCCGCACATTCGGCTCCTCTGCCTCTTCGGGCAGGGTAGTGATCGCATCAACCGCGGTTTGCACATCCGCTGCCGCCCGCGCCATGTCCCAGCCCGGTTCAAACTCCAGCGAGATGGTGCTGCGCCCCTCGCGTCCTGTACTGGAAGAACTCTCAACCCCCTCAAGCCCCAGCAGAGCCGTCTCAAGCACTTGACTGATCGCTTCATCCACATCCTCGGCACCCGCGCCCTGCCAGACCGTGCTCACCGAAACATTATCGACAATCACATCGGGAAAAAACTGGGCTCGCATGTTTGGCGCAGCGGTCACACCAGCGACAAGCATCAAAACAAGCAATAGATTCGCAACAGTTTTGTGCCGCGTGAAATAGGAGAGGATACCGCCTGCAGTCTTCGGAATTGCCCGTGCCATACCCTAGCCTCCCATCCGACCTTCGATGCGCGCGACGACTTTTGCAGGGACCATCGGCTCTGCCAGCTGTGCTAGTACCCGTGCCCTTGCCTCGTCGGGCATCCGCTTATTGCCCTCGACAAAGGCGACCAATTTTGCGCGATGCTCTTCTGTGAGTTCCAGCATTTCGGGGGCTCGAGCCGCCTCTCCCCCTTCGCGCAGCGGCTTTACCGCGATGCCAGCGCCAAGCAGTGGCGAGCGGGCTTCGACGACTTCGCGCCCCGCGATGTCGCCACGTACGAGGACGTCGTCGCCCTGTCTGCGCACCACCTGCACCCTAGCAGTCTCCAAGCGGTCCTCCTCCCCCAGAAGCAGGACAGTTCCGGCAGCATCCACCGCTGAGGACCGAAGCCGAATCACATTATCCAGCGGAGGTTCCTGAATACGCGCAGTCACAAAATCACCCGGCTTGAACCCTACTGCGGTGTCAAGCGAGGCAAAGACCAACCGACCTGTCTGCCCCTCACCCGCAGCGGCAGAGGTCCGCGTCACACGACCTCGTGCCTCCAGATCAACGCCTGCAACGTCTAACGTCACGGATACATCAGCGCGCAGAATTGCACCATTCTCATCCAGCAGCCGCGCAAATTGTGCCGTGGATAAGCGAAAGGAGACTTCCAGATCATCCGGATCAATCAACTCGGCCAACCGCTCGTTTACCATGACCAAACGGCCTTCGACAACGCTTGCGCCACTCAGCGTTCCGTCAAACGGTGCGCTAATGACCGTATCGTCCAAACGCCGCTGAGTTTCCGCCAAGGCGATCTCGGCACGCCTGATGGAGGTTGTCGCCTGATCTACGCGCGCCTCTGCTTGGGCCAACGCCTGACGCCGCGCCAAGACCGCTTGCCGCGCGGCAGAGGCCGCAAGCTCGGCAATCTCGGAGGAAGCAGTGGTGCCAACGCCGCGCGCAACAAGATCGATCTGGCGCTGCGCTGCACGCACGCGCAAGTCTGCCTGTTCTTGTGCCGCTGCAACCTCGTCTCGGGCAAGGGCCAATCCGCGGGCAGCATCACGTGCCTCAGCCTGCGCATCCGCCAGATCGCTTTGACCCCGCTCCAAAGCGGATTGCGTATCCGCAGGGTCAAGTCGGACAAGCACGTCACCTGCCTTGACCGCGCCACCATCCTCAAACCCTTCGGCGAGAAACACAACACGTCCACCATCAGCAGCGCGCAGCTCCAGCGTTCGGCGGCTTGCAATCTCTCCAAAACTTTCAAGTACGGGCGCTTGCGTCCCAACTTCGGCCGTCACAACATTGACTGTAAATACCCTCTCCCGCGCGGGCGGTGCAAAAGGTTCGTCAGTCATCCGGGATTGGACCGCGCCGCCGATCATCTGGACAGCCCATACAAGCATACCCAGCGTCACAGCCGCCAGAAACAGACCAATCATACTTTGTCTTAGAAACCGCATGCTGTATCCGTGTTGTTGCTATGAGAGTGAAAATAGTACTGCGCGACGATTTTCCAATCATAGCTTATACGCACGCTATCCGGTTTTCCGTCACTTTTTTGTACAGCGCTCACCAAACCGTTATTTCCGGCGATGATGTTCGTCCAGTCGCGGCAGTATTTCGACAAAGTTACAGGGCCGGTGACGGTAGTCGAGTTGCTTTTCCAAAATCTCGTCCCATGCATCTTTGCACGCACCCGGACTGCCCGGCAGAGCGAACAAATATGTACCATTGGCAACGCCACCTGTTGCCCGCGATTGCACTGCACTTGTCCCGATTTTCTGCATAGAGACGATGGTAAAGACAGTGCCAAACGCATCAATCTCTTTCTCATAGACATCCCGGTGCGCCTCCACCGTAACATCGCGCCCTGTCAGGCCGGTCCCACCGGTCGAGATCACAACATCGATTTGCGGATTCGTACACCAAGCGCGCAACTGGTCTGCAATCTCGGCACGCTCATCGCGCAGAATTTTGCGGTCTGCCAGCACATGCCCCGCCGCCGTGAGCCGCCCCACCAGCACATCGCCCGAGCGGTCTTCCTCAACGCTACGGGTGTCGGAGACCGTCAGCACGGCGATCCGCACGGCGATAAATTCTTTGCTCTCGTCGATCTTGCTCATCATTCACTCCATTACCGCAAGGCGCGCGGCCAAAGCGGCATAAATACTGCCGGTGATATAGCCCAGAACTCTGGACGAGCTCACCAATTTCGCACCAAGAGTGCCAGCGTACGCACCAACCATCCCGTTCACGATAAACCCACCCAGCGCGATCATTGCGCCAAAGGCAAGGAACTGAAGGAAAACTGGCCCAGCTTCAGGCACCACAAATTGCGGTATAAACGCAAGAACGAACCAGATCACTTTGAAATTGCTTAGATTTGTAAAAAAACCTGCGCGGAAAGCGCGAAGGGGCCCCATGCCTGTTCCTCGCGCCTTTATCTGACCACTGCGGAATGCCTGAGCCGCCAGATACAGCAGATAGCCTACGCCAATCCAGCGGATCACCTCAAACGCCCATGGAAACGCAGCGACCACTGCACCAAGGCCAAGACCCGCAATTGTCACATGCACCAAAGCGCCTGCACTTACACCCGCGCTCGCCGCCCATGCCGCCCTGCGCCCCGAGTGCATCCCTTGAGCAAGGCACATCATCATGTCCGGTCCGGGCGTCACATTGAGCGCGAGCGCGGCAGGTACAAAGGCCAGCAAGACAACAGGGTCGATCACTTATCCACAGCCGCTTTGAGGCTTAACAAATCTGCCCAAGCTTCTCGTTTTGCTTCTGGATTACGGAGAAGGTACGCAGGATGGCACATGGGAAGTGCGGGCTTATCCACAGCCTCGACCCACTGCCCCCGCAAGCGTGTGATGCCGCGTTTTGCAAGCAATGCCTGACAGGCCCAGTTGCCCATAATGACCAGCACCTTAGGGTTAGCCAATGCAATATGACGCAGCAGAAATGGCTTCATCATCGCGATCTCTTCAGGCTTGGGGTCTCGGTTGTGCGGTGGACGCCAAGGCAAAGTGTTCGTGATATAGATCGGGGCATCCGCTTGACTGCGGCCCATGCCGATTGCACCAAACATCTTGTCCAAAAGCGCGCCCGATGCACCGACAAAAGGTTTACCAATGCGGTCCTCGTCGCGGCCTGGGGCCTCACCAATGATCATGACGGGTGCGCCTGCAATCCCGTCGGAGAACACCATATTGCGTGCACCGCGCTTGAGATCACACAGATCAAACGCCTCCATCGCTGCGCGCAAGGCGTCCAAGCTATCGGCTGCGTTTGCAGCTGCCTGAGCCTCGGCGACAGGATCACGCTCGGCCATCTTCACAGGGCCACGCGTCAGGTGCGGCTTGGCATCGGGCTGCTTTGGCTTTGCCAAACGGTCCGGCAACGCATAGCGGTCAACGGGCGTATCGCTGATGCACTCATCCGCGCCCAGTTCGATCTGCCACTCCAAAAGCGCACGCGCGGTGTGAAACTCTGCTGATTCCATGGCCCCACTCTACGCCTCTGCCCACCAGATCAAAATGCCTCATCCACCGCTTCTTGCCCGCTCGTCCTCGCGTCCCTATAACGACCCAAACAGCGTAAGGTTCCACCATGAGTTTTCCCCACCGTCACCTGCTTGGTATTGAGCCGCTGCACCCCACTGAAATTACCACCCTGCTCGATCTCGCCGACAGCTATGCCGAGCAGAACCGCATGCCGAACAAACACGGATCGGCGCTCAAAGGGCTTACACAGATCAACATGTTTTTCGAGAACTCGACCCGCACCCAAGCGAGTTTTGAGATCGCGGGTAAGCGTCTGGGTGCAGATGTGATGAACATGGCGATGCAGGCCTCCTCTATCAAAAAGGGTGAGACGCTCATTGATACGGCAATGACGCTCAACGCGATGCACCCTGATTTGCTGGTTGTGCGTCATCCGCAGTCGGGCGCAGTTGATCTGCTGGCGGAAAAGGTGAACTGCGCCGTACTCAATGCCGGGGACGGACGGCATGAACACCCTACGCAGGCCTTGCTGGACGCTCTGACAATCCGCCGCGCTAAAGGGCGCTTGCACCGCCTTTCGATTGCGATCTGTGGTGACATTGCGCACAGCCGTGTGGCCCGTTCAAACATAATGCTGCTGGGCAAGATGGAGAATCGCATTCGCCTGATCGGTCCGCCAACGTTGATGCCCTCGGGTATCAGCGAGTTCGGCGTCGAGGTATTCGACAACATGGAAGAAGGCCTCAAAGATGTTGATGTCGTCATGATGCTCCGCTTGCAAAAAGAGCGCATGAATGGCGGGTTTATCCCCAGCGAAAGGGAGTATTACCACCGATATGGCCTTGATGCGCGCAAGTTATCCCATGCCAAGCCGGACGCGATTGTCATGCACCCCGGCCCGATGAACCGCGGCGTCGAGATTGACGGCACACTCGCCGATGACATCAACCGCAGTGTTATTCAGGATCAGGTCGAGATGGGGGTTGCCGTGCGCATGGCCGCAATGGATTTGCTGGCCCGCAATCTAAACGCCAGCCGCGCATGAATACATCAAACTTCTGGGATAACGTGCTGGAACCGAATGAAACCCTCCTATGGTCTGGGCGTCCGCAGCCCAAGCTGCACTGGCGCAACTGGCAACTTTATGGGTCTGCTCCAATGGCCGCGACCGGCTTGATGGCTGCCGCATGGTTCATCATTTCGACAACGGGGAGTGACGGCGACATGTGGCTACTGGTGCTGCCCGCGCTGTTGATCCTCATTCCCCTGCGCGCCACACGCCAACAGCTTCAGACCTACGCCGCAACGCGCTATGCGCTGACGGACAAGCGGGTTCTATTCTTCAAGATTGAAAACCAAGAGACCCGCGTTGTTGCACATCCGCGCAGTGCGACCTTCGCACCAAACCTACAACACACCGCACCGCCCAGCGTGAGCTTCCTGCGCAACGGCCCTAAAAAGACTGATGTTTTGGGCTTCGACTTTATCCACACCGCCGAGGCCTTGCTGCCACATCTTGAGGGGCCCCATCATGGTAGCAATTGATATTCCCCGCGCCGAGCATGGCACAATCCGGGTGTTCGCCATCTCGCGCCCTTTCGCCGAGATGGCGCGCGCGCTTAAACAACAGAGCAAAACTGCGCTCGCCTCCAAGATGCTTGGCCATGACGTATCCGGCGATGATATTGAGCTGTTTGCCCTCTCTGATCTGACTGGTGTAGGTCTGCACGGCTATCTCAGCGATGGGTATGATGTAGACAGGGATGCGTTGCGTACAGACCGCGCGCGGCTTGAGGCGTTGGACGGCTATATCCTGCTGGTGTTCTCCCGCATCAGCGCGCAAGCCGATGTCACGATAACGCCGGGCAGCGATCTCACGCTGATCGGAACCTATACCGAACCTCGGGCAAAGCATGCAGCCCCGCCGATCGCAACTGACGCATCCAAGCCTTACTCGGGCGTCACTGCGGAAGCAAAAGCACCGCGCCGATCACGCGTCGGTAGCGTATTTACGGCGGCGGCAGCGCTGCTTGCTCTTTTCATAATATGGTGGATACTCCGATGAAAGAACCCAAACCCGATCCCAAAATGTCCGGCCGCGTTGCGACGATTGCATTGTTGGTGGCCTTTGCGGTGGCCGCTGGCATGGTGTGGCTGGCAGGATGAGCGACGCGCTTGCCGCTTGGGCGCCTGCCTTGTCGGTCTTCCTGCGACGTTGCGCCATTGTAGGCGGGCTCACGATTGGCCTGATGCTCGTGGCGGGCTGGATTATTGGCGCCACTACAGGGTTCTGGCAGGTGATGTACGTCGGACCTGTTCTGGCGCTTGCCTATAACATCGGCTTCGAGGACCCCGCCCGCTGGCGCGCAGTGCGACAAAATCGCTGGCATCTACGCTCGGACGCAATCATCCACCACGGACCAGATGGCGAAGTGCGCATTCCTCTCGCCGATGTTGTCGATGTACGCACGCGGCTTGGATGGAGTGTGATCCTCTTTCTCAAAGGGGCGCTACGGGTTCGTATTTCCTATGTAAGTGCACCCAACGATATCGCCGCACAAATCCGCGCTGCACGCGCGCGCCTGACACCATGAGCAACCCGCACCCCATAAGCCTCGCGCATTGACGATGCGGAAAAAATGTTCCACCTCATGCAGCAGATCCAGAAAGAGACGCCATGACGCTTCATTTCATTAACGCTACTTTGATTGACCCTGAAAACGGGACCGAATTCACCGGATCGGTGAGTGTAGAGGGCGAGCGCATCAGTGCTGTTACCGAGGGCGGGATCGCCAACCCCAAGGGAGAGATCATCGATTGCCGTGGCAAATACCTAGCACCCGGCATTGTCGATCTGGGGGTGAAAGTCTGTGAGCCGGGTGAGCGGCACAAAGAGAGCTACCGCTCTGCGGGATTGGCCGCTGCAAAGGGCGGTGTGACAACGATGATCACGCGGCCTGATACGGATCCGGCTATCGACAGCCCCGAAACACTGGAATTCGTGACCCGCCGCGCCAATGAGGCAGCACCTGTGCATGTCTTGCCCATGGCAGCACTGACAAAAGGACGCGAGGGGCGCGAGATGACTGAAATCGGCTTCCTGATGGATGCAGGTGCCGTGGCCTTTACCGATTGCGACCATGTGATCACCGACACGCGGGTGTTTTCGCGCGCGCTGACCTATGCGTGCGGCCTTGGTGCGCTGGTCATTGCACACCCGCAAGAGCCGATTATGAGCAAAGGGGCGGCGGTCACCTCTGGCAAATTCGCCTCGCTGCGTGGCCTGCCAGCCGTCTCGCCTATGGCAGAGCGGATGGGGCTGGACCGTGATATCGCGCTGGTTGAGATGACAGGTGCCAAATACCATGCCGACCAGATCACCACCGCACGCGCCCTGCCCCCGCTGGCCCGCGCCAAGAAGAACGGGCTGGATGTGACAGCGGGCATCGGGATTCACCATCTGACTCTCAACGCGCTCGACGTGGCAAATTATCGAACCTTTTTTAAGCTCAAACCGCCGCTGCGCGATGAGGACGACCGTCTGGCGATGGTCGACGCTGTGGCGACGGGGCTGATCGATATCGTCTGCTCCATGCACACGCCGCAGGATGAAGAGAGCAAGCGCTTGCCCTTTGAAGAGGCGGCCTCCGGCGCTGTCGGACTTGAAACACTGCTGCCCGCCGCATTGCGCCTTTGGCATTCCGAGATGATCACCCTGCCCCAGCTATGGCGCGCGCTCTCGTTCAACCCTGCGCAGCGCCTTGGCCTTGCCTCTGGCAGATTGGCAGCGGGCGCGCCTGCCGACCTTGTGTTGTTTGATGCGCATGCCCCATTTGTGATGGATCGCGCAACACTGAGGTCAAAATCGCGCAATACGCCGTTTGATGGCGTGCGGATGCAAGGTAAGGTCATTGCGACCTATGTATCTGGCGCTTGTGTCTATGATGCGTGATTTGGAGAATACCCAATGCCGATGATTGAAAACTCGCTAATTGTACTGCTGCTTTGGGCCGTGATCGGCTACCTGATTGGCTCCATCCCCTTTGGGGTTGTGGTAGCCCGCGTGATGGGGCTGGGCAATCTACGTGAAATTGGATCGGGCAACATCGGTGCTACAAATGTTCTGCGCACGGGGTCCAAACCTGCTGCTGCCGCTACGCTGATACTGGATGCGGCCAAGGGCGCTGTTGCCCTGCTGCTTGCGCGTAGCCTCGCGGGAGAGGACGCGGCACAGGTTGCCGCACTGGCGGCGATGTTGGGGCATTGCTTTCCTGTCTGGCTCAAGTTCAAGGGCGGCAAGGGCGTTGCCACCTTCCTCGGCATCCTGCTCGCACTGGCATGGCCAGTGGGCATTGCAGCTTGTGTGTTCTGGCTGATCGGTGCCGGAGTAACCCGCATGTCTTCCATGGGCGGCTTGGCAGCGGCGGCCATGTCTAGTGTGCTGGTGGTCCTAATGGGCCATGGCACAGCTTACATTCTGTGCATCCTGCTGACGATTATCATCTTCTGGCGCCACCGTGAAAACATCACCCGCATTCGCGCAGGCACAGAGCCCAAGATCGGCCAGAAAAAGTGAGAGCACCCGCGCCCGAAGGATTTGCAGCCGCACTTAGAAATATACCACACGGCACGTCCCGAGGTCATGCAGGCGCCACCCGCTACACAGCGACACGTAGCGATTTTAACAATGGCCGCTCGGTCAAGCTGGTGGCAGAAGCCCTTGATGAATCTGATTATGTCAGTCTGAATTTTTATGATCTTGAGCGTGGCGGTCAGCTTGCGCCCTGTGAGATGCCCCATGAGAAAGTCGTCGCTTTTGTCATGCAGTACCGCCCTGAAACGGAGACACCATGATCAAACTGATTGCCTGTTTGGCCGCTATCGCAGTGGCTGCTCCCGCCACTGCCGATACCTTCAGCGTCGTTCTTGGCGGCAAAACACTCGGGCAGATGAGTTTTGTGGCGCAGGGCGAGACTGCCACACTGAGCTCGACCCTCAACAGCACACCGATGGGCGTGTTCAACGGCACGTTTTTGGGCACCAGCACTGGTACGGCAATCAACGGCCGCTTTACCGGAATCAGCAAATCATCACGCAAGCAACGCAGTGTGACAGTCGAGATCGCCAATGGCCGCGCCGTTAGTACTACGATCACACCTCAGGAAGAATTGACCGAACTCTCTGATACCACGCGCGTGCCCCCGGACGTGATGGACCCCGTACGCATCATTGGCGCATTGGTAGCAGCGGATGGCTGTCCCACGGGGATGCGAATGTATGATGGCCGCCGCGTGGTGACGATAACCCCCGAAGGTCAGAGCAGCGAGAGCGATACGTTGAGCTGCAATATGAATTACCGCGTCACCGCAGGCCCCGGACATCTCTCCCCTATCGGTATTTCTTCTGCCAAACTAGTAATGCGATATGATATGGGCAGCGGACCGCAATCACTGCAACAGATTGCAATCTCATCGGGTATTTTCCGCGTGAGGCTTAACCGGATAGACTAGGCCAACCTCGCTAAACACCCAATCTACGAATGATTCATGCTAATCCGCTTCATTCTGGTTTTTCAGTAATATCAAATATTTAGAATGAGCGCACAAATGCGCCTAATCCCTACTGTGCAGAACGTAGTCCTCCATTGGGTGATATGGGCGCGAATGAAATTTGCGAGGTGCTTGGGTTGCCACGCTCGAATGTATCAAATGTCCCGAATGAACAGCAAAGCCTCGGAATGGTGAAATCACAGCGCAAGCTGGGCGACAGGCGCGATCACTTCACCTCGACCCGCGATATGTTTGATCTGACGACCAGGTGATCGAAAGCCGCTGCCAGCGTGAGTACCTGCCCACGCTTCAAACAATGGAAGCCGTGCAGCGCGAGGCAGAAGAAGACGTGACCCCAACAGACGTCAAGCGGCGGATCAAAGAATCACTGAACACGATGCAAATGTTTGACAGCTGGTATCAGGACGTGTCCCGCCTTCCCCGCTCTATCCAAATGGCGATGATCAAACTAGGCGGACGTGTTGCCCGCTTCTTACCAAATGGCGAAGGCAGCTAAAAAAATAACGTGGGGTTTCTGTTGTAACAGAAATAGGTGACAAAACCGCAGCAAAGAATATCCACTGGGTTGGATTTGGCGTTAGCCTGATTGCTGCTCCACTGCTCGTCAGTGCCGCCCTTCTAGGTCCACTCGTTTTGCTCGATGTAA
>CBDTVN010000030.1:0-26875 GCA_965364195.1 uncultured Sulfitobacter sp. | reverse complement strand
CGGCACGCCAAAAGACGCGTGGGCAGTCGATCATGATGCGAACCTTGCTCTGCTACGTGCTGCGCAAGAAGCAGGGGGGCCGGAGTTTATTCTGTTGTCAGCCATCTGTGTGTAAAAACCATTGTTGGAGTTTCAACGGGCCAAGCTGGCATTCGAAGCGGAACCTTTGGCTTCTGGCCTTACGTACTCCATCGTAAGGCCCACGGCGTTTTTCGAATCCCTCTCGGATCAGTTTGACCGTGTGCGTGCGGGAAAGCCGTTCTTGGTATTTGGTGACGGTACGCTGACGGCGTGCAAGCCGATCAGTGACCGCGACTTGGGCGGGTTTATTGCCAGCTGTGTGGGCAATCCTGCGCGGGCCAATTAAATTTTACCTATTGGCGGCCCCGGCCCTTCGATAACGCCAATGGACTAGGCGGAGGCGCTGTTTGCGCTGTTGGAACAGCCTTTGAGGGTCAAGCGTGTGCCGGTCGGGATCGGGCGCTATTACGCCACGGAATCAATGCTGGTTTGGGATGATGTGCACGGGGGCTGCGACGTGGACGCCACGCCCGAGACAGGGACTGACACCTTGTTCGAGTTCTATGAGCCGCTGATTGCTGAGAACCGTAGCGTGGCGCTGGGCGATCATTCGGTTTTTTGAGGTGGGGTGATCTGGACCCACCGTGCGGTAATGGCAAGGGCGGCAATGCAGATCAGCCCGCCAATTGTATACCACCCCAAAATACGCTGAAGATCATCTGCGGGTAGCAGTCCCGCATTGCTGGCCGAGGTTGCCGCGAACATGAGCGTGGCCGCGAACAAGACCTTACCCCCAAGGCTTTTGAGTGAGAGATAGGTGGCGCGGGTGCCATCCTTTAGCAAGGGCTGGATGCGTGCGAGAATGAAGGGGCTGGCGAGTGAGTCTGGCACAATGCGCAGCAGCAGAACGCCAATGACCAGCGTAGAAGTGCTGGCGGCAAGCGCGCCTACGAGAGCGATTTGTAGCCCAAAGGCGCAGAGCAGGAGCAGCGGTAAACCAAGCGCGCGGCGCAAACGTAACGCCACAAGCGAGGCCAGCACCGATATCAGCATCATCGCACTTGTGACCGCCCCGCTGACCAAGGGTGCGTCCGCCGCAAGGTTCCATCCCTCAAGTGCTGTGAGAATAAAGGGCTGGCCGAAGACAAAGGGCAGATGGCTGAACCCGTACATCAGAACTGATAGGGTAAAGAGCCATGCGAGAACGGGATGTAGCAGGGCGGTCTTCAGGGTGGCAAGCTGCCCGCGCAATGCTTCGTGCGCTTTGCGCGGCGGCTCGGACATGGCGAGGACCAAAACGGCGGCGAGGGCAAAGGAGAGGGCGGTGGCAAAAAACGGCAAGCTGGCCGACCACATACTCATCGCGCCACCGAGGATTGCGGAGAGGGCAAATCCAGCAAGCGAGAAACGCCACGCGCGGACCTCTTGCACCTCAACCTCGTCCGCACGGCCTGCGATCTCTAGTGATTCATAGAGCAGAGAGGAATCGGTGCCGGATTTGAAGGCTGAGCCCGCCCCGATGAGCGCTTGCCCCAAAGCGAAGAGACCAAAACTGCCGCCTAAAGCGAGCACAAGGCAGCCCGCTACCGAGCATAGAGTGGAGAGCAGCAGCGTAAAGCGGCGGCCGATGCGGTCGGAGAAATAGCCTGACGGCACCTCAAGCACGGTGACAGAGATGTCATAGACCGAATAGAGGATGATCGCCTCGGCACCCGATAAGTTAGCTTGGAAATAGAGAAACCAGACAGCTTGCCAGAACAGTAGACTATTGAGGAACTGATACCACGGGATCAGCGCGATGGTGCGGTTCGCTTCCATCAGCTGTCGGCGCGCGCCACCCCTTCGAGGATTGCCTCACGCAGGCGTTTCTCAAGTGTTTTTTGTTTGCTCTCGGTGTAATATTTAAGGCCAAACATGTCTTTGACATAGAAGGTATCAACGACCTGCTCTCCATAGGTCGCGATAACGGCGTTGGCGATATAGACGTTTGCGGCCGCAAGCGTACGCGCCAGATCATACAGAAGGCCGGGGCGGTCACGGGTGTCCACCTCGATGATGGTGTAAATCTCCGAGCCGTCATTGTCGAAGGTGATTGAGGTCGGGACACGGAACGCTTTTTCACGCTTTTTCACCTTGTCGCGGGATTTGAGGGCATCGCTGGCGATGACTTCACCGCGCAGTGTCCTTTCTATCATCTTGCGCAGGCGGGGCAATTTGGACGCCTCATAGGCGTTGCCCTCGCTGTCCTGAATCCAGAAAGCATCGGTAATGTAGCCGTCTTTGCTGGTGTAGCTGCGCGCGTCGACCACGTTGGCACCCACCAGCGCCAAAGCACCTGCAAGGCGCGAAAAGATGCCGTGGTGATCGGACATGACAAAGCACGCACGCGTGGCGTCGCGGTCCTCGTCAGGGTGCAGATCAATGCGAAGCTCGTCAGGTTCGATGTCGCGGAGCAGTTTGGCGAATGCGACGTGGGCCGTCACATGCATGCCCTGCCAGTAGGGGTCATAGTGGCGCGCAGTTTCGACCATAAGCGCCTTTTTTGGCCAATCGGGCAGGGCAGCGCGCAATGTCTTTTTCGCCTCCGCGCCACGGTTGGTCCGGTTGAGATCTTCCAGCCCTGTCTCCAGTGCGCGCTCTGTCTGGCGATAGAGGCCGCGGATCAGTACGGCCTTCCAGTTGTTCCATGTATCCGGCCCCACACCGCGAATGTCACAGACGGTGAGGACGCAGAGCAGATCGAGACGCTTGACGGTGCCAACGGCCTTGGCAAAGTCCCGCACGGTGCGCGGGTCAGCGATATCGCGTTTCTGCGCCATGTCGGACATGAGGAGGTGATAGCGGACTAGCCATTCGACAGTATCCACCTCGTCTTGCTTCAAGCCCAACCGCGGGGCCACTTTGCGCACTATTTGCGCCCCAAGAATCGAATGATCCTCTTGCCGCCCTTTACCAATATCGTGCAGCAGAAGCGCCACATAGAGGACCCTACGGTTAACGCCACGGTTCAGGATTGAAGACGCCACGGGCAACTCTTCTTCAAGCTCGCTTTTTTCGATGCGGGCGAGGTTGGCAATGGTCTGAATCGTATGCTCGTCCACGGTATAGCTGTGGTACATGTTGAACTGCATCATCGCCACGATAGGTTCAAACTCAGGGATAAACGCGGCGAGCATGCCAAGCTCGTTCATACGGCGCAGCGCGCGCTCGGGGTTGCCGTGCTTGAGCAGCAGATCAAGAAAAATGCGCTGAGCCTCAGGGGTTGTCCGCACGGAATCGGTAATCAACTGCAGGTTTGCTTTCACCGTACGCATGGCGTCGGGGTGGATGAGCATGCCCGTGCGCAGGGCTTCTTCAAACAGGCGCAGCATATTGAGCGGATCGCTCAGGAAAGCGCTCTCATCCTCAATCGCGATGCGGTTGTGAGCGACCAAATAGCCTTTTTTGATCTTCGGCTTGCGGCGGAACCAACGCTCAAGCAGCGGCTCAGACTTGACATGCATGTCCTCCAGCTTGGTCAGGAAAATGCGCGTGAGATCCCCCACGACAGTGGCATGACGGAAATAGGCCTGCATAAAGACCTCGACGGCACGGCGGCCATTGTGATCCTCATAGTGCATAGCCTCCGCCACACTCACCTGCATGTCAAAGGTGAGCTGTTCAGTCGCGCGTTTGGTCAGCAGATGCAGGTGCCCGCGTACCGCCCACAGGAAATTCTCGGCTGCTTTGAAGGTCTCATATTCCTCGTTGCGAAACACACCAGCGGCAACAAGGTCGGCAGAATGTTCCGCGCCGTGAATGTACTTCGCAATCCAGAATAGAGATTGAAGATCGCGCAGGCCCCCTTTGCCTTCTTTGACATTTGGCTCCACCATATACCGCTGGCCTTGTTTGAGGTGGCGGCTGTCGCGTTCTCCCAACTTCGCTTCGATGAACGCATGACCCGAACCGGAAAAGAGATCCCGCTTGAGTGTCTCGTCGAGTTGTTCCGCCAGATCGGTATCGCCGCAGACATACCGGTGCTCCAGCAGGGCGGTCTGAATGGTGTAATCCTCGGTGGCCAGTTGCACGCAATCCGAAATGTTGCGGGTGGCGTGGCCTACCTTTAGCTTAAGATCCCACAGAATATAGAGCATCGCCTCAACGATGCTGCTGGTCCATGGCGTGATTTTGCCAGGGACAAGGAAGAGCAGGTCCACGTCCGAGAAGGGGGCCATTTCGCCACGGCCATAGCCACCAACGCCAATTACGCTCAGGGCTGGGGCGTCTTTTGGAGTCGGGTGTAGGTGCTGTGTGGTTACAAACAATGCGGATTTGACCATGCCATCGGTCAGGTAGGTATAGGAGGCGGTCATTGCTGCGGCGTCAAAAGGTGCTGCGGAAAATGCGGCGGCAATGACTGCGCGTCCCTCAGTCTGAGCGGCACGGAGTATTTTTACAGTCTCGGCGCGTAGCTCGGCCGGTGTCTCAGCCTGTTTTGCAGCATCTGAAATGCACGCATTAATGGCGGAGCGATCATAAATATCGTTCGGGGGACCACTCAGGCGCGGCGCGAGCGCTGCGCCTGAGTGCTGTGTTTCGTCTGTATTCATTGGCGCGCTCAGAAGCCTGCGCCGCCAAATGCTTGTGGCGCAGCTTCAAGCAGAACTACCTGATTGTTGCGGACCGTGGCCACGGCAAGGCCGCGCTCGTTGGTGCCATCTTTGAGCAGGCGGAAAATACCGTTAGCGCCACGGAAACCAGCACCTTGGGTCAGCGCAGCACCGGTCAGGGCATTGCCCTTTTTGCTCTTCACAAGTGAGCCGATTGCGGCAACCCCGTCAAAGGCAAGCCCTGCAATATCCAAGGGACGCTCGCCGTAGGCTGCATTATAGCGCGCGGCAAATGCAGCACTTGCACCGGGATCAGGGAGCGCAAACCAACCGCCCTGAATGCCGGGGATCGCGAGGGTTTGGGCAGGGATATCCCAACGGGACAGGCCAACATATTGCGTCGACGCGTTTGTCACACCAGACGAAGGAAGCAAATCAGCTAAGAGAGGCAAGGCAGTCGCCGAATTCGCGGTTAAGAACAGCGCATTTGCACCGGTGCTTTCGATCGTCGCCTTTACGCGGGGCAAGGCGGCACGAACGGCCTCTTGGCTCAATGCATATTCCACATCACCCGATAGCGTCGCGCCATTTGCAGCAATTGCGCGTTGCATTGCATTGCGGCCCAACTGACCACCGATGTCATTGGCGTGCAAAACGACGATCTTGTCCTTGCCGGAGCGTTTTGCATAGCGAACCAATCGGTTGGCGGCTGTGTCGAATGTCGGCCCAAGCACAAAGACGTTGCCGCCTGCAATAGTTGTGTTGTTAGAGAACGACAGCACATTCACACCGGAATCCGCAACAGCAACACCCGCAGCATTCGCTGCCTCGCCATAGACTGGACCCAAGATGATCTTGGCGCCCTCGGCAACCGCTTGGGATGCGGCAGTGGCCGCAGTGCCTGCCTTGCCTGCGGTGCCATAGACGCGCAGATTGATGCTCACGCCATCAAGATCGCGGATCGCGAGGCGCGCAGCATTCTCGAGGTTTGTGGCAAGCAGGTTGTCCGCGGCAGTCCCCCCGCGCGGCACCAGAAGGGCAACGGGGATAGGTTCGTTCGGGTCAATCTTTGGACCGCCAGCAGTCAGTCCACCCAGCGCCGCCGGATCACAAGCTGCTACCATCATAGCAAACAGTGGCAGCATTAATTTGCGGATCGGCTTTCGGATGGTGCGCATAATGGCAAACATGGTAACGGTACTCCCCAGTCAATCGCGCAGGTATCATCCCGCGCTGTAATTCCGGCAATCATATCGTGTCCAAGGGGCGGGTCCAGCGTTGAATATTAATAAGCAAAAGTTAGCGCCGGGAATCACCTTTGTCGGTGTGCCAATAGGCACGGCACGCGATATCACCTTGCGTGCGTTGGACGTGTTGGCGAGTGCCGATATGCTGGTTGCTGAGGATACGCGCAGCCTGCTTAAGTTAATGGATATACACGGAATTCCACTGGATGGGCGTAAGATATCTGCCCTGCATGATCACTCAAGCGCAGGCGCTGTCGAGCGTCTTATCAACGCCGCGCAAGGGGGAAAATCCATCGCATATGCCTCTGAGGCAGGGATGCCACTGATTGCCGATCCTGGGTTTGAGTTGTCTCGGGCTGCAGCAGCGGCGGGTGTGGCCGTAACCTGTGCACCAGGGCCATCGGCAGTGCTCACGGCGCTTACCTTGGGCGGTTTGCCGACCGATGCCTTCCATTTCGCGGGGTTTCTGCCCAGCACCAAGGCCGCAAGGCTGAGCGCGCTGGAAGGTTTGCGCGACGTGCGCGCTACGCTCGTCTTTTACGAATCGCCCCGACGCGTAGGCGTTATGCTGCGAGACGCGCAAACTGCTCTTGGTGGCACGCGGCCTGCTGCAATTTGCCGTGAGCTTACGAAAAAATTTGAAGAGATCAGGCGTGGAACAGTGGCAGAGCTCGCCGAGCATTACGCAACAACCACGACAAAAGGCGAGGTTGTCGTGCTGGTGGACCGTGGCGATATACAAACAATTAACTCGGATGATTTAGAAGTAGCGCTGAAAGCTGCACTGGAAGAGTTGTCGATGCGCGATGCGGTGGACTTGGTTGCAAAGGCCCACGCATTGCCAAGGCGACAAGTTTATCAAGCAGCGTTGGAGCTTAGTTCGCAAAAAGGCTGACTGTGATGAATGCACTACAGCAAGAAAAGATCCAGCGTGGCGCCATGTCATATCACGCAGGGTTGGCAGCCGAGGGGTGCGTCGCGCAGGACTATGAGCGTCGTGGTTTTGCTGTCGCGGCACAGCGCTGGCGCGGTAAGTCGGGCGAGATTGATTTGATTGTGCGCGATGGTAACGGTTTGATTTTCATCGAAGTAAAGCAGAGCCGAGATTTTGAACGGGCGGCACTGGCCTTGAGTGCAGCACAGATGCGCCGCCTGTATCGCGCGGCTGAGGAATATCTTGGAACACAACCACGCGGGAGCCTCACTGACGTCAGGTTTGATGTGGCTTTGGTGAACGGCCACGGTGAGACAAAGATCATCGAAAACGCTTTCGGTCACTACTGAGCATTGCGCAGCGCCGCTTGCTTTGCCATCAAGATGGCAGCAGCAAGGATACAGCCATGAAAATTGCCTTTCAAATGGACCCCATCGGGTCCGTCGACATTAACGCAGACAGTAGTTTCCGCCTCGCCGAAGAAGCACAGGCACGCGGACATTCGTTATTTTTCTACACGCCGGATCATCTTTCCTATCAGGAAGGTCGGATCACGGCACGCGGTCAAGATATGACCGTACAACGCGTAGCGGGTGATCCTGCGATCTTGGGTGAGTTGCGTGAAGTCGATTTGAGCACTTTTGACGTAGTTTGGCTGCGTCAGGACCCGCCTTTTGATATGCACTACATCACCTCAACGCACTTGCTTGACCGGATTGCAGGCACGACTTTGGTGGTGAATGATCCATTCTGGGTGCGCAATTTCCCTGAAAAACTGATGGTTTTGGACTTTCCCGATTTGACCCCACCGACAACCATTGCACGCGATTTGCCGACGATCAAAGCGTTCAAAGAAAAGCATGGCGATGTGATTCTTAAGCCACTGTACGGCAATGGCGGCGCAGGCGTGTTCAAGCTGACCCACGATGATCGCAACCTCAGCTCTCTGCACGAACTCTTCACCAGTTTTTCCCGAGAGCCTTTGATTGTGCAAAAATTCCTGCCCGACGTCTCCAAAGGGGACAAGCGGGTGATTCTAGTGGACGGGGAGCCGGTTGGCGCGATCAACCGTGTGCCTGCCGAGGGCGAGACACGCTCGAACATGCATGTGGGTGGACGGCCCGAGAAAGTTGGCCTCACGGAACGCGACTATGAAATTTGCGCACGCATTGGCGGTGTTCTCAAGGAGAAGGGCCAAGTGTTCGTCGGAATCGATGTTATTGGCGAATATCTAACCGAGATCAATGTCACTTCCCCTACGGGCATTCAGGAGTTGGAGCGGTTTGACGGGGTGAATATCGCCGGTAAAATCTGGGATGTGATCGAAGCCAAACGCGCATGAGCCTGTTGCGGCGTCCCCTGAACCTGTGGTTGCGCACCGTGGAAAAGCGGCGCATGCGCAAGGGGGACGTCGCCAGCTTGCGGCGCGCACTAGAGCTGCAATCGCGCCTTTTCTTCTATCCGCCACGTGGAACCACGCACAGCTGGACAGAACATGGCGGCGTCCCTTGTTTAACGATTACGCCGCGCGGCGCATCGAAGGGCCGCGTTTTATTATATATCCATGGGGGCGGCTTTGTATTTGGCAGCCCCCGAACTCACAGCGCGATGGGGGCACAGCTGGCTCAGAGAATCGGCGCTCAGGCGATATTGCCCCAGTACCGTCTAGCACCCGAAGCACCTTACCCAGCCGCGCCAGACGATGTGCGCAGCGCTTGGGACGGGATTATCGCGAGTGGAATTTCGCCCAAAGATATCGTCTTGGGCGGAGACAGCGCAGGGGGTGCGCTCGCCCTTGGTCTGGTTGCAGCCCTTTGTAGTGAGGGTGCACAATTGCCCGCTGCGCTGTTTGCTTTCTCGCCTCTCACTGATCTGACCTTTAGCGGAGAGAGCTTCTCCAGTAATGCTGAGGCCGAAGTTGTTTTGGCGGCGGAGCGTGGCGAAGAGATGGCTGGCCTGTATTTGAACGGTCACTCAGGTGCCGAGCCCTGCGCCAGCCCGCTACACGCGAGTTTCAAAGGTGGGCCGCCGACGTGGGTGACTGTCGGAGATACGGAAGTGCTGCTCGATGATGCGCGCCGGATAATTGCGAAATTGGATGCCGAAGGGGTTGAGGCGAAACTTGTCTTAGAGCACGATCTACCTCATGTTTGGCCGATTTTTCACAATGTCCTACCCGAAGCACGTCAAACGCTGGAGGCGCTGGCACAGTGGATCAGGCAACAACAGAACTGGGAAGTCTGAAGCTCACCGCTTCGGCGATATGAGGTTTGCGGACCCCGTCCGATCCATCAAGATCAGCAATGGTACGCGCGACCCTTAGCACACGGTGATATCCACGCGCCGAGAGGCTGAAGCGATCTGCGGCGCGCATCAGCAGATCGTGGGCTTCGGCATCCGTTGCGGTGACTTGGGTCAGGGTTTCGCCCTCGGCATCAGCATTGCAGACCATATCGGGATGGGCCGCATACCGGGTGAGTTGGATGTCGCGGGCCTGTGCCACGCGCGCGGCGACCTCGGCAGAACTGTCACCGGAGGTGGGCAGATCAAGGTCCGTATAGGCGACGGGCGGCACATCGACACGCAGGTCAAACCTGTCCATGAGCGGCCCTGAAATGCGCCCCATGTAATCCTCGCCGCACAGCGGGACCCGCGCACAAGCGCGCGCAGGATCGGGGAGATAGCCGCATTTGCAAGGATTGGCCGCAGCCACCAGCATAAAGCGACAAGGGTACTTCACATGGGCATTCGCGCGGGCGATCATGACTTCGCCTGTCTCAATTGGCTGGCGTAGGGTTTCCAGCACATTTCGGGCGAACTCGGGAAACTCATCCATGAACAACACGCCGTTGTGAGCAAGGCTGACTTCCCCCGGCTTGGCATTGCGGCCGCCGCCGATGATTGCAGCCATGGAGGCGGTGTGATGCGGCCCACGGAATGGGCGTTCGCGTGAAATCCCCCCCTCGTCCAGCAGACCGGCAAGGGAGTGGATCATGGAGGTGTCGAGCGCCTCTGTCGCGGAGAGGGGTGGCAGGATACTGGGCAGGCGCGCGGCGAGCATGGATTTTCCAGAGCCGGGTGTGCCGACCATCATCAAGTGATGGCGCCCCGCGGCAGCAATTTCCAAGGCGCGTTTGGCGCGTTCTTGCCCCTTCACTTCACGCATGTCGCGGGTGTGGTCCGGTGGCGTCACTTCTCCCGGTTCCGCGGGGGGGAGCGGCACTTGCCCGGTGTAGTGGCGCACCACGTCACCAAGGGATCGTGCTGCAATGACCTGACAGGCGTTGACCCACGCGGCCTCTGCGCCCGATGCGTGTGGGCAGAGCAGGCTGCGGTCCTCTTGTGCCGCCGCGACGGCAGCGGGAAGGGCGCCCACAACAGGGACAAGCGAGCCGTCGAGCGATAGCTCGCCCAAAGCCACGACGCCCTCCACCACATCCATTGGCAGGATATCAAGGGCAGCGAGAAGAGCGAGTGCGATGGGAAGGTCGAAGTGGCTGCCCTCTTTTGGCAGGTCGGCAGGGCTGAGATTGATGGTGATCCGCTTGGAGGGAAGCGCAATCGCCATCGAGGTCAGCGCCGTACGCACGCGGTCGCGCGCTTCGGAGACCGCTTTATCCGGCAGGCCTACAATCGAGAATGCAGGCAGTCCGGGCGTGACTGCGCATTGTACTTCGACCATGCGCGCCTCAACGCCTTGAAATGCGACGCTGTAGGCGCGTGCCACCATTGTTCCACTCCGTCCTTACCCAACGGTTAACGGTACAGGAGGAAGTCTTTAAGAATCGTTAATGTCTAGGCTGGCCAAGGCGTGGTGCGGCCAACGGGTGGGTAAGGGAATGGATCGTATATTTCCTTCAATCCCTCCGCGCGCCACTGCTGAAACGCAGGATCGCTGAGCGTCGTTTTGCAGTAGGCCTGCGAGGATTCGGATACAGGCAGGTTGTACCCTACAATTCGTGCACAAACGGGGGCGTAAAACGCATCTGCGAGGGAATATGCACCAAACAGCCAAGGACCTTCAGTGGCCTTCTCTCGCGCGAAAGCCCAGAGTGTTTCAATCCGCGCAAGGTCTGCTTTAACCGCGTCTGATGGCGCAAAGTCTGCGTCGACATGGGCCAGCTGCATCGAGCAATCACCGCGCAAGGCGCTAAATCCACCTACCATCTCGGCGCACAACCAGCGGGCGCGGATACGGGCGGCAGGATCCTTCGGCCACATGGCGATGTCAGGATGCCGCTCTGCCAATGTCTCCGCAATGGCGAGGCTCTCGCCGACCACGTCACCTTCGGGCGTGCGCAGCGCGGGAACAAGACGGGCAGGGGCAAGGGCAGCCATGTCCTGCGCCATGGTGCCACCGTAAAGGTCCACCATATGTTCGCGATAGGGTAGGTTGAATTTATGCAGCATCAGCCAGCCGCGCAAAGACCAGCTTGAAAACGTGCGGTCACCGATAAAGAGTTCATATGTCATACTGATTGCTTAACCGCGTGTTTGGCGCTGGGCAAATTCAAATGCGTGCGGTGCTGTATCACGGAAGGTGATTGATCCCTTCCACATCCCACTGCTCGCCGCCGCGATGTTTGATCTTGGTGACAGAAATGTTGTCGATCTTATGGGCCATCGCTTCATAGGCCGAAACGCCAAGTGCGCGTTGGACCTGCGTGAGGATCACGCCGAAATGCGCGACGGCAATGATATGTGCGCCGAAATGTGCTGCGTTCAGGCGGTCTACGGCGTCATTCACTCGCGCCATTGTCTGGTTCCAACTTTCGCCTTCGGGGGCTTGAACGTCACCGGGTTTTTCCCAGAAATCACGGCTAAGCTGTGGATCGCGCGCGGCAACAGCGTCAAAGCGCATGCCATCCCAAACGCCAAAGTTGATCTCACGCAGGTCAGGTACATGAGGAAGGCGGCGGTGACCGGGTAGGGTCAGAACATCGGCAGTAGTGACGGAGCGTACGAGATCAGAGGAGACGATTAGTGCTTCATCCGGCAAATGCGCGCGCACGCGTTCTATAAGTGCCGTATCACTCAAATCCGCAGGCACATCGCGCCACCCCACAAATGATTTCTCGTGTGTCGGCCCGTGGCGGACCCAGTGCCAAGTTGTCATGGAAGTGTGCCTTTCAGAAGCTGCGGTAGGCCAGCAATCACCAAAATCGCAAGATCAGCTTCACGCGCCAACGCGATATTGAGCCGCCCCTGCGCTTCGCGAAACTGGCGGGCCAGCCTGTTATCGGGGACAATGCCGTGACCCACCTCATTCGATACGATCACCCAAGGCGCCGCACAGGTCCGCAGCACGGCAATAAATGCGGTGGTCGCTTTTTCCAAATCGGCCTCAATCATCATCTGATTGCTCAGCCACATGGTTGCACAATCGATAAGAACGGGCGTGTCGGCAGAGAGTGTTGACAGGGTCGGCCCCAGATCAAGCGGCTCTTCGACTGTATGCCAGCGTGTGTCGCGGCGATCTTTGTGTATTTTGACGCGTTGAAAAACCTCATCGTCTTCAACTTTACCGGTAGCAAGGTAGATGCACGGCAACTCACTGGAAAGAATGAAGTTTTCTGCCCATTCAGATTTGCCAGACGCGGCCCCGCCTAGAATGAATGTCCCGTTGGGCAACATTTTTTGAAACCTTATCTGAACCAAACTGCACTTTGGCGCGTAATATCATGAAAGCATCACCAGAGAGTGTGTGTATACGTAAGGGAGATGGAACGGATGGCAATGGGTACTGCACAGGACTTTTCACTGACGCGCACCGCAATGAAGGCGGAGCTTTTGGATGCGGAAACAGAATTGAAGCTTGCCTATGCGTGGCGGGACGAGCGCTGCGAAGCCTCTCTTCACCGTTTGATCACCGCTTACATGCGCTTGGCCATCTCCATGGCGTCCAAGTTCAAGCGCTACGGTGCGCCGATGAATGATTTGATCCAAGAAGCAGGCCTCGGCCTTATGAAGGCTGCGGATAAGTTTGATCCCGACCGTGGCGTGCGCTTTTCGACCTACGCCGTTTGGTGGATCAAAGCGTCGATCCAGGATCACGTTATGCGCAACTGGTCCTTGGTACGTACCGGCTCCACGTCTTCCCAAAAATCTTTGTTCTTTAATATGCGCCGCGTTCAAGCCCGCCTCGAGCGGGAGGCCGCATCGGCGGGTGAGGAGCTTGACCGTCACCAGCTGCGTCAGATGATCTCGACCGAGATTGGCGTGCCGTTGCATGATGTCGAGATGATGGAAGGGCGTTTGTCCGGCTCCGACTACTCCCTGAACGCGACACAATCGGCGGAAGATGAAGGGCGTGAATGGATTGATGCGCTGGAGGATGACAGCGCGCAAGCGGCCGAGAATGTCGAGCACAGCCATGATACCCAGCAATTGCGCAATTGGTTGCTCACCTCGATGGCAGCACTCAATGAGCGTGAGCAGTTCATCGTACGGGAACGCAAACTACGCGACACACCCCGCACGCTGGAAAGCCTTGGCCAAGAGTTGAGCTTGAGCAAAGAGCGTGTGCGCCAGCTGGAAGCAGCAGCGTTCCAAAAAATGCGCAAGTCACTTGAGATGCAGTCGCAAGAAGTGTTCCACTTCCTGAACTGATGAGACATTTCTCTGCTAGAAAAATAAACATAGGCGTGGCCCTCTTGGCCGCGCTTTTTGCGTCTGGAGTGCATGCCGAAATCCCTCAAGCTGCACGGGATGTGCAGATTGTCGTTTTGGGCGAGCAGCACGACAATCCTGCCCACCACGCGCGCCAAGCGGAATGGGTAGCGGCATTGCAGCCCAAAGCGCTGGTATTCGAGATGCTGACGCCAGAGCAGGGCGCGAAGGCGGATGCAAACTGGAGCAATCAAGCGGAGCTGGACGCGCTGATCGGCTGGTCGGAGACGGCGTGGCCTTCGTTCGATATGTACTACCCGATTTTTGCAGCCGCACCAAAGGCAGTGATTTTCGGGGCAGGTATCACGCGTACCGAGTTGCAGGTTCTTTTGGAGCAACCTTTAGATGAGCATCCTCTTGCCACCAAGTTTGGACTGGACGTGATGCCAGACGCCGTGGAACAGACCGCCCGAGAAGCATTGCAGGCCGAAGCCCATTGTGACGCGCTGCCTGAGCAGCTCCTGCCTACGATGGTGGATGCGCAGCGGTTTCGTGATATTTCGCTGGCTGAAGTGGCGTTGCAGGCGCTTGAACGGTTAGGTGGACCTGTGGTTGTGCTCACCGGCAACGGGCATGCCCGCGCCGATTGGGGGATGCCCGCGCTGGTCGCAAATGCTGCCCCCGAGGTCGAGGTTTTCGCCTTGGCACAGGGCGAGGACGGCGCGGATGTGCGTGGCGGGTTTTCCCTCACATTGGACGCGCCTTCTCCGGAGCGCGGTGACCCTTGCGCGACCTTTAACCAGTAGGGTCTGGCGCTACTTGGGCCTGCGTCCTATGTTGAGCCTGAATTTACGGGTCCAAGGGGCGCAGCATGCTGAGCGGCAAACATATTCTTCTGATCATCGGTGGCGGGATAGCAGCGTTTAAATCGCTCGACCTCATCCGGCGTCTGCGGGAGCGCGGCGCGGTTGTAACACCTGTGCTGACCCGCGCGGGGGAGGAGTTCGTGACCCCGCTGTCCGTCTCTGCTTTGGCGGGGCGCAAGGTGCATCGTGAGCTGTTTGATTTGGATGATGAAGCCGAGATGGGTCATATCCAGCTGAGCCGCGTAGCTGATTTGGTGGTAGTGGCCCCGGCTACGGCCGATCTGATGGCAAAAATGGCCGGGGGATTGGCCAATGATCTGGCGTCAACGCTGCTGCTGGCGACAGATACGCCAGTGATGATCGTTCCTGCGATGAATGTCCGGATGTGGGAGCATTCCGCGACCCAACGCAATTTGGCGACGCTTATGGGCGACGGCATCACAGTGGTCGGCCCTAACAAAGGCGATATGGCCTGCGGCGAGCATGGTCCGGGTCGCATGTCGGAGCCGTTGGAGATCGTCGCTGCCGTTGAGCAGGCACTGTCGGATGGCCCGCTCAAAGGTCGGCGCATCCTTGTGACCTCCGGCCCCACGCATGAGCCGATTGACCCTGTGCGCTATATCGCAAATCGTTCGTCCGGTGCGCAAGGCACAGCACTGGCGCGCGCACTGGCAGCGCTGGGCGCGGAAGTGGTATTTGTCACAGGGCCCGCTGATGTCCCGCCCCCAGACGGGGTCGAGGTGGTGGCCGTGCAAACTGCGCAGCAGATGAAAGACGCAGTTGATGCCGCACTCCCCGTGGACGTAGCGATCTTTGCGGCGGCAGTGGCCGATTGGCGTGTGACATCCGCCTCTGATCGAAAGTTGAAGAAGACCAAAGATGGCCTGCCTGTATTGGAGTTCGCCGAGAACCCTGACATCCTGCATGGCGTAAGCCAGATGAAGGCGGGCCGCCCGCCGCTGGTGATCGGATTTGCCGCCGAGACGAACGATGTGATCGAGAATGCAACAGCGAAACGTCTGCGCAAGGGCTGTGACTGGATCGTTGCAAATGATGTCTCGCCCGAGACCGGGATCATGGGGGGCTCTGAAAATGCCGTGACCCTGATCAGTGATGGGGGCGCCGACGAATGGCCGCGTATGGGCAAGGATCAGGTCGCACAAAAACTGGCGGCGCGCATTGCCGATGCAGTTACATCATGAACGGCGTTGATATCCGTATGATGTGGGAGGCGGACGCCGATACTGAGCTAGGCTTGCCCCGCTACGAGACGCAGGGCGCGGCGGGGGCCGACCTGCGCGCAAACTTGCCGGATCAGGCGTCTATTATTCTTGAGGTTGGGGCGCGGGCCTTGGTGCCGACGGGCCTACGCCTTGCCATTCCGGACGGGTACGAGGTCCAGATCAGGCCGCGCTCCGGCCTTGCGCTCAAGCACGGAATTACACTGCCCAATAGTCCCGGTACGATAGACGCGGACTATCGCGGGCCGCTTGGGGTGATTATGATGAACGGCGGCGATGCGCCCTTTGTCATCGAGCACGGAATGCGGATCGCGCAGATGGTTGTCGCACCCGTGGTCCAAGCTAGGTTCCATCCGGTAGATGAGCTTGAGGCGACTGCGCGCGGCGCGGGGGGCTTTGGCTCTACCGGAACGGAGTAGCTGGGTGCTGGTACTTATAATTGCGGGCGTAATCTGGGGTTTGGGTGCTGTCATGGGCACGCCGCGTCAGGCACGTTGGATCTTGATTGCACTCTTATTGGTGATGGTGATCGTCGTGCAACTTGTGTTTCCAGTTGGCCATCCGTTGCGCACTGCGACGGGCAGCTCTGCCGCCCCTTGGCTGATCTTTTCCGGTATTGGTGCGCTGGTGTTCATCTACTCGCGTTTTATTGCCGGGTTGCGGGTGCGGACCGGTGCGGATGCTTCACCAAGCACTTTGCCAGCAGGAAAGCAGGGCAGTTTTTCAGAGACGGAGTTAAACCGATATGCCCGACACATCGCCCTGCGTGAGGTTGGTGGTGCGGGACAAAAAGCGCTCAAGAATGCAAAGGTTCTGGTGATTGGGGCGGGTGGCCTTGGTGCGCCGGTGTTGCAATATCTTGCGGCGTCTGGGGTTGGGACAATCGGTGTAATTGACGACGATATCGTCGAGAACACAAACCTTCAGCGGCAGGTGATCCATAAGGACGCAAGCATAGGCATGCCAAAGGTCTTTTCGGCGCAGGCAGAGATGGAGGCCCAGAATCCCTTTGTCACCGTCAAACCCTATCATCGCCGCCTCGATGATGAGATCGCAGCGGAGCTGATTGCGGAGTATGATCTGGTGCTGGATGGCTGCGATAATTTCGAGACGCGTTATCTGGTGAATGCAACTTGCGTTGCGGGGGGCGTCCCGCTCGTCTCCGGCGCGCTGAGCCAGTGGGAAGGGCAGTTGAGCGTGTTTGATCCTGCCAGCGGCACGCCGTGCTACCAGTGTATTTTCCCGGCAGCGCCCGCCGCGCATCTTGCCCCGAGCTGTGCGGAGGCGGGGGTGATCGCTCCCTTGCCCGGTGTTGTGGGTGCAATGATGGCGGTAGAAGCCATCAAGATTATCACAGGGGCAGGCACGCCGTTGCGCGGGCAAATGGTGATTTATGACGCTCTTTATGCCGAGAGTCGCAGCATCAAAGTGACCCCGCGCGAAGATTGCCCGATTTGCGCCCATACACGCGCCTGAATATTGTATCCCCCACACCGCGCTCCTACCTTGAGTGCAAAGGAGACCATCACATGAACCCGTTGTTGCAGGACTGGAAGACCCCTTACGGCCTCGCGCCATTTGATCAGATTTCAGATGATGATTTCGCACCTGCGCTAGAAGAGGCATTGGTCGCACATAATTCTGAGATCGATGCGATTGCGTCCAATCCCGATGCTGCGACTTTTGCGAATACGGTAGAAGCGTTAGAGGCCGTCGGCGAAAAACTCGATAAGGTCCTGAGCGTTTTCTATACGGTTGCGGGTGCGGACAGTAGCCCCGCGCGTGAGGCGTTGCAGCGTGATTTTTCGCCGAAACTTTCGGCCCACTTTTCTGAGATTTCTGCAAACAAAGCGCTGTTTGCGCGGGTTGATGCGGTGTGGCAACAGCGCGATGCACTTGATTTGACCGATGAGCAGGCGCGGGTGCTCAAGCTGACACATCTGGGGTTTGTGCGCGCAGGCTCGGCCCTGACGGGCGCGGACGAGGCGCGGATGAAAGAGATAAAGGGGCGCCTTGCCGTCCTTGGAACCGAGTTCACGCAAAACCTGCTGAGTGATGAGCGGAGCTGGTTCATGAAGCTGGAAGAAGCTGATCTCGAAGGGCTGCCTGATTTTGTGATTGATACAGCCCGCGCTGCGGGAGAAGAGAAAGAGGCAGGTGGGCCTGTTGTGACACTGTCACGTTCGCTCATCACACCGTTCCTGCAATTCAGTCCGCGCCGCGATCTGCGTGAGCGTGCTTTCAAAGCGTGGGAGGCACGTGGTGCCAACGGCGGTGAAACGGATAACCGTGCAATTGCCGCCGAAACGCTGGCATTGCGTAAAGAGCGTGCCGCGCTGTTGGGGTACAATAGCTTCTCCGATTATAAACTCGAGACCGAGATGGCCAAAACGCCCGAAGCTGTGCGGGATTTACTGATGCAGGTCTGGGAGCCCGCAAAGGCGCAGGCCAACGCGGATGCTGAAGTACTGACCAAGATGATGCATTCGGATGGTGTAAACGGTGATCTGGCCCCTTGGGATTGGCGCTACTATGCTGAGAAACGCCGCGCGGTGGAGCATGATCTGGATGAGGCTGCGCTAAAGCCGTACTTCCAGCTTGACCGGATGATCGAGGCGTCATTTGCCTGTGCGACACGTCTGTTCGGGTTGGAGTTCAAGCCGCTGGATGTACCGCTCTACCACGCTGATTGCCGTGCATGGGAAGTGACACGCAACGGTGCACATGTGGCTGTGTTCATCGGGGATTACTTCGCACGCGGCTCTAAACGCTCCGGCGCATGGTGCTCGGCCATGCGCTCGCAGGCGAAGTTCCCGAAAGTGCAGTCGCCGGTCGTCATCAACGTGTGCAACTTTGCCAAGGGTGATCCCGCGCTCCTGTCTTATGACGACGCGCGCACGTTGTTCCACGAGTTCGGCCATGCGTTGCACCAGATGTTGTCGGATGTGACCTACGAGAGTGTGTCCGGCACCTCCGTTGCACGTGATTTTGTGGAGTTGCCAAGCCAGCTTTATGAGCATTGGCTTGATGTGCCAGAAGTGCTGGGCGAATTCGCAACGCACGCCAAGACGGGTGAGGCTATGCCAAAGGAAATGCTCGATAAGGTGTTGGGCGCTGCGACCTTCGACATGGGGTTCCAGACAGTTGAATATGTAGCCTCGGCCCTTGTTGATCTAGCGTTTCACGAGGGCGATGCCCCCGCCGATGTGATGGTGAAGCAACGCGAAGTTTTGGATGGCCTCGGCATGCCCGCCGCGATCACCATGCGCCACGCCAGCCCGCACTTCGCGCATGTCTTTTCCGGTGACGGATATTCCAGCGGCTATTACAGCTATATGTGGTCCGAAGTTATGGACGCCGATGCGTTTGAGGCATTCGAGGAAGCAGGCGGTGCCTTTGACCCCGAGCGCGCCAAAGCGTTGGAAGAGCATATCCTCTCCACCGGCGGGAGCCGCGATGCAGCAGAACTCTACATCGCGTTCCGTGGCCGCTTGCCGGGGGTTGAAGCGCTACTCAAAGGGCGCGGATTGAAGGCGGCTTAATACCCCAAGGCGCGGTCGACCAGATTGATAAAGGGCGCGCCTTGCTCTCCAAGTTTGATGTTTTCCACGATGACTTCGCTGGCCGTGCTGGCCCGTGTTTCCGCAGCGATGTGCGGTGTAACCGTGACTTGGCTGTGCGCCCAAAAGGGATGCTCTTGCGGGAGTGGCTCAATCCGGAACACATCCAGCGTTGCATGGGCAATCTGGCCTGCGTCCAAGGCTGTAATCAG
The DNA here is from genome assembly GCA_965364195.1 of uncultured Sulfitobacter sp. Classification (GTDB taxonomy): domain Bacteria; phylum Pseudomonadota; class Alphaproteobacteria; order Rhodobacterales; family Rhodobacteraceae; genus Sulfitobacter. The sequence continues at coordinate 7,593 of CBDTVN010000030.1, read as the reverse complement.
CGCATCATCGTCGATCAGTGGCCCACGACCAGGATTGATGAGGAACGCCCCACGCGGCATTTGCGATAGCGTTTCGGCGTTGAAGAGATTTGCCGTTGCGGGCGTGTCAGGGAGCAAAGTTACTGCAATCTCCGCACGGCTCAGAGCCTCCGCCAGCCCCTTATCGCCGTGCAAGCAGGTTACCCCCGCCACATTCTTTGCGCTACGCGACCACCCTGTGACGCGAAAGCCGAGGCCAAGCAGTGCTTCCGCACAAGCCGTTCCCAACGCACCAAGTCCGAAGATCACGACCTCGCGCTCCTGCGCCAGCGGTGGTGTTTTGACAACCCACGCATGTTCGGGGTTCACGATGTGTGCGTCCATCCCAAGATGGTAGCGCATCACATGGCCCGTCACCCATTCTACCATCCCTTTGGTGAGGCCGGGATCGACCATACGCGCCAGCGGAATTTTCAAGGTCTCGTTGCCGGTGATCTGCTCAACCCCCGCCCAGAGGTTCAGAACTGCTTTTGCGCGAATGTATGGCGTGAAATTCTTCAGATCGCTATTGGGGGCGTAGACAATATAATCCACCTGATCAGGGGCAATATCTTGCGCCAGATGTGCTTCAATCCCTGCGTTGGCGAGGGCGGTGCGCAAGGGCGCTTCATAGGTGCTCCAACGTTCAGGCTTGGCCGCGAAAAGTATGTTGATCATGTTGCAAATGCTCCGTCCATGCTTGTCAGCCCCTTGAATTCGACCGGATTGCCAGAAGGATCGGTAAAGAACATCGTCGATTGCTCACCCGGTTCCCCTTTGAACCGCGTCTGTGGTGCGAGGATGAAATCAACCCCTTCTTCCTCCATCCGGTCGGCCAACGCGCGCCATTCGGCATAGGGCAGCACCGCCCCGAAATGGGGCATCGGCACTTTGTGATCTCCGACCAGACCTGTGGCGGCGACAGCCATCGGCGTGCCAAGGTGGCAGGAAAGCTGATGCCCGAAGAAATCGAAATCAACCCACGTGTCGGTACTGCGCCCCTCCGCACATCCCAACAGGCTGCCGTAAAAAGCGCGTGTCTGGTCAAGATCGGTAACATTGAAGGCAAAGTGGAAAATGGACATGGAGCGAAACCTCATTTGATGCGTTTGACTCACAGATAGCGGAGCCGCAGCGAGGTGCAAAGGGTCTGCTTAGCGTGGCCTGTGCACATGCGCCGATTGCACGAGGCCAAAGGCCAGCATCAGTACCAACATCGCCGATCCGCCATAGCTCACCAGCGGGAGCGGCACACCCACAACAGGGGCCAGCCCCATGACCATCGACATGTTCACGGCAAAGAACAAAAAGAAGTTTAGAGCGACGCCGAGAGTGAGCAATGAGGCAAAACGGTCCTTGTTCATAATGGCCGAGACCACGCAGAACAGGATGATCAGCGCATAGAGCACCAGCAGGGAAATGCCGCCGATAAAGCCGAACTCCTCCGCCAGTGTGGTAAATATAAAGTCGGTGTGTTTTTCGGGCAGGAAGTTCAGCCGCGACTGTGTCCCTTGCATAAAGCCGCGTCCTGTCCAGCCGCCAGAACCAAGGGCGATCTTGGATTGGGTAATGTGATAGCCCGCGCCAAGGGGGTCCGAACTCGGGTCCAGAAAAGTATCAATGCGGCGGAATTGGTAGTCTTGGAGCATCTGCCAGGTGGTGCCGCGTGATTGGAATACGGCCACCACCAGCCCGACACCCGCAGTGATCACAGTTACGAAATAGGCCCAATGAACACCCGCAAGAAACATCAGACCGCCCCCTGCCGCCAGCAGAAGAATAGCTGTGCCGAGATCGGGTTGTTTAAGGACCAGGGCAGTAGGAATAAGTATGATCAGCACAGGCAGCAGAATCCATACCGGTCGGCTGGTTTTTTGTGCAGGAAGCCAGTCGTAGTAGGCGGCGAGGAACATAACCAAGGTAATTTTCGCCATCTCGGAAGGTTGTAGGCGGATAAATCCAAGGTCGATCCAGCGCTGGGCACCCATGCCGACGGCGCCGAAAAACTCGACTCCGATGAGAAGTATCACTGAGATGCCGTAAGCGACCCCCGCAAGGTTGCGCCACATCCAGATCGGCACCAGCCCCACGCCGATCATCAAACATAGCCCAAGGGCAAAACGCTTCATCTGGGGCTCTGCCCACGGTTCATAGCCGCCGCCTGCGACGGAATAGAGCATCAAAAAGCCAAAGCAAGAAACCGCAGTGAGCAACAGTACCAACGGCCAATTCAGGAACAAAATTTTGCGAAATCCGGTTGGGACCGATTTGACCGTGGATTCAAGATAGCTCATGCCTGATCCTTGCCCTTTTTGACGCGGGCGGCGGGTTGAATATCGCGCAATTCTTGCTGTTGGTTCTTAATCCGACCCCGAACGCCGGTGGGATAAGCTTCCAGTGGCGGTTCGCCCTCGTAGAGAGCTTGGAGCATCACATCGCGTGCAATGGGAGCCGCCGCAGTGGAGCCGCCGCCGCCATGTTCTACCAACACGGCGCAGGCGTAGCGGGGATTGTCGTAGGGGGCGAAGCTGACAAAAAGTGCATGATCGCGCTGCTCCCATGGCACCTCGCTGTTGTTCACCACGACCGAGCGAACCTGACTGGTGCCAGTTTTACCTGCCATGCGCATGCCTTCGGCAATAATCCGGCTGCGGTATGCCGTGCCGCGTCGGTCATTGACCACGGCATACATGGATTTGCGCATTTTGCGTAGGTTCGATTCCTTCATCCCAAGGGGACCGTTGCCCAAGATGGGCTGCTCGATCCCGTTGACGGTTTTGATCAGTCGGGGCGTCACCTCGCGACCTGTTGCAATGCGCGCGGTCATCACCGCCAGCTGCATAGGCGAGGCAAGCATAAAGCCCTGCCCAATGGAGGCGTTCACCGTATCGCCGATGACCCATTCCTCACCACGGTTTTTCAACTTCCAGTCCTTGGTTGGGGTCAGCCCCGAGTTAACGGAACTGAGCGCGAGATCATGGCGGATGCCGAGACCAAAGCGATTGGACATCGCGGAGATCTTTTCGATCCCCACCTTGAGCGCGAGATCGTAGTAGTACACATCGCAGGACTGCTTGAGCGAATTTTCCAGATCAACCCAGCCGTGACCTGCGCGTTTCCAACAATGAAAGCGCCGCCCGCCAACCTCAAGATGACCGGGGCAATAGACGGTTTCATCAGGCCCGATGATCCCCGCCTCAATGGCGGCCATTGCGGTCATCATCTTGAAGGTTGAGCCGGGGGGATATGCGCCCTGCACGGTCTTGTTCACCAACGGGCGGTGATCATTATTCAGCAGCGGATTGTAATCTTTTGACGAAATTCCGCCGATGAACAGGTTGGGATCATATGTCGGCGCAGAGGAATTAGCGATGATATCGCCCTTCTCGCAATCAATGATAACCACGGCCGCACTCTCACCGGATAGGCGGGCCTGCACATAGTTTTGCAATTTAGCGTCGATGGTCAGCTGTAGGTCAGCGCCCGATTGCCCCTCGCGACGCTCAAGCTCGCGCATGACGCGGCCTGTGGCGTTCACTTCAACCTGTTTGGTTCCGGCAATACCGCGCAGCAACGATTCCTCACGGGCTTCGACATTGATCTTTCCGATCTGGAAGCGCGGGATGCGCAGTACGGCATCGGGATCTTCCAGAGCTTCGAGGTCCTTTTTACTCACACGGCCCACCCGGCCCACAACATGGGCAAAATCCGACCCGCGCGGATAGACGCGGGTACTGCCCACTTCGGGCGTCACACCGGGCAGGGCGGGGGCGTTGACAGAAACCGCACTTACGGCCTCCCAACTTACATCCTCAATGATCGTGATCGGCAGGAAACGCGCGGTATTCTGGTTGAGTTCTTGGGTGGCGCGTTCAAATTGCTCGGGCGTCAGGTTGATTAGCCGCGCAAGGCGCCCCAAGACGGCATGCACATCGCCCGCATCCTCACGCACCATCACGATTCGGTAGCTGGGAACATTCTGAGCCAGTTGGATACCGTTGCGGTCAAAAATCTCGCCACGGACGGGTGGAATGAGACGGATGTTAATGCGGTTCTCTTCGGCAAGTAGGCGAAACTGGTCAGCCTGATCCACCTGCAAATACTGCATCCGTGCGGCCAAGCCGCCCATGAACAAAAGCTGCACCCCACCTAAAAGGGCAGCGCGGCGGCCCAGCTTGATATGGTTGGCATCTGTTTCGGCTCTGCTGCGTCTCATGCTGTTTGCCTCATATCTATCTCAACCGCGCCCGCCAAGTGTATCCAACTCGCCCGGTGCTGCGCGGCGCACACCCATCACAGAGCGCGTGATGAACACAACGGCGGGATAGACCAATATCGTCACCCCCAGTTCCAGCAGACTCAACTGTAACTGCGGCGCGGGCACTAGCAGTAAAGATAGCACAATCCTGTTGATGATCAAAATGCCCGCAAGCAATACCGCGACAGCAATCCACTCCGCGCCGAATGTCGCATCACGTAACGACCTGCTGCGCGCCTTGAGGCGTTCGCTTGCCAGCAAGGCAAGCATTGCCCACAGGCCCGGCGGGCGTTGGAGCAGCAAATCAGCCAGCAAAAAAACCAGCGCGAGCAGCAGGGACGGTACATATTCAGGCCGCCGCAAAGACCACGCAAAGGCAAAGGCGATCAACAGATCCGGCCCGATGAAAATCCGGTTGCTCCCCTGATCCAGAAGGTCGCGTAGGCGTGCCTCGGCGGGATCAATGGTGGCGAGGGGCGGAAAGAGATCGGGCGAAAAAAGCGAGACAGGCTGGGTGTCGATTGGCAGCAAATGGAAAAAGAGTATTAGCAGCGCCAGTGCCACAAATGCACTGCGCATCAAAAACAGGCGCGCGGGGGAAAGTTCATCCATCGGGCCTACTCCGAAGGCTCGGACGTGTCGGAGTCTGCAGCAGGCTGGATCTCTTCTATCGGCGCGTTCTCGGAGATTACAGTCGGATCAGCCACCACTGCATCGGTGCCATGGTGGCGCAGAACCCGCAGAAACTCCAACCGCTCGAAATCCGCAGCAAGGCGTACGCGCAAGCGGCCACCGGGGTCTGCTGCAATTTGACCGATCAACAGGCCCGCCGGAAACACACCCCCGTCGCCAGAGCTAAGGACGCGGTCGCCAGGGCGGACCAGTTCGGGATTTTCAAGAAAATCAATCGGGGGTGCTGCGGAGTTGTCTCCTGCAACAATGGCGCGCTGGCCGGAGGGTTGGATCACGGCAGGTATACGGCTCGATGCATCGGTGAGCAGGATCACGCGCGCGGTATTATCGCCGACGCCCGAGATGCGGCCCACAAGGCCGATGCCGTCCATGGTGGCCCAACCTTCGATCAGGCCATCGCGGGCACCGACATTGAGAAGTACCGATTGTCGGAAGGGGGACCCTGAATCAGCCAGCACCACACCCGTCACATAAGTGAGGCGCGGATCAAGGCGTACTTTGTTCAGATCAAGCAGCCGCGCATTTTCCTGTTCCAGTTGGAGGGCGGCCTCTTTCCAAGTCTGCATGCGCCGCAGCTCCGAGCGTAGCTCCTGGTTCTGCTCGGTCAGGCGTTGATAGCTTTGAAAATCGCGGAGCAGGTTGATGGTTCCGGTGACAGGGGCCATGGCCCAATCAAGGTTCGGCACCAGACTGTCGGTGACCTGTGCACGAAACCGTTCTACCCGCGGGCTGTCGATGCGCCACAGGATGAAAATAGCCGCCAAGACCAATACCAGCACAGCAAGAAGCAACCGACGCAGAGGTCCGGTGTAATCGTTCGAGTTGTACCGATCTTTTGCCATGACGGCTTAGCGCCCTCCTTGGCGGTGTAAGCTACCCCTCCGCAGGAGAGTTTTAGCTGTCATAGTCGATAGCGTGGCGCAACTGCTGCTCATACTCAAGCGCTTTGCCAGTTCCGAGTGCCACACAGTTGAGAGGCTCGTCCGCGACAGAAATCGCCAGGCCAGTCTGTTCGCGTAGAGCGAGGTCCAACTCACCCAACAGCGCACCACCACCGGTGAGCATTACACCACGGTCAACGATGTCCGCTGCAAGGTCGGGTGGCGTTGTCTCCAACGCAGTCATTACTGCTTCGCAAATCTGCTGCACAGGCTCGGCCAAGGCTTCGGCGATTTGTGCTTGGGTCACTTCGATCTCTTTGGGAACACCGTTGAGCAGGTCGCGCCCGCGAATTTGCATGGAGGTGCCGCGCCCGTCATCAGGCATACGCGCAGTGCCGATGGAAGTCTTGATCCGCTCTGCCGTTGTTTCACCGACCAGCAGGTTTTGCTGGCGGCGCAGGTAACTGATGATCGCTTCGTCCATGCGGTCACCGCCGACGCGTACGGAGCGGGCATAAACCACATCACCCAGCGACATCACCGCGACCTCGGTCGTACCGCCGCCGATGTCCACAACCATGTTGCCTGTGGGGTCCGTGATCGGCATGCCGGCACCAATGGCGGCTGCAATAGGCTCCGCAATCAGACCCGCGCGGCGCGCACCGGCCGACAGAACGGAGGTGCGGATCGCGCGCTTTTCAACCGGTGTCGCACCATATGGAACGCAGACAATGATCTTTGGCTTGGAAAAAGTGGAGCGTTTGTGCACTTTGCGGATGAAGTGTTTAATCATCTCTTCGGCGGTATCAAAATCCGCAATCACCCCTTCGCGCATCGGGCGGATCGCCTCGATGCTGCCCGGTGTGCGACCTAGCATCAGCTTGGCATCTTCGCCCACAGCCAGCACTTTTTTCACGCCGTCTTTGACGTGGTAGGCGACTACTGATGGCTCGGACAAAACGATGCCCTTACCCTTCACATAGACCAGTGTGTTGGCGGTCCCCAGATCAATCGCCATATCAGACGAGAACAGGCCGCGCAGGTTTCCAAAGATCGACATGTGAATTAGCACCTTGCAAAATAGATATTCGCCCACGACTCTGATCAAGCCTAGGCTGCGCTCTTATAGGCTCGCAAAGCGTGGGAATAAAGGGGGTGTGGCAGCTGTTTCGGCGTGATTGCGCCGCTTGATTGTTGCTGCATATAGGCCCTTTTCCAGCAGAGCAAATGAAAGGCAGTGATATGAAAAAAATTCAAACCCTTGGCGTACATCACATCACCATGATGGGTGCGGATCGCCAGACGAGTATCGACTTCTGGGAGGGGGTGTTGGGCATGCCGTTCCTGTTCGACCAGCCCAATCTGGATGACGCTGATGAGGGGCATCTGTATTTCGATCCCGGTGACGGACGTCTGGTCACGATCTTCACCAACGAGACGCGTGAGAAGGTGCACAGCCGCACCCCCATGGATGCGGGATGTGTCCATCATGTCGCCTTCGAGGTAGACCGTGCGATGTTTGATCAAGTACTGGAGCGTCTCAAGGATCGGGGCATCGGCAATTCGGGCGTGAAAGACCGCGGTTTCATGCATTCAATTTATTTCAAAGACCCGCTTGGCCTATTGATAGAACTGGCCTGCTATACATTCATCCCACCGCGCGGCTCGTCCCATGCGGAAGTGATGCTGGAGGCACATAAGCTGCGCGTGGCGCGAGGGGATAAAGCGATTGGCCGTGAGCAT
>CBDTVN010000029.1:0-27274 GCA_965364195.1 uncultured Sulfitobacter sp. | reverse complement strand
CGTCAGCGCAAAGATCGGTCGCAAGGAAGCCTGAGGCCCCCTTGCGCAGTATCGCTTACTGAGGCGCTTTAACCTCGTATTTCAGACCCTTGGCAGTGCCTTTTGCAAACCCTTTCCAGTGGGAATGGTCTTCTTTTTCGGTACCGTCCTCGTTCATGGACCACACACCCGCATTGGAATCTTCCACCAACGTGAGGTAGTCCCCCGCAGCCGCATCGCCCTTAAGCCGTTGATCCATCCAAGCGGTCACAAAATGCTGCGCAATATTGTTCATGCGCACAGTGTCCCAAACCGCATCGCTATAGTGCTCCGAGATGTCAAAACCCTTCTCTTCATTGAAGTAATAGCTCTCCGCAGGGGCAGGCATCGGCGCGGCAGAGTTATGGCCGCCGTTCACGTAGGTCAAAAGCGCGGTCTCGACCCCGCTCACGTTGTCCCAGATCGCGCGCACACCGTTCTCATAAAGCGAGGTTTCATCCTGTGAACCTGCGATGAACAGCATCGGTATTTGCACACCGGCAAGCCCCTCCGCATCCCAGAACCCAGTGTTCATCCCCCACGGCCCAATCGCAACTGCCGTTTTGATGCGCGCATCGGGCAGTGCGCTATGGGTGTCAGAGCCTGCCTGATGGATGCCAAGCGTGCCATGGGGGCCGCCCCAGTCGTAAGCAACAGAGGCTTCGGTCACGCCGCCCCCTGCCGTGATGATCGCGCCGTATCCGCCCATGGAATAACCGATGAGACCGGCGTTATTTGCATCATAAAGCCCTGCAAACTCGGCCCCTTCTGCTGCTTTCCCCGCCATTTCCTCCAGCACAAACAGCTGGTCCAGCGAGCGGTTCACAAGGGTCGAGCCGAAGGCCGCTTGCGTGCGGTAAGTGCTGTCGGTGTGGTCGATCGAGGCCACGACATAGCCTTTTGAGGCGAGATTTTCCGCCAAATGCGAAAGCAGGAAACGGTTCCCCGGATAACCATGACTGATCAGGACCAGTGGATAGGGCGTATCTGTGGCCGCTGGTGCCGCATCGCGAACCGCTTTGCCCGTCAGCGTGACCTCCGTCGTGCCGTCCCGCAAGTAAGCCCTCATCTCGTTTGAGCCTGTCGCCCCTTCGGCTGCCGGATACCACATCTCGACCGTCAATGGGCGGTCATAGCGGGGCAATTCCGCAGGTTTCTCCACGGCAGGATCAATCGCCAGAATGTTGATCTGGTCAGGATTCACCATTTCCAACTGGCGCACGCCGATAGGCATATCCCCATAAGCGGCCATCTCGGGCGCATTGGGTAGTTGCCCGTCAATCGGGTTCGCCATCACGGCACCCGCAGCCATCAGGGCCGTTGGTACAAGGGTCTTCGCAAGCGTTTTCATATCGATTTCCTCCTCTTTTTCCCTAGTCTAGAGGCGCAGCCCCGCCTCACAAGTTCTAGTTTTCTGACGTTACGACCATTTGCAGAGCAAAACAGCCGCAGTTGTGTGTTTGTCAGCGCATCATTCGCCGATGATCTTGACGCCGCGCCCAAGACGGTCAAAACCTGCCTTATGAGTACAGGAACCCTGACAATTGATCTGAGCGCCCTTGTGGCAAACTGGCATGCGCTGGCAAAAATCGCACAGGTGGAAACCGGTGCGGTGGTCAAATCCGACGCATACGGGCTGGGGGTTGAACGTGTTGCACGGCATCTGGCCGCTGCCGGTGCGCGTCAGTTTTTTGTCGCCGTGGCCGAAGAAGGAGCCGCCCTGCGCCGCGCACTTGGTTCCGGTCCGGTCATTTCGGTCTTGTCCGGTCATATGCTCGGCGATGCCGACGCCATTGCAGGGGCAAACCTCACGCCACTGATCAACTCCGTCGATCAAATGTTGCACCACGTCGAGGCCCTGCCCGCGCATCCCTTCGGCATACAGCTTGATACCGGCATGAACCGTCTGGGGATGGAGCCATCGGAGTGGTCTGCCCTGCGCGAAATTGCCTTAGCACAAAATCCGACCCTGCTTATGTCCCATCTGGCCTGCGCGGATGAGCCTGACCACCCTATGAACGAGCACCAGCGCACACAGTTCGAAGATATGACCCAAGGGCTTGATGTGCCGCGCTCGCTTGCCGCAACAGGCGGCACGCTGCTTGGGGCGGACTACCACTACGATATGGTGCGCCCCGGTATCGGGCTTTATGGTGGCTTGCCCTTCGCCGCGGCGCAGCCTGTAATAACCCTTGATCTGCCTGTGATCCAGATTCGCGATGTCGCCGTGGGTGAAACGGTCGGCTACGCCAATGCGTGGACGGCGAAAGAACCCAGCAAAATCGCAACTGTTTCAGGCGGCTACGCCGATGGCCTGATCCGCGCGATGGGCGCAAAAGCGCAATTTCACTGCGACGGCGTGGCCGTACCCGTGGTCGGGCGTGTCTCGATGGATTTGATAACCGTGGATGTGACCGCGCTACCCACGCCGCCCAAAAGCTTACAACTGATCGGATCACAACAATCCGTCGATGCAGTTGGCGATTTTGCAGGCACGATCGGCTATGAAATTTTGACCAGTCTGGGTGCACGCTACACCCGCAACTGGGTCCAATGACGCTCTTACGCATCGTAAATCTATCGCTGCTGGTCCTGTATCCGGTAGCGTGGTTTGCCCCACTGATGCGCGCCGGTCTACTGCCCCTGTTCGGGCTAAGCGAGATTTCCGTCATGACAGGTCTGCAATCGCTTTGGGATTCCGACATTTTTCTGGCGTTAGTCGTCGCGCTCTTTGCGCTCTTTGCGCCCTACATCAAAACCATCGGCCTTGCGCTCATACATTTTGACATGCTCAGCCCGCGTCTTGGAAAAGGACTGGAGGTTTTGGGCAAGCTTGCCATGGCCGATATTTTCCTGATTGCCCTCTACATTACGATCACAAAGGGAATCGGTATAGGCCGGATCGAGGTCGCTTGGGGATTGTATCTGTTTACCTTTTGCATCCTGACATCCCTCTTAATCAGCTGGAGAACACAACAGTTATCTCAAAAAAGCCTCAATTAAGTGCCTTAAGGGAAACAATGGCGTCTGTTGTGAGTTGTTAATCGCAAATTTACCCTTTGCAGCTCTGTGCAAGCGCTTTAAGTTGGAAACTCAAGGGGACAAGCGAGTTCTTGCTCATACGGTCTTCCGGGGATGATAGATGCAGCAGTTGAAAACCGTAGGGTTTTTCTTTCAATATATGATGCAACGGCTTGCGTTGCTCTTCTTTGCAGTCTGCGCTGCGGGTCTCACAACTGCGACGATTATGGCGGCGTTCGGCTACTGGGCATGGATCGAGATTCCTGTGAACTATGCGGGTGAACCGGTCGAGAATGCCGGGATGTATCTGCAAATCGCCGGAACTGTACTGGCCGCTGGAATCTGCTTTTTCCTGCCGACAAACATACGCATCATGCAGCTTGAGAATTCGCACCGTCGCTTCACCGTCTCTATGGACGATGTGGCGCGCGCTTATGGTGCCGTGCATGCGGCCGACCGTGGCCGCAATTTTCAGCTCAGCTCCGAATTTGACGCCGTGCGCGAGCGCCTTGCCTATCTGCGCGACCATCCTGACCTGAGCACGCTAGAGCCCGCTCTGCTGGAAACAGCAGCACAGATGAGCCACATCAGCCGCGAACTGGCCGAAGTTTATTCAGACGAAAAACTCTCCCGCGCCCGCGACTTCCTCAAACAGCGTCAGGAGGAGATTGGTCAGTTTAACAGCCGTTTAGATCAGGCAAAGTCCATCTCGACCGAGATGAAACATTGGCTGCACGAAGTAGAGCTGGAAGAAAGCGTTGCGGCCGCACAATTGGCACGCCTCTCCGAAGAGATGAGCGAAATCCTCCCCCAGCTTGGCCGTGAAACTGTTGTTCCCATGCAGTCAGATGTGGCTGAAGAGGACAAACCGCTCGACAGTACCGCACTCGACAACAGCGTTTATGAGCTGCCAAAGGCGGCCGAATAACCCCGTCGGATTCCCCCCACCAGCCGCCAGATAGCTTGAGTGGGCCCAACCCAACGCGCCACCTTTGATGTGCGCCCTGATCCATTTTCGCTTGCGCGCAATCATCGTGACGCGGTCACTTGGATAAATCCGCTTTTTGATAACATCATTGCTGCTGGGGCCGTCGCGCAGGGAATGTCAGTGCAAGCAGAAGTCTCATCAACTTGTGCCCCAACATCCTTATGCCCCAACATCATCGTTTCCCATTGATCCTCCAGCGCGCGCGGGGCATCAACGCGCTATGGCAAAACCGGTAAAAAATTTCTCCTGCTCGAAATGCGCAGCAACCTATCCTAAGTGGTCAGGTCGTTGCGACAACTGCGGCGAGTGGAACAGCATTCAAGAAGATAAAGGCATCAGCGCAGGTCCGCCCTCCAAATCATTGGGAGCGCGACGGGGATCGTCGATGGAGCTGATGGACCTCGCCACCGAGGAAGCCCCCCCGCCCCGCACCATGTCGGGGCTTGGTGAATTGGACCGTGTGTTGGGCGGTGGCCTTGTGGCGGCTTCTGCCATTCTGGTCGGTGGTGATCCCGGCATCGGTAAATCTACACTCCTGCTCCAAGCAGCCGCTGCCTTTGCCAACAGAGGCCTCAAAGTCGTCTACATTTCTGGTGAAGAAGCCTCCGCTCAAGTCCGTATGCGCGCACAGCGTCTTGGTCTGTCCAATGCGAACGTAAAATTGGGTGCCGAGACCAACCTGCGCGACATCCTAACCACTCTGGATAAAGAGCGCCCACATCTGGCGGTGATCGATTCGATCCAGACCATGTGGGCCGATAATGTCGAAAGCGCCCCCGGCTCGGTATCTCAGGTCCGTGCCGCGTCACACGAGCTTACATCATTCGCGAAACGCACGGGCACCTCCGTCGTACTGGTCGGCCACGTTACCAAAGAAGGCCAAATCGCAGGCCCGCGTGTGGTCGAGCATATGGTCGATACAGTGCTTTATTTCGAGGGTGAGCGTGGCCACCCTTTCCGCATCCTGCGCTCGGTCAAAAACCGCTTTGGACCCGCTGACGAGATTGGCGTATTCGAGATGACGGGATGTGGCCTCGCGGAAGTCACCAACCCCTCCGCCCTATTCCTATCAGAGCGTGGACAACCCTCCGCCGGCTCCGTTGTTTTCGCGGGCATTGAGGGCACCCGCCCTGTGCTGGTCGAAATCCAGGCGCTCGTCGCACCCTCCCCCCATTCCCAAGCCCGACGCACCGTCGTCGGCTGGGACGGCGGACGCCTTGCGATGATCCTCGCCGTTCTCGAAGCGCGCTGCGGGATTCCCTTTGCGGGCCTCGATGTCTACCTCAACGTGGCAGGCGGCATGAAAATATCCGAGCCTGCCGCCGATCTCGCCGTGGCTTGCGCGCTTTTGAGCGCACGCGAAGACACCGCATTACCGGCGGAAACCGTGGTTTTCGGGGAACTAAGCCTCTCGGGTGCGTTGCGCCCGGCGACACAGACGGAAAATAGGTTGAAAGAAGCGCAAAAACTTGGTTTTACGTCCGCAATAGCACCCAAAGGCGGCAAGGCCGTGGTTGTGGAGGGCATCGCAATGCGCCCCATGACCGATCTGACTGCATTTGTGGGCGAAATATTCGGCGCGGGCTAACGCGCCCCTTAGACAAAAGGCGATACGAGCATGGAAGGTTTTACCATCATTGACGGCGTGGTGGCGCTAGTCATCGTGATGTCGGCACTGCTCGCCTATGGCCGCGGTTTTGTTCGCGAATTGATGGCGATTGTCGGTTGGATCGCCGCCGCAGTGCTTGCCTATCTGTTTGCGCCACAGGTTGAACCGCTTGTGCGCGAAATTCCGGTTGTTGGTGAATTCCTTGCAGACAGCTGTGAGCTGTCGATCATCGGGGCCTTTACGCTGGTTCTCGCAATCACTCTGGTCATCGTGTCCCTCTTCACCCCGCTGTTTTCCTCACTGGTCCAACGCTCGTTCTTGGGCGGATTTGATCAGGCGCTTGGCTTTATCTTTGGCGTGGCACGCGGAATTTTGTTGGTGGCAATCGCATTCTTTGTCTACTCCACTGTCATCACCGGGCAGCAGTTCACCATCGTAGATGAAAGCCGCTCCGCACAGGTATTCGGGCGCTTTACGGACGATATCCAGAATTCAGATCCAGATCAGGCACTTGGCTGGATCACAGGCCGGTACGAGCAGCTCGTAGCAAGTTGTTCAGCAAGCTAATCCACCACGTTTAAGCAAGTCGTAACTCTCGGCGGATATGCATCTTCTCAAAGCGGAGAGATGATGCATGGTGTTGGAAGAACTTTTTAAACTCGTTGACTGCGTACCAACACCCATTTTCATTATGGACGTTACACCGGGCCAGTTGCCCATTTATGCCCACTATAACAGTGAGGCGATTGAAAAGACGGGTTTCAAGCTGTCGGAGATTGTCGGTCGAAACTCGATTGAGGTGTTCGGTACGGTTTTTGGTCCCGCCGCCTGTGAAGAGCAGCGCAAAACGATCCTTGAGCGCAAACAACGCAAGTACGAGTACGAGCTACCGCTCAAAGATGAGGTCCGCATCGTGCGCACCACACTTACCCCGCAATTTGATGCACAGGGCAGCGTCATCCGCCTGATCGGGAATCCCACTGACGTCTCCATTGAATGGGTCGCCCAAAGCGCCCAGACAAAGCTGGAGACGATCAGCACCGAGGTTGAGCAGTTTATCGCCATGGCCGCCCACGATCTGCGCACCCCCATGCGCAATGTGATGTCGTTGGCCGAGCTGCTCGAAGAGGGCTTCGAGGACCACGGCGACGGAAAGATGGAGCTGATCGAATTACTCAAAGACACATCGGCGAAATCGATGAATTTGATCGCAGACGTACTCTCCTACGCAAGCACGCTCGATCTGAGCAGCACCAGCGCGCTCTACCCTCTCGACGTTATGTGCCGCAAATTGATGGAAGTCCTCGACCCGCACGGCCAACACAGTATCAATTGCACCAAGATCACCCTATCCGGTGAGAAAAATGTGATGCAGATCATACTGCACAATCTGATCGACAATGCGCTCAAGCACGGCAACAGCCCGAATCTGGCACTACAGTGTAGCGCCCGCATGCTGGACCCATCGGTGATTGAGGTTACGATCAGCGATAATGGCGCAGGGTTCGAAAATCCGGGTAAGCTGTTTTTGCAAACAGGTGATTTCCTCGTGGACAGCGGATACGGCCTGTTGGCAATCCGCAAATTGATCATCGCACGGGGTGGCACAATCACAGCGTTTAATGATCCCACTACCGGCGGAAGTGCCGTGCGCTTCACGCTTCCAAGCAAAGCAGTGGCATTATCAAACTGCTCAAAACGCTTTTCCCACTCCGAGACTTCGTCCGCAACGGCGTCCCATTTAGGTCATCCTGCCGCCGGACTGTGAAAACTGTAATAGCAGCGTGACTCTCCGCTTCAGGTTTCGTAAGACCTCCCTAACTTTTGCCGGTCTCAGGAGCACTCCCTTGTCCCATACCCCGCCCAAGATAATGCCGCCCGCTCATCCCTTTGACGCGTCTTATCTCTCGGACATTGAGGATGGTGATAAACTTAAGGAAGAATGCGGCGTTTTCGGCGTTATCGGCGTTGCCGATGCAGCCAATTTTGTGGCCCTCGGCCTACACGCCCTCCAACACCGCGGACAAGAAGCGGGCGGAATCGTCACCCATT
Organism: uncultured Sulfitobacter sp.; assembly: GCA_965364195.1. GTDB lineage: Bacteria > Pseudomonadota > Alphaproteobacteria > Rhodobacterales > Rhodobacteraceae > Sulfitobacter. Next base: position 19,586 of record CBDTVN010000029.1, on the reverse strand, counting down.
GTCCCGACGCCGGATTTCAGTCTGCCCGCCGCTTTGGCTATGTTCGCGATAATTTCACGTCTCAGAAGGTTATGGAAACCTTGCCCGGTAGCCTCGGTATCGGGCATGTGCGTTATTCCACATCAGGCTCCAAGGGGCAGACCGCCATCCGCGATGTACAGCCCTTCTTTGGCGAATTCGCCATGGGCGGTGCCGCGATTGCGCATAACGGCAACATCACAAACGCCAACGCCCTGCGCCGCGAGTTGATCGAGCGCGGCTCGATCTTTCAATCCTCCAGCGATAGTGAATGTATCATCCATCTAATGGCCCGCTCGTTTCAACAGAATATCCCAGAGCGGATGGAAGACGCGCTACGCCGTGTTGAGGGTGCCTTCTCCATTGTTGCCATGACGCGTACCAAGCTCATCGGTGTGCGTGACCCGCTTGGCGTTCGCCCGTTGGTCCTCGGCAAACTCGGCGATGGTTTCGCACTCAGCTCCGAGACATGCGCCCTCGACATCATCGGTGCAGAGTTCGTCCGCGAGATTAAGCCGGGCGAGATGGTGGTTATCACCGAGAAGGGCGTGCAAAGCCACTTCCCCTTCCGCCCCCAACCATCCAAATTCTGCATTTTCGAGCATGTTTATTTTTCCCGTCCCGACAGTATCCTCGGGGGCCGCTCGGTCTATGAAACCCGCGAGGCGATTGGCCGCGAGTTGGCGAAAGAGGCCCCTGTGGACGCCGATATGGTCTGCCCGGTGCCCGATTCTGGCACCCCCGCCGCCATCGGTTTTAGCCTTGAGAGCGGCATCCCCTACGCCATGGGCATTATCCGCAATCAATACATGGGCCGGACCTTTATTGAGCCCACCGAGAGTATCCGCAACATGGGCGTGCGCCTCAAGCTCAATGTGAACCGTGCATTGGTCAAAGGTAAACGCATCATTCTGGTCGACGATTCTGTCGTACGCGGAACTACCAGCCGCAAGATCAAAGAGATGATCCTTGATGCAGGCGCTGCCGAAGTCCACTTCCGCATTGCCTCCCCACCCACCGCATGGCCCTGTTTTTATGGCGTCGATACGCCTGACCGCGATAAACTTTTGGCAGCGAACATGTCGGAGGAAGAGATGCGCGATCATCTGGGCGTCGATAGTCTTAAGTTCATTTCCCTCGACGGTCTCTACCGCGCTGTAGGCGAGGCAGACGGCCGTAAGAAGTCTTGCCCCCAGTACTGTGATGCATGTTTCTCCGGCGAATATCCCGTAATTCCGTCTGATAAAGTCTCCGACGGTTTTGTGATGAAATCCGCGGCAGAATAGCCAACACAGTCCAATCCTGCCACAAACTGTCAGCAGTGCTATGCTAGGGTTTGATCATGACAGATGTATTTGAACAAACACTCAGCACATGGCCAATTGAGGCCCGTGCGCAATTCAACAATATACGTGCGCTGATTCTAGACGCCGCCCGAGGGGTCGATTCTGGCCCGATTGAGGAAAGCCTAAAGTGGCGCGAACCCGCATGGCGGCCAAAACGCGCGAGGCAAGGCACGACAGTCCGCCTAAGTTGGAGCGCGAACTTGCCCAACACCATCGCGCTTTTTGTAGACTGCAAAACGACCCTGAGTGCCACCATGCAAGAAATCTATCCCACTGCTTTTCATTACGAATCCAACCGTGGTCTGCGGCTTAAGCTGGGAGAACCTCTTCCTGAACAGGCCATTGATCACCTTGCAAGGCTGGCCTTTACCTACCACCGCAAAACCTGACCAGCGCTGTTTTGCCGAAGCATTGGCAAAGCTTTGCCGATGAAATTCACACCCCCTTCTCGCCGCCCCTCACTCAGCATAGCTCACAGATTGGACATCAATTAGGAGCTATCATGGCCACGCAGCACAGCGGCACCCCGACACCACCAACGGTTGAAACTCATGCCACCCAAGAGGCCCGTCTAGACCGTATTGCCCTGCTCGGCACGTTTGGCGCCGCCGCCTCCCCCAGCGCATTGGTCCGCCTGCCAAGTGGCAACACGCAGACAGTCACTATTGGCGATGATATCGCTGGTGGTACGGTGGAAGCCATTAGCGCGGACCGCCTGGTCCTGTCCCGCATGGGCACGCATCAAGTCTTGCGCATGCCACAAGGCTAAGCGCCCCCTTGACGCCGTGCAGCCGCCCGCGCATATCCTCCGCATGACACAAAAAACTGCATTGATCACAGGCGCCTCGCGCGGCCTTGGTGCCGCCCTCGCCGAAGCGCTGGCCCCCACCCACCACATCATCGCCGTGGGCCGGACTGTTGGCGCGCTCGAAGAACTTGATGACCGGATCAAGGCCCACGGCGGGAGCGCGACGCTTGCCCCGATGAACGTCACCGACGCCGCTGCAATGCAGACCCTTTGTCGTGGTATTTACGACCGCTGGGGCAACCTTGATATGTGGCTGCACACAGCGATCCATGCAGCCCCTCTAACGCCCATCCATCACATCGATGCAAAAGACCTCGACAAATCAATCACGGGCAACATTACGGCCACCGCCACGTTGATCAACTATGTCGCCCCCCTGCTGGGCGAAGCGGGCCAAGCCGTATTTTTTGAGGACCCCATCGTGGGCGAGAGCTATTACGGCAGCTATGGTGCTACAAAAGCGGCACAAATCGCCCTCGCCCGCAGCTGGAAATCCGAGACAGCCCGCATTGGTCCCCGCGTCGAAATTGTGACCCCACAGCCAATGCCAACTGCCACCCGCGCCCGTTTCTTCCCCGGTGAAAGCCGCGAGGGCCTGCATGATATCCATGCAGAGGCCGCGCGCCTTCTGGCAACACTCCAGAAATAACCCCAGCCTCGCTTGCCCGTGTGACGCACCTCGCTTATCAAGGTAAAAAGGGGCAATTTCATGCGTATTCTTGTGACGAACGATGACGGCATCAACGCGCCGGGTTTAATTGTGCTTGAGGGCATCGCAAAAGCCTTGGCCGGTCCAGATGGCGAGGTTTGGACCATCGCCCCCGCTTTTGAGCAATCAGGCGTTGCCCATTGCATCAATTACGTCAAACCAACGCTTATCACCGAGCTCGAACCGCGCCGTTATATGATTGAGGGAAGCCCCGCAGATTGCATCCTCTGCGCGCTTTATGACCCGATGAAGGACGCGCGCCCTGATCTGATCCTCTCTGGCGTGAACCGCGGCAACAACGCTGCCGAGAATACGCTTTATTCCGGCACGATCGGCGCCGCGATAGAGGGTGCGCTTCAGGGTGTCCTCTCCATTGCACTTTCGCAATTCTACGGCCCCGCCAACCGCGATCTTGAAAACCCGTTCGAGGCCGCAGTCGAACACGGCGCAGAGGTCTGCCGCCGCATTCTTGCGCAAAAGCAAAATGACGCAAACGGCTATAGCGTGTTCTGGAATGTGAACTTCCCCCCCGTTGCCGCCAAGGACGTCAAAGGCATCCGCACTGCCCCACAAGGGCGAAGACCGGGCGTGAACTTCTCAACCATCCCCCACGACGCCCCAAACGGGCGGCGGTTTCTGTGGATCGCTGGCGGCAACCAGCAAATTCCGCCTGCCGCAGGTACAGACGCCGCCGTGAACCTTGAGGGCTATATCTCCGTCACCCCAATGCGCGCCGATCTGACCGCACATGACACCTTCACGACCCTGAGCGATCTCGACACATGATCGATCTGCCCGAAGCCACCCCCAGCGAGGCCGAGCGTAAGATGCAGTTCCTCTATGCACTGCGCTCCAAAGGGGTGACGGACAAGCAAGTGCTGAGCGCGATGGAAGTCGTGGACCGCGGCCCATTCATCCGTGGCTTGTTTGCGGAGCGTGCTTATGAGGACATGCCCCTGCCCATCGCCTGTGGCCAGACCATCAGCCAGCCCTCCGTTGTTGGCCTGATGACCCAAGCCCTTGAAATCACCCCCCGCGACAAGGTTCTGGAGATTGGCACGGGCTCCGGCTATCAGGCTGCAATCTTGAGCAAGCTTGCACGCCGCGTCTATACAATCGACCGTCACCGCCGCTTGGTGCATGAGGCGCGCGCGGTGTTTGATGCGCTCGACCTCAACAACATCACCGCCATTACCGCTGACGGCAGTTACGGCTTGCCTGAACAGGCCCCCTTTGACCGCATTATCGTGACGGCAGCCGCCGAAGACCCCCCCGGCCCACTGCTTGCCCAGCTCAAAGAAGGGGGCATTATGGTGCTCCCCGTTGGCCAGTCAGACGCCGTGCAACACCTTATCCGTGTGCGGAAAACCGCCCAAGGTCTCGAATATGACGAAATGCGCGCAGTTCGCTTTGTTCCGCTTCTCGAGGGGTTGGGCAAAGACACATAATCTGGTAGTATCATGCAAAATCTCGGGTACACGGGATGGGCAGTGACAAGGACTTCACAGATGACACGACCAAACGCGCGCGCAGGCTTGCGCCTTACTCTCCTTGCAGGTGCTGCAAGCATCACGCTTGCGGGCTGTACTGATCCGCTTGATTTCGATATGCGCGGCCTTGGCGGCGGCTTTACAACCGCAGACGCCGCAAACGCCCCTCTTGCTGCGCGGCCTGTGCCTGACAATCGCGGCGTCATCTCTTATCCCAACTACCAGGTCGCAGTTGCACGCAGAGGCGACACGCTCAACGATGTCGCCACACGCCTTGGTCTCGACGCTGCGACTTTGGCCAAATTCAACGGCATCGCCCCTGACGTGGCCCTGCGCAAAGACGAGATCATCGCCCTGCCTACCCGCGTGAAAGAGCCCTCCCCCGCAACAGGTGCGACGACCACAGGCCCGATCAAGCCCGTCGACATCGCAACGGTCGCGGGCGGCGCCATTGACCGCGCCCCCGCCACACCGGGTGTCCGAACCACCACACTAGCCCCTGTCGCTCAAACCACAGCACCTGCACAAACCGGCAAAGAGCCGATCCGCCACAAGGTCGAGCGCGGCGAGACAGCCTTCACAGTGGCGCGTCTCTATTCCGTACCGGTCAAGGATCTGGCAAAATGGAACGGCCTCGGCGCTGATTTTGCCATTCGCGATGGGCAATTCCTGCTAATCCCCGTCCCGTCACAAAACCCTCCCAAAGTCACACCGGCACAAACCGCCTCCGCGACACCGCTCCCTGGTCAGGGGTCCACCACCCCAACGCCACCATCTGCGACAAAACCTTTGCCCGCTGAAAAAATTGCCCCTGCCGTTGCACCTGTGGCAACCCAGACGGCTGCCGCAGCGCCAGCAAAACCTGTGGCTGACGTAGGAAAAGTCACCACACCTGCCAAAGCAACAAGAATGGTAAAGCCTGTTAGCGGCTCAATCATCCGCGAATATGCAAAAGGCAAAAACGAGGGCATTAACATAAAGGCCGCCCCCGGAACTTCCGTCAAAGCAGCCGATGCTGGTACCGTTGCAGGCATCACAAAAAGCGCTGATGGCATTCCAATTATACTTATCAGGCACAGCGGCAACCTGATCACCGTTTATGCCAATGTAACCGACCTCGCCGTAAAGCAGGGTGACACCATCAAGCGTGGACAAAACATCGCCAAACTGCGCAGTGGGACCAATTCGTTCCTGCATTTCGAGGTTCGCGAAGGCTTCGACAGCGTCGACCCAAACCCTTTCATAAATTAAGCTTTATCTCTCTTGGCCGTAAATACTCCGGGGAGTCCTTGCCCGTCAGGGCAAGGGCGGGGCAGCGCCCCTCTTACCCGCGCAACGCCATGCCGCGCCGTCCCGCCAAGTCAGTAAAGAACTGCCACGCAACGCGGCCCGAACGGCTTCCGCGCGTCGCTTGCCATTCAATCGCTTGCGCGCGCAGGTCGGCATCGTCAATCTCGACACCATGCGCATCGCAGTACCCGCGTATCATCGCCAGATACTGGTCCTGATCACATGCATGAAATCCAAGCCATAATCCAAAACGGTCAGAGAGCGAGACCTTCTCCTCCACCGCTTCTGCAGGGCTGATCGCCGACCCACGCTCGTTCTCGATCATGTCACGCGGCATCAAATGCCGGCGGTTCGACGTGGCATAGAGCACGACATTCTCGGGCCGCCCCTCAATCCCGCCATCCAGCACCGCCTTGAGCGATTTGTAATGCGCATCATCATGGCCAAAGCTCAGGTCATCACAGAATAGGATAAACCGCTCAGGCGCGCCGCGCAGCAGGTTGAGCAAACGTCCGACCGATGGCAAATCCTCACGCTGTAGCTCAACCACTTTCAACTGCGGAAACTCCACATCAAGGGTGCCGTGCACCGCTTTGACAAGGCTTGATTTTCCCATGCCTCGCGCACCCCACAATAGTGCATTATTCGCAGGTAATCCTGCCGCAAATTGCCGTGTGTTTTGCAACAATGTATCGCGGGCCCGCGCCACTCCAAGCAGCAGATCGATCCCAACCCGTGCTACATGGAGCACTGGCTCCAACCGGTCTGGCCCGGTGTGCCAAATAAAGGCGGAGGCTGTACTGAAATCAGGCGCGGAAACAGGCGCCGGAGACATCCGCTCCAGCGCCTGTGCAATCCGATCCATCGGATCATCAATCATTTAGTGTCGTCCTTGTTGTCCTCAACGATCGGGTCTTCACGCTCCATCTCATCGGCCATCGCCTCAAAGTCGGCCTCGTCCTCTTCGTCATAAAACCCGTCGGCGCGCAGCTGTTTCTCACGCTTGGCATCCACACGGCTCACCAAAAAGATCGAAACCTCATAAAGGCCGTAGACCACCACAAACAGGATCACCTGCGTCACAACATCCGGTGGCGTAACCAACGCGGCCAGCAGCAATATACCGACCAGTGCATATTTACGCACGTTGCGCAGGCCTTCGGCACTCACCAATCCAGCCTTCCCCATCAGCGTCAGCAGCACAGGAAGTTGAAAACACAGACCAAAGGCCACGATCATTTTGAGTGTGATATCAAGGCTCTCGTTAACCTTACCGTTAAACACAATATCGATACCGGACGTCGTCGATTCGCCCGTACCGATCATCGCCGAGAGGTAGGAAGCCGCGTCAGAGAAGCCTAGAAAGAACTGCATCGCGAGTGGAACAACCACGTAATGCGCAAATGCAGCGCCAATCAAGAACAGCACAGGCGAGGCGACGATAAACGGCAAAAACGCGTTCTTTTCGTTCTTATAAAGCCCAGGCGCAACAAATCGCCAAAGCTGCGTAGCAATCACCGGAAAGCTGATCGCGAGCCCACCCACCATGGAGATACGAATGAGGGTAAAGAAGTACTCCTGCGGTGCCGTATACTGCATCACAGGGTTGGGATTGCCTAGATTGCGCATGGTATTTTCAATCGGGACCAGCAGGAAATCGAGGATCATACTCCCAAACGAAAAGCAGATGATCATCCCCACCACAAACGCCAGAACCGAGCGGATGAGCCGCGTGCGCAGCTCCGTCAGATGCTCGATTAGCGGGGCGGCACTGTCGTCGATATCGTTGTCTGTCGCACTCATGTGTCCGCTTTCTTCGCCGCTTGGCTTTCCGCGAGGGAGGCTTCAAGCTCTTCAGCTTTTTCCAACGCTTCCTTGGCTTCGCGCGCTTTGCGATCTGCCGTCATGCGGGCGCTATTGGCCTGAATCCGTGTGGAGGTATCAGCCTTGACAGCGGCCATTTTGCCCGTCTCGCTCTCAGGATCAAGATTGACCAGACTGTTCGCCGCATCCTTGACCCCGTCCATCGCCGCACCCACCGGATTTGTCGCCGCCTTGAGCGATTTATTCAGATCAGTCGTCATTTCGCGCACGCCGGTCTGGTCTGCCGCATCGTTCATCGCACTGGAGAACTCACGCGCCATGCCCTTGGCCTTGCCGACAAACTGGCCTACGCGGCGAAACATCACCGGCAGATCCTTGGGGCCTACGACGATAAGCGCCACAACCCCCACCACCAGCATTTCGGTCATGCCAATATCGAACATCTGGGTTTACACCTTATCCTTGGTCTCGACATCGGGCTGGGGGATCTCGGATACATCATCGGCTTTCGCATCCAGCAATTCTTTTTCGCCCTCGCTGAGACCCTTCTTAAAGCTGGTGATGCCTTTGCCGACTTCGCCCATGAGGGAAGAGATTTTGCCCCGACCAAAAAGTACCAACACAACAACTGCGATGAGCAGCAAGCCCGGCAAACCAATATTGTTCAGCATGTTTCTTCTCCTATCAAGAAATACATTGCCCGCCACAAATGGCAGACTGTCCCCAGTTTACTAGCAAGGATGTAGCGCCGCAAAAATGATAAACGGATCAGAATTTCACTGAAATGCACGGCCTACTGCACCTTTTGCGCCCTTGCCCCATCCACCTGACAGGTTTATGTCAGTATCATGCCCCGCTCTGACCGTCTCTTTGATATTCTCCAAACACTGCGCGACGGCCAGTTACACACGGCGCAGGCCTTGGCCGACAGGACGGGTGTGTCCGTGCGCACCCTTTACCGCGACATGGAGACGCTTGCCGCCTCTGGCGTTCCGGTCATCGGTACACGCGGCACAGGGTACCAACTGCCCCCCACCGTCACCCTGCCCCCGCTCACACTTACGCCAGCAGAGCTGGAGGCCCTCAACCTCGGCCTTGCCATCGCGGCAGAAGTCGCCGACCCCGACCTAAGAGCAGCAGCCCTTAGCCTGACAGACAAGCTCGATGCCGTACTTCCCGAGACTGCGGTGGCAGAGGCTGATGCATGGAAATTTGCCAAGAACCCGTTTGCCGATTCTGCGCGGGGGTTCACCTTGATGCCCACTCTGCGCGCCGCGATCAAAGCACGGCAAAAGGTGCGGATCACCTATACGTCCAAGGGCGCCTCCGTGACATCGCGCACGATTCGCCCCTTGGAAATGGCGTATTGGAGCCGCGTCTGGACCCTCACAGCATGGTGTGAAGCGCGCGGGGCGCATCGTGTTTTCCGCCTTGATCTCATCAACACCGCCGAAGCCTTGCCCGAGCTGTTCACGGATGAAGCAGGCAAGGCACTGGCTGATTACAGACCTTAGTCTTTAAGCTTCCAGTCGGTCTGGGGTGGCAAGAACGCCTCAACACTGGCTTGGGCGATCACAATCGTCTCGTCGCCAGATGGCACATTCAGCCCGCCATGAACCGCAGTCACTTCCGCCCGTCCACGCGGCAATGTTGCGCGCAATGCTTCCAAATCAAGTGCATCAGGCTCCTGTACCGCCACTGTCACTTGCACCCGCATCGCATCATGGGGCAGATCCAGCACACCGAACATCGGCAAGGATGAATGGCGGAACGCATCCTCGATCGCGCGCTTGGCCGCCTTGGTATAGTCCATCCCGTGTAGGTCGTTGCCCATGCCCATTTCAATGATCACTCGTTGCTCGGTCATGCGCGTTTCTCCATGTCAAAGCCGACCGATAGCGCCACATTGGCCATGATCGTCGGGTTTCCGGTGCCTTCAGGGCGCGGCACGTCCAATCCCCCCTTGGTCACATTCACCGTCACATCGCCGTAGGGAAACACAGCGCGCAGGGCGTCTGCATCTACCTCATCGGGCTTTTGCACACCGACATCCAGCGTGATCCGCATGTCCGCTTTGTCGAAACCGAATAGCTCCGCCAGATTGATCGAGTTGTGCCACAGCGCGTCCTGAACCGCCCGTGTCGCCGCTTGGGTATAGTCGCCGCGCCGCAGGGAGGTTCCCATCCCGAATTCAACCAACAATTTTTGCATCGCCATTCCCCTTAATTTTTCGTGCCAAAGACAAAACACTTGTCGCGCCGGATCGTCAGCCACATCACCGTGTCCGCCTTTGGCATAAATACATTTGGCACCGTCGCTTTGAGCATCGATCCGTCATGATCCATGCGAAATTCGATCAGGCTCTCGTTGCCCATAAATCGCGCCCGCTCCACCACTGCGCGCGCGGGTGTGCCATCAGCAGCAGTGGCCAATGGTCCCTTGCCCGCACGGTCGAAATCGATCCGCACATGTTGGGGCCGAAAGACAATATCCACCGCCGTCCCGTCCGCAACACCGGGGGCAAGGAAACGCCCGAAGGCCGTATGCGCCAACGCACCTGAAACTTCGGCCCGCACCACATTCGCATCAGAGAAAAAGGAGACGGCTGCACGGTCAATGGGCCGCGTGTAGACATTATACGGCGCACCCTGCTGCACGATCTTCCCGTCGCGCATCAACGCAATCTCGTCGGCCATGCGCATGGCCTCGTCCGGCTCATGCGTCACCAACAAAACGGCAGTGTCTTCTTCTTTCAAGATACTCAACGTCTCGTCCCGGATGCCATCGCGCAGGCGGTTATCCAGCCCGCTAAACGGCTCGTCCATCAACATAATACGCGGTTTGGGGGCCAAGGCACGGGCCAGTGCCACGCGCTGCTGCTCGCCGCCCGACAACTGATGCGGATAGCCGTCGATAAACCGCAGCAAATCCACGCGTTCCAGCAATTCTTCCACCCGCGCGCGTTTCGATGCCTTATTGCCGCGCAGGCCGTAGCCCACGTTATCGGCAACACTCAGATGGGGAAACAGGGCAAAGTCCTGAAACATCAAACCAATTTCGCGCCGCTCCGGCGGGATGCGAAAAATTGTGTCACAAATCAGCTCACCGTCTACAAAGATGGTGCCGCTGTCCTGCATCTCGACTCCGGCAATCATGCGCAGGGTCGTTGATTTACCACAGCCCGATGGTCCCAGAAGGCACGTCACCTGACCGGGCATGATCTTGAGGCTCACGTCATCTACAACCGCGCGGCCTTCAAAGCTGCGGCGCAGGTTGCGGATTTCCAAACGCGGGGTCTGTTCTTGCATGACTGGCTTATCCGATCATTTCTGTCGGGTAGCAGCTATCAGTGCTGCCGCACCCCCGCAAGCACTGCCGCGAAGCCTGTGACCAAAACGCAGACACAAATCAACAAAAGTTGTTCGTATTTATGCCCCGACATGAGCCACGGTGCGATCAAGTCCCAGCCCCGCGCGAAATAGATGAATGCCCCCAACATCGCTGCACCAAAAGCGACCAGATACGCCCAGAGCGCGATCTGACGTCCCATCACAAGCCCGACAATCAGCACAGGGGTGAGGAACATCGAGGCCGTCCCGCTTACGGCAACCGCATCAAACAATGTCGCATTGCCCCAAATCGTGAGCAGCGTACCCGCCAGCATAAACACCACCATCACCAACCGCCCCGCCGTCAGAGTACGCGGCAAACCGCCCTCCTCCACCACCAGACGCGCCGCAGAGGACAGCGCAGAATCGAGCGTGCTGAGCGCCGAGACCAAGAGCGAAATCATGAGCAGACCGAACACCCAAGACGGGAACATCGTGGCCCATGTCCCGATCAGCTCCCCCTCATAAGCTGCACCGATCAATCCGGCCTGAATGCCGAAAAAGCCGAACCCGATGATGCACAGCGTGCTGATCCAGAACGCATGCAGAAACGACAAGCGCGTGGTCGCTCTATCCGCGATAAAGCCGCGGTCCATCATCACCGGATCATGCGCAGGGTAGGAGAATACCTGCAATGCCGCGACGGCCAGCAGCACCCAACCGTTATAGCTGCCTGCCGTGCCGGAGGCCGTGAGCACTGCGCCCAGATCAAATGCGGGGCTGATCACCAGTGCTACAAACGCCAAGCCGAAGACCACCAAGAACACTACCATCTGCACCACATCCGTGCGCAGCGCCGCCGACAGTCCACCCCAAGCCGAATAGGCCAGCCCCAACACCGCCACGATCCAGATCGCCGTCGTGCCACTGCCCTCTAGCACCGCGTTAAAGATAAGACCCACCACAATGAGATTGGCAAAGACTTCGGACAAAAGCCGCAGAGCGATCACAAGATTATAGCAGCCGTTGCCCACACTGCCGAACCGCGCGCCCAGCCAGTCTTGCACGGAGGTCGCCCCGCCCTCGCGCAAGCGCCCGACGATAAAACCACCCGTGAGGAACGAGCCATAATAAGCGGCATAGGCCAACGTTCCCGCGATGCCGTAATAATAGCCAAGGATGGCCGCGTTCATCAGGCTGCGTGCAAAAATCCATGTCGTGACTTGGCTCAGGACCAGCACCCACAGGCCAGGATTGCGCCCTGCAGCGCCCTGCCCGCCAAAGAATCCCTCAACCGTGGCGCGGCGCGGTGCCGCGAGAATGGAGGCCAAAACAATAGCGCCGAACACGGCAATCAGAACAACGGGATGCATGCGAGACCTTTCAGAACACTTTCCGCAGCGCTAAGTCAGCGTTTGTGCGAAAACCATCCCAAAAAGTGCAACCTGTCAGAAACGTGAAGCCGACTCAGTCCGTCAAGGCGAACTCTGCGCATGCCACATCGCGCCCGTTCACCTGTAGGATTATGGCATGCGCCCCTGCATGCAGCGAGAAGGTGCTCGCCCCACCTTTGAATTTATGGGATTTTTTCAGCACCAGCGGCATATCGGCCTTCACCTGCCCCACCTTGAGTTTGAACACTTTTTCCGACACTTTGCCCGAAGGCCGCGCAAAGCCGATCCGGTAATCCACCAGCACTGGCGCATCGACGTTACAGTGCAACGTCACCTCAAACGCCAGCGCACCACCAATCGGAACGGTGCTATCCGCCACAGCAATCTGCGCCGTCACTGGCACATCCGCACTATAGCCCAATGCGGCCATCGCGCCCCGATGACCCTGCTTGATCAACGTACGCAGCGCGTGCCGCTTCATCCAATCCAGCTCTTGTCTGTTCTGTTCGCCCGCCGCATCCCATTGCGCCAATCGGGCCAACACCTCGTCCGGCACAATCTTACTCAAATCATTCAGATGGTTCGCAACCGAGCGCGTTACAAACCGCGCCTTGTCGGCATGGAGCATATCCAACAGGGGCAGCGTCTGCTCCGGCTCCAGCCCCACATTTTGCGCCCACGGCAAACGGGGCCGCGTCCCCTCACTCACCAAGCGTCGCACATGGTAATTGTCGTCAGTGCCCCACATGCTCAGGTCCGCCAATGTCTCGTCAGGCCAGCGGTTGAGAAAATGGCGAATGTAGAATTCCATCGTAAACCGCTGTGTCGCTTCATAGAGCAGCGCCATGGCGCGCGCGCGATGCCCCTCCAATCCGTGCCGTGCCGAAAGGATACCGTGAACACCATGAATGAAGTGTCCGAAATCATCGTCGGTTTTTGATGGGTCCAAAAGCGCAGGCATGGCGGCCGTAAGCTGCTCCGCCATGACCGCAAAGTCACCTGCCAACTGCTCTTCCAAGCAGTCGGCCATCCACTCCATCCGCGCCATCAATTCCCGCTCGGGAAACCCTGCCAATGCCTGCGCAGAAAAGCGCGCCGCATCAAATTCAGGCACGCCAGCGGCAAATTCCGCCGCCAGCTGTCCGACAGTTTCTGCGTTAAACAGATGATCCTTGAGCGAGAATTTCTCAGCCATTACATGGTGATATTTGTGGCACCACCATCAAGCAGGATCGACTGCCCAACGATGAACCCCGCATGGGTCGAGCACAAAAACGCACAAGCCGCGCCAAATTCGTCGCGCGTGCCATAACGGCCTGCAGGAATTGTCGCCGCACGCTGGTCACGCGCCTCGTCCAGCGTGATGCCCTTAGCCGCAACAACTCCGCCGTCGAGCGCATCTGCGCGGTCGGTCGCATGAATACCGGGTAGCAGGTTGTTGATCGTGACCCCTTTACCGGCCACCTGACGCGAGGTGCCAGCGACATAGCCGGTCAGACCCGTACGGGCCGCATTGCTCAGGCCCAAAACAGCGATGGGCGCGCGCACGGACTGCGATGTGATGTTCACCACACGGCCCCAGCCACGGTCCATCATATCAGGCACCAGCGCTTTGATGAGTGCGATTGGCGCCAGCATGTTTGCATCCAGTGCCTTGATAAAGTCCTCACGCTCCCAATCGGTCCACATGCCGGGAGGCGGGCCACCCGCGTTGTTTACCAGAATATCAACGCCTTGTGCTTCCTTGATCACGGCCGCTTGGCCCTCTTCGGTCGACACATCAGCAGCGACAGTCACAACGCTCACGCCATAAGTTGTACGCAACCGTTCGGCAGAGGCCTCAAGCGCCTCAGACCCGCGCGCATTCATCACCAGATTTACACCCGCAGCGGCCAAATGCTCGGCACAGCCCAGCCCCAACCCTTTGGACGACGCGCAAACCAGCGCCTTTTTGCCTTTTATACCCAAATCCATAATAAATCTCCCTTACTGTTCGGCACAGTGCTAGCGCAGCACATAGGGACGCGCCAGCAAAACACCGCTTCATTGACCGTAACCTGCCATAATTCTAATGTATCTGTACGAAATAGCACTTCGAAAAAGGCCCTCACGGATGTCCACAGGCTCCCCCTCATCCCAAAGCGTTCCCGTCTACGTCGCAGGGCAAATCCGCGCCACGGAAGGCGCAAATATGGGCGATGTGATCTCCTCTGCGAGTGAGTTAATCCTTGATGATGTCTATGAAATGAATTTCGGCGCAGAGCCTGCGCGCTTGGCGCTGGTCGCGCGCGACGATGCCAGCTTTTGCATTGGCTATGACACCTCCATTGGTACGCCGGGGGCGATTGTGCATCTCGATAGCGCCCTTGTTTTCATGTCGCCAAACGGCACCACCTCAGATGCGATCCTGCTGGTCGAAGTGGACGAGGCAGGTGATATTGCGGAAATTTATCTGCTCCCTTTCAGCACGCTCAGCTCTAAGGTGGAATACCGCCTTGTCGGCATCGACGGCGAGACGGCGCACAGTAAATTCGCCCAAGTTGCCTGCGTCAGCTTTACCCGCGGCACCCACATCACCATGGCGTCGGGCGCACAGCGCGCCGTAGAGGAGCTGGTCGTCGGCGACCGCATCCTGACACGTGATGACGGCGTGCAAACCCTGCGCTGGATCGGCACCTCGACCACCCGCGCGGTCGGTGAATTCGCGCCCATCCGCATTGCTGCCGGGACGCTTAACAACACCGCCAACCTGCTGGTCAGCCCCGATCACCGACTGTTCATCTACCAACGCACAGACGAGCTGGGTGCAGGTCGTTCCGAGCTTTTGGTCAAGGCCCGCCACCTCGTGAACGGCGACAGTGTGACGGTCTCCGAAGGCGGCTTTGTCGATTACTTCCAGCTGCTCTTTGACAGCCACCAGATCATCTATGCCGAAGGCATCGCCGCCGAAAGTATGCTGATCAACAGCCGCACCCGCCCCGTCCTGCCCACTGATCTGTCCGACAGCCTTGGCAAGCATGTCAAAGGCCACTCCGATCTGCCGCACGCTGGGCTGGATGTGAATGAAGGGCTGCTCAGACATCCTGATGCCGCCGCGATGCTGAAAAAAGCCTCTAGCCGCTGAGACTTGCCTCTGCGCCTGTGTAAGGTATGTGTAGCGCCGAAATACACCCTGCTGCGCCGCTGATAAGCTGCGCAAGAAAAACAGATCAGGAATGGGACGTAACATGCTGGATACAAACAAAAACAGACCTGATCTGCCCGCAGAGATTGCGAGACGGCGCACCTTTGCGATTATCAGCCACCCTGATGCGGGCAAGACCACGCTTACGGAAAAATTCCTGTTGTTTGGTGGTGCAATCCAGATGGCGGGCCAAGTGCGTGCCAAAGGTGAAGCGCGCCGCACCCGTTCCGATTTTATGGCGATGGAAAAAGACCGCGGTATTTCCGTCTCCGCCTCCGCCATGTCGTTTGATTATCAGGGCCGCGAAAAGAACTACCGCTTCAACCTCGTCGATACGCCGGGGCACTCGGATTTCTCAGAAGATACCTACCGCACGCTGACGGCGGTGGATGCCGCAGTCATGGTCATCGACGGCGCGAAAGGCGTAGAAAGCCAAACGCAAAAGCTGTTCGAAGTCTGCCGCATGCGCGACCTGCCGATCCTGACGTTTTGTAACAAAATGGACCGCGAGAGCCGCGATGTATTCGAGATCATTGATGAAATCCAACAGAACCTCGCGATTGATGTAACCCCCGCGAGCTGGCCTATTGGTGTGGGTCGCGATTTCGTCGGCTGCTACGACATCCTGCGCGACCGCCTTGAGCTTATGGACCGCGCCGACCGTAACAAAGTATCCGAGAGCATTAAGATCGAAGGCCTCGATGATCCTAAACTCGCCGAACACGTCCCAGCCAACCTGCTCGACAAGCTCAAGGAAGACTTGGAGATGGTGCGCGAACTGATGCCACCGCTTGATCCAGAGTTGATGGCCGAAGGATCGCTCACCCCCATCTGGTTCGGCTCCGCCATTAACTCGTTCGGTGTAAAAGAACTCATGGATGGCATCGCTATTTTCGGGCCAGAACCACAGATTCAAAAGGCCCAGCCCCGCGAGATCCTCCCCGAAGAAACGAAGGTCTCTGGTTTCGTTTTTAAGGTTCAGGCCAACATGGACCCCAAACACCGCGACCGCGTGGCGTTCGTTCGCCTCGCCTCGGGACATTTCGAGCGGGGCATGAAGCTCACCCACGTCCGCACCAAAAAGGTCATGACGATCGCCAGCCCTGTCATGTTCCTCGCTGCCGACCGCGAATTGGCGGAGGAAGCATGGGCGGGTGACATCATTGGCATCCCCAAC
Organism: uncultured Sulfitobacter sp.; assembly: GCA_965364195.1. Taxonomy (GTDB): domain Bacteria; phylum Pseudomonadota; class Alphaproteobacteria; order Rhodobacterales; family Rhodobacteraceae; genus Sulfitobacter. Next base: position 3,017 of record CBDTVN010000029.1, on the reverse strand, counting down.
CACGGCCAGTTACGCATCGGCGACACGCTCACTGAGGGCGAAGCGATCCGCGTTACGGGAATTCCCTCGTTCGCGCCCGAATTGCTCCAAGGGGTCCGCGCAGGCGATCCGCTGAAATCCAAACATCTTGAAAAGGCACTCATGCAATTTGCCGAAGAAGGTGCCGCCAAAGTGTTCAAACCCTCCATCGGTTCGGGTTTTGTCGTGGGCGTTGTCGGACAGCTCCAGTTTGAGGTCCTCGCCAGCCGGATCGAGCTGGAATACGGCCTGCCCGTGCGGTTCGAGCAGTCGCAGTTCACCTCCGCGCGCTGGGTCACCGGCCCCAAGGCGGCTGTGGATAAATTCTCCGAGGCTAACAAACAGCACATCGCCACAGATAATGACGGTGACGTCGTCTACCTCACCCGCCTTCAATGGGATATCGACCGCGTCGACCGCGACTACCCCGACATCAAATTGACCGCGACCAAGGAAATGATGGTTTAATGGTGAAACCGGGCGGGGGCGTGAATTGGGGCGGGGGCGTAAACTGGGGAATAGTCGCAACGATCAAAGCTGACGCGCCCGCCATCCTGCGCTTTGTTGCCTACCATCTCGAACTCGGTGCGCACCGCATCTACATCTACCTCGACGATCCCAATCCAGAGGTCCAAGAGGCCCTGCGCGAACATTCCAAATGCCGCGTTGTCCGATGTGACGAGGGTTATTGGAACCGCCAGAACAATGGCAAGCGCCCCCCCATGCACCAGCCGCGCCAAACGCTGAACGCCACCCGCGCCTATAATCGCGCCAAAGAGGTAGACTGGCTCATTCATATGGATGTGGATGAATTTCTAGTGGCAGATGGCCAGATCGCTTCCCACCTCGCGGCGCTGCCTGAGGACACCCAATGCGCCCGTGTGCGGCCAATGGAGCTGCTTGCCGGGGGTGATCCACAGACAGAAGCGGCGTTCAAAACCTTCATTCCACAAGGCAAACAGCGTGAAGAGACTGTAGCATCGCTTTACCCCACTTTCGGCCAACACCTCAAAGGTGGGTTCCTCAGTCATATCGCAGGTAAGATTTTCGTGCGCACGGGGATCAAGGGGCTCAAGTTTCGCATCCACAATGCCTTCCTCGACGGGGAGACGAATCCAAACCACATCGAGCTGCCGGACCTTCACCTCGCCCATTTCCACGCTACTGATTGGGATACGTGGTACGCCCATTTCGCCTATCGGTTTGAACAAGGCTCCTACCGCGCCGACCTCGGACCCGCGCGCAGCCGCGATCGCGGTGGCATTACCACCCACGAGCTGTTTACCCTGATCCAAGAAGAGGAAGGGATAGCAGGTTTGCGGGCCTTCTTTGACGAGGTTTGCGCCGACACCCCAGCCCTGCGCGCGCGCCTTGAGGCCGCCGGACACCTGCATTGCACACGCTTCCAATTTGACACAAGCGTTGCGAAACAATTCCCAGACTTCGCAAATATTTGACGCTCCCCTCGCAAATTGCTATGCGCTGTGAAGATGTGTCGCGGCAGGTGCCGCCCCTTGGGCCGATCGGGTCGACACAAGAGCTGCCGCGGGCCAAATGAATGTCCGCAACTAACGGATACACATGACAAAATTTTCTGATTTAAGCCTGAACCCCAAGGTCCTGAAAGCGATTGAAGAGGCGGGTTACGACACGCCGACACCGATTCAGGCAGGCGCCATTCCCCCCGCCCTCGCAGGGCGTGACGTTCTGGGCATCGCGCAAACCGGCACTGGTAAGACGGCTGCATTCACAATGCCCATGATCACCATGCTGGCCCGTGGCCGTGCCCGTGCGCGCATGCCGCGCTCTTTGGTGCTCTGCCCCACGCGCGAACTTGCCGCTCAAGTCGCCGAGAATTTCGACACCTACGCCAAATATACCAAGCTGACAAAAGCACTGCTGATTGGCGGCGTCTCGTTCAAAGAACAGGACAAGCTGATCGACAAAGGTGTGGATGTTCTGATTGCTACGCCTGGTCGCCTGCTTGACCACCATGAGCGCGGCAAACTGATCCTCACAGACGTCAAAGTGATGGTTGTGGACGAAGCTGACCGCATGCTCGACATGGGGTTCATCCCCGATATCGAGCGTATCTTTGGCCTCACACCCTTCACGCGCCAGACGCTGTTCTTCTCCGCCACTATGGCGCCCGAGATCGAGCGAATCACCAACACATTTCTCAGCAACCCAGAGCGGGTCGAGATGGCCCGTCAGGCCACCACCTCCGAGAACATCACCCAAGGGGTGCTGATGTTCAAAGCTTCGCGCAAAGACCGCGAATCTGCGGAAAAACACAAAGTTCTGCGCGCGCTGATCGATGCCGAAGGGGACAAATGCACCAACGCAATCATCTTCTGTAACCGGAAGATGGACGTAGATGCGGTTGCAAAGTCCTTGAAAAAGTCCGGCTATGACGCCGCCCCCATCCACGGCGATCTGGATCAAAGCCAGCGCACAAGAACCCTCGACGGTTTCCGTGCTGGTGACCTCAAATTCCTTATCGCCTCTGATGTTGCGGCCCGTGGGCTTGATGTGCCTGCGGTCAGCCACGTGTTCAACTTTGACGTGCCGAGCCATGCCGAAGACTATGTTCACCGCATTGGCCGTACAGGCCGCGCCGGCCGCGATGGCAAAGCGATCATGATCTGCATCCCACGCGACGAAAAGAACTTGGAAGACGTGGAGCGCCTTGTTCAAAAGGAAATTCCACGCCTTGAGAACCCTCTAGGCGATAGCAAGCCTGCCGAGACGAAAGCACCTGCTTCAAAAAAGCCCGTCGATGAAGGCAACACTTCCGAAAAGCCAAAGCGCAGCCGTTCGCGCAGCCGCAAAACGAGTGATGCGCCGAAGGCAGATGACGCTGTAGTGACAGATGTCCCTGTTCTGGAAGAAGCCCAAGCCGCGCCGCGCAAGTCCGCGCCGCCAAAGGCCAATTCCCGCGCAATGGAAGCACCAAAAGACGAACAGACATCCGAGGTAACGCCGGAACAAAACGCTGA
>CBDTVN010000028.1:0-27621 GCA_965364195.1 uncultured Sulfitobacter sp. | reverse complement strand
ATCGTAGGCTCAGCCAATGCGGTGAACCTGACCGATGGCCTTGATGGCTTGGCGATCATGCCGGTGATGATTGCGGCAGGAACGTTAGGCGTGATTGCCTATGCCGTAGGCCGTGTCGATTTCACCGACTACCTTGATGTGCACTACGTGCCGGGGACGGGGGAACTCTTGATCTTCACTGCGGGGATATTCGGCGGCGGCCTTGGATTTCTATGGTATAATGCACCCCCTGCGGCTGTGTTCATGGGCGATACCGGTTCGCTGGCCCTTGGTGGCGCGCTTGGCGGGATCGCGGTCGCGACCAAGCATGAGCTTGTCTTGGGTATCGTTGGCGGCCTGTTTGTGGTCGAAGCGATGAGCGTGATTATCCAAGTGCTATATTTCAAACGCACCGGCAGACGCGTGTTTCTGATGGCACCGATCCATCACCATTATGAGAAAAAGGGCTGGGCAGAACCGCAGATCGTGATCCGTTTCTGGATTATCTCGCTGATCCTCGCGATGATTGGTCTGGCCACGCTCAAAGTGCGGTGATGGGCGTGCCTGTCAAAGACACGCATGCAATGATTTCTGGCATGGCACCGGTTCTGGATGGGACCGAGTATCATTTCTGTACGGGGCCTGATGCGCTCATTGAGCATGCGATTGCCAGTTTTCGCGAGGATGAGGGGTTGTCGTTGATCCTGCCAGATGCCGTGGCGCGTGCAGAGGGGGTAGTGACTGACCTGCCGATGAAGCGTATTACCCTGACGGTGCATTCTGCGTTGGATGGTGTCGGCCTCACAGCTGCGGTGGCCACGGTCCTCGCGCAAAACGGGATCGCTTGCAACATGGTGGCAGGGTTTCGTCACGATCACGCCTTTGTCCCTGCGGCAGATGCGGAGCGTGCATTGGCCCTTTTGACTGCTTTGGCTCAGAGTGATTGACTGACATCCAAGCCAGGATAGAAACGACGTTCTAAACAGCTCGAAACCAATGCTGACACCAGTGTTCAGCGCACCAGAGGGACGATTGAAATGATACCAGTGCAGGGGATGCAAGGATTGCGGGTCGCGGTTTTGGGGCTGGGGCGTTCCGGCTTGTCTGCGGCGCGGGCGCTCAAGGCTGGTGGTGCGGAGCCGGTGTGCTGGGACGATAACCCCACTGCACGGGCGGCAGCAGAGGCCGAGGGTTTTGAGTGTCTGGAGTTGTCACGCAGCGGCGCCTTCGATGGCATTGCACGGCTGATCGTCAGCCCAGGTATCCCGCATCTCTACCCTGCACCAAACCCCGTCGTGGCAGCGGCGTTGGACGCTGGTGTTCTGGTCGACAACGACATCGGACTGTTCTTCCAGAGCTTTGCTACATCCGATTGGGACATGTTTGATATAACACCCCGCGTGGTGGCAGTTACCGGATCAAACGGGAAATCCACGACCTCGGCCCTGATCCATCATATCTTGGAGCATGCAGGACGTAATTCACAGCTTGCGGGCAACATCGGGAGGGGTGTGCTTGATATTGAACCTGCTCCCAATGGCGGTGTGGTAGTGCTGGAACTGTCGAGCTATCAGACCGATCTGGCGCGCAGCCTCACGCCCGATGTGGCGGTGTTCACAAATCTCAGTCCCGATCATCTGGACCGTCATGCGGGCATGGGTGGCTACTTCGCGGCCAAACGTCGGCTCTTTGCCGAGGGTGGCCCCGACCGCGCTGTGATTGGTGTGGACGAGAAGGAAGGCGCGTTTTTGGCGGGGCAGCTCAGCGAAGGGGCGGTCGATGACCGTGTGATCCGCGTGAGCGTGGACCGCAAGTTGGCGGGCCTCGGTTGGAACGTTTTTGCGCGTAAGGGTTTTCTCAGTGAATACCGAAATGGCAAACAGGCGGCGTCCATTGATCTGCGCGGCGTGATGGGCTTGCCCGGATCGCACAACCATCAAAATGCGTGCAGCGCTTATGCGGCGTGCCGTGCGCTGGGCATCGCACCGAAAGTGATCGAGGTTGCGTTCCACAGCTTTGGCGGCTTGCCCCACCGCAGCCAGACAATTGGTGAAAAAGGTGGTGTGCGGTTTGTGAATGACAGCAAGGCCACGAATGTGGATTCAGCGGCCAAAGCGCTGGCGGCATTTAAAAAGGTTCGCTGGATTTGCGGCGGGCTGGAGAAAGAAGGTGGGCTTGAGGGCTTGGCGGGTGCTTCCGAGACTGTGCGCAAGGCCTATGTGATCGGGCGCGAAGCGGCGGGGTTCGCCATGCAGTTGAGCGTTGAGGCTGAAGTCTGCGGCACGATGAAAGCGGCAGTGGGCCGTGCAATTGCCGAGGCAGAGGCGGGTGATGTGGTCCTGCTGGCCCCTGCGGCGGCGAGCTTTGATCAGTACGATAGCTTCGAGAAGCGCGGCGATGATTTTGTGCAGCTGGTGCAGGCGTATTTGAGCGAAGCCTAGCGCGCTTCGTTCAGCGTCTGTGCGGCCGCCATGGCCGAGGACCACGCCCATTGAAAGTTGTAGCCACCCAGCCAGCCTGTCACGTCTACGGCTTCGCCGATGAAAAACAGGTTCGGATGCTCTTTTGACGCCATGGTACGAGAGTTGAGTGCGTCTGTGTTCACGCCGCCCACAGTGACTTCGGCAGTGCGGTAGCCTTCGGTGCCATTGGGAAGGAGCTCCCACTGACGCAGCCCGTCAATCAGCGCGCTCAGGCGGGCGTCGGACCAATCAGCTAGATTACCACTGAGGTCAAAAATACCTGCCAAATGCTCTACCAAACGTGAGGGCAGGTGGCGTGACAGTTCGGTGGTGAAGTTGCGGCGGCCTGCTTCCTGACGCTGGGTGCGCAGGGCCTCGTACATGTCTGGCGGGGCGATATCGACGGTGACGGGATTGCCTTCGGTCCAGTAGGAGGATGCCTGCAAGATCGCGGGACCCGAGAGGCCACGGTGCGTGAACAGCATCGCCTCCTCGAAAACAGGACCATCAGCGTGCACGCGGGACGGGACGGCCACGCCTGAGATTTCGGCAAAGCGCCCATCCGCAAAGGTGAACGGAACAAGTGCAGGGCGAATGTCTGTGACGGGCAGGCCGAACTGCCGTGCGATGTCGTAAGCCCAGCCTGTCGCGCCCATCTTGGGGATCGATTTGCCGCCTGTCGCGATGATAAGGTTCTTGGCAGTGACCTCGTGCGCACCATCCGGCGTTTGCAGGGTGAAGGTGAAGTGATCTTCCAGCTTTTGCACGTCCCGCACAGAGCTATTTAGCCTTAACTCCGCACCACGCTCTGCCATCAGGTCATGCAGCATTGCGATGATGTCTTTTGCGCTGTTGTCGCAGAACAGTTGGCCCAGCGTTTTTTCGTGCCACGCGATGCCATGCGCCTCGACCAGCGCGATGAAATCCCACTGGGTATAGCGGGCCAATGCTGATTTGGCGAAATGCGGATTGGCGCAGATGAACGCATCAGGATCGGTATAGAGATTGGTGAAATTACACCGCCCGCCCCCCGAGATCCGGATTTTCTCACCGGCTGCCTTTGCGTGGTCCACGATTAGGGTGCGCCCGTCGAGATGGGCGGCACACATCATACCTGCGGCTCCTGCACCGATGATTGCTGTCTCAAATTCCATATCTGTGAGGTGCCTGATCGCGCAGGGGTGGTCAAGCGTTCGTGAGCCCCCTTTTCGGGGCGGCATATTCCCGTTAGGCCTGTTGTTAACATAAAGGAGACCACCCCATGTCAGCACTTGATGCAGGTAGCATTTTTCCGAAAACAGAAGTTGAGCAGCTTGGCGGGGGCAAGATTACCCTTGGCGCGCCACGCGGCGGGCATGACTGGCAATTGGTCGTTGTCTATCGCGGTTTGCATTGTCCAATCTGCAAGAACTATCTGGCAAAGCTGCAAGAACTGGAAACCACATTCAACGAACTCGGTGTTGATGTCGTCGCAGTGTCCGGTGATCCGGTAGAAAAAGCGCAGGCTTTTGCCGACGAAAAAGAGCTGTTGATTGCCATGGGCCATAGCCTGAGTGTTGAGCAGATGCGCACCCTTGGTCTCTATATCTCCGATCCACGGAGTCCGAAAGAAACGGATCGTCCATTTCCCGAGCCGGGCCTGTTTGTGATCAACGGCGATGGCGAGATCCAGATCATTGATGTGTCCAACGCACCATTCGCGCGCCCCGACCTGTCGGGCATCGCGAACGGGATCAAATTTATTCGCGGCAATGATTATCCCATTCGCGGGACCCACGCGGGCTAGGGACTGCTGAAAAGGTCGCAAAGACTCTAGCCGCGCTGGGAATTTCGCGTTATACTGTGGTCTAGACCTCCGCAAAGGAGGCGTGACAGGCAGTGTAAGGCACGTACCCATGACAGAAATGGTCTTTGGCGCAGTTCCCGTGCGCGACGGCGAACCGATCCTCCCCAAATGGTGGCGGACCCTCGACAGGTGGGCGCTTTCCTGCATTCTGATGCTGTTTGGCGTCGGTATTCTGTTGGGTCTTGCGGCCTCTCCTCCGCTTGCGGAAAAGAACGGGTTTGAGCCGTTTCACTATGTCCAGCGTCAGGCTTTCTTTGGTGGATTGGCCATGATTGCCATGCTGCTCACGTCGATGATGTCGCCCACGTTGGTGCGACGTTTGGCAGTTGTGGGATTTATCGGGGCTTTTGTTGCCTTGGCGCTGCTGCCCATCTTTGGCACTGATTTCGGCAAAGGGGCCACGCGCTGGTACAGCCTTGGCTTTGCCTCCATCCAACCTTCCGAATTTCTCAAACCCGGTTTTGTTGTTGTGGCCGCGTGGATGATGGCCGCCAGCCTTGAGATCAATGGCCCCCCCGGTAAGGCGTGGTCGTTTGCCTTGTGTATCTCGATCGTGCTGATGCTCGCCCTCCAGCCTGACTTTGGTCAGGCGGTACTGGTGCTGTTCGGGTGGGGCGTGATGTATTTTGTTTCTGGTGCGCCGATTGTGCTGTTGGTCGGTATGGCGGGGCTGGTGGTTCTTGCGGGCACTGTTGCCTACGCTAACTCCGAGCATTTTGCCCGCCGGATTGACGGATTTCTCAGCGTGGATGTCGATCCCACAACGCAGCTTGGCTATGCCACCAATGCCATCCGCGAGGGCGGATTGTTCGGTGTAGGAGTGGGCGAGGGGGAAGTTAAATGGTCACTCCCCGATGCGCATACGGATTTTATCATCGCCGTGGCAGCCGAGGAATACGGCCTGATCCTGGTGCTGTGCATCATCGCGCTCTATTCGTTTGTTGTGGTCCGCTCATTGCTGCGCCTGGTACGCGAGCGTGATCCGTTTATTCGCCTTGCCGGAACTGGCCTCGCCTGCATGTTTGGTGTCCAAGCGATGATAAACATGGGTGTGGCTGTACGTTTGTTGCCTGCGAAAGGCATGACATTGCCCTTCGTCAGCTACGGTGGATCGTCCGTTATTGCATCGGGCATCGCCCTTGGTATGCTTTTGGCCTTTACCCGTAGTCGCCCACAGGGCGAGATCAGTGCACTGCTGTCGCGAGGCCGAAAGTGAGTAAACGCCCCCTCTTGGTAATGGCCGCTGGCGGCACGGGTGGGCATATGTTCCCCGCCCAAGCCTTGGCTGAGGTCATGCTAGCGCGGGGCTGGCGGGTCAAGTTGAGCACCGACGCGCGCGGCGCGCGCTACACGGGCGCATTTCCCGATGCGGTCGAAATTGAACAGATCGCGAGTGCGACCTTCGCCCGTGGCGGTTTGTCGGCCAAGGTCATGGTGCCGTTTCGCATTGTCCGCGGCACACTGAGCGCGGCCTTTCGCATGTTGCGCGACCGCCCTGATGCTGTGATCGGATTTGGTGGCTACCCTTCGATCCCTGCGTTGGGGGCCGCAACGATGCTGCGCCTGCCGCGGATGATCCATGAGCAAAACGGCGTCCTTGGCCGCGTGAACGAGATTTTTGCGCGCCGCGTTAACCGCGTGGCCTGTGGCACTTGGCCGACTACCCTGCCTGAGGGTGTTGGGGGTGTACATGTGGGCAATCCGGTGCGCGGTTCTGTGCTTGAACGTGCAGGGGCATCCTATATCGCCCCGGGTGATTATCCGATGGAATTGCTGGTGATGGGCGGCTCCCAAGGGGCGCGCATCCTGAGTGATGTTGTGCCCCCTGCGATTGCAGCGCTGCCGATGGACATATTGCGCAACATTCGCGTGAGCCATCAGGCCCGCGACGAAGACGGTGCCCGCGTCGCCGAGTATTACGCCGAAAATGGCATCACCGCCGATGTGCAGCCGTTCTTTCACGATGTCCCGCGCCGCATGTCCGAGGCGCAGCTCGTGATAAGCCGCTCGGGCGCGTCTTCTATTGCCGATCTCACCGTGATTGGCCGCCCCTCGATCCTGATCCCCTATGCCGCCGCCGCGGGGGACCATCAGGTCGCCAATGCCCACGGGCTGGTCGAAGCTGAAGCAGCAATCTTGATCCGCGAGGATGCGGCGAACCCCGAAAATCTCACCAAACACATTCAAATGATCCTGTCCGATGGGCCCGCCGCTCTTCGCATGGCCATTGGCGCACTGTCGTTGGGCAAGCCGGAGGCAGCGGAAACGCTGGCCGATATGATCACCGATCTCACGACGAAGGAACTTACGACATGAACGCTGCAACCAAACTGCCCGGTGATGTGGGCGCCATCCATTTCGTAGGAATTGGCGGCATCGGCATGTCCGGCATTGCCGAAGTGCTGCTCAACCATGGCTATACTGTGCAAGGGTCCGACCTCAAATCCACGCCCATCACCGACCGTCTGGCAGAGCTGGGTGCGACGATTTTTGAGGGCCAGCGCGCCGAGAACATCGGGCATGCGCAGGTCATCGTGATCTCCTCGGCGATCAAGCCGGGCAATCCCGAACTGGACGCAGCCCGTATGCAGGGCCTGCCCATTGTGCGCCGCGCCGAGATGCTGGCCGAATTGATGCGCCTCAAATCCAATATTGCTGTGGCGGGAACGCACGGCAAGACGACAACCACGACGATGGTCGCAGCTTTGCTGGACGGTGGTGGCTTTGACCCCACAGTTGTGAACGGCGGGATCATCCACGCCTACGGCTCAAATGCGCGCAAGGGCGAGGGCGAGTGGATGGTCGTGGAGGCCGACGAGAGTGACGGCACCTTCAACCGTTTGCCCGCAACCATCGCCATCGTCACAAACATTGACCCCGAGCACATGGAGCATTGGGGCACCATCGAGAACCTGCGCAAGGGCTTCCTCGATTTCACCTCTAACATCCCGTTTTACGGTGCCGCGATCTGCTGTACCGATCATCCCGAAGTGCAAAGCCTTGTGGGCAAGATTACCGACCGCCGTGTCGTGACCTACGGGTTCAACGCACAAGCGGACGTGCGCGCCGTGGGCCTGCATTACAAAGACGGTATTGCGCATTTTGACGTGCATCTTCAAAGCGAGGAGATCGTGATTGAGGGTTGTGAACTTCCGATGCCCGGCGATCACAACGTGTCCAACGCGCTGGCGGCGATTGCCGTAGCGCGGCATCTGGGGATGAAGGGCGAGGAAATTCGCGCAGCGCTCAAATCATTTGGCGGGGTGAACCGCCGCTTCACGCGTGTGGGTATCGTGGACGGTGTCACCATCATCGACGATTATGCCCACCATCCGGTCGAGATCGCGGCAGCCCTCAAAGCCGCCCGCCAATCCACCGAAGGCCGCGTGATTGCGATTCACCAGCCCCACCGCTACAGCCGCCTGAGCCACCACTTTGACGAATTCTGTGCCTGCTTCAACGACAGCGATGTGGTGGGCATCACAGAGGTTTACGCGGCAGGCGAAGATCCCATCGAGGGCGCTGACCGTGATGCGCTGGTTGCAGGATTGATCCAGCACGGGCACCGTCATGCACGCCGTATTGATGGACCCGAAGACATGGCCCGCCTTGTGGCCGAGCAGGCGCGGTCAGGTGATATGGTGATCTGCCTCGGGGCAGGGACGATCAGCGGTTGGGTCAATGGCCTGCCAGACGCTCTGCGCGCGCTGAAAGGTGAAGCTGCTTGACCTGGCTCACTACTCAGAGGTGCGCGGCATGATGCTCACCTGGTTCTCTATCGCTTGGGTCTTTGCCTCGGTGGGCGTGGCGATGCTGCCCGTGCGCAGGCAGTATTTCCCTGCGCTAGTCTTGCTGCTTGCGGCGCCCGTCCTGATCATCATGGCGGGGATGCAGCATGGCTGGATGTACGCGCTCTTGGGCTTCGCGGCCTTTATATCAATGTTTCGCAATCCGCTGCGCTATATAGCAGCGCGGCTGCGCGGTGAAAATCCGGAGATCCCCGAATGATAAGCATGTCCCTCACACTCGCCTGCCTTTGGGCGCTGGTTGCCAATGTTCTCGCCATGACGCCGAGCCGTGACCAACATTGGCGCAATGCCTATATTCTGGTTGCGGTGGGTATTCCCATCGTCGGCTACGTGGTCATGCAGCACGGCCATTGGGTCGGCTTGCTGGTGCTGGCGGGGGGCTGTTCGGTGCTGCGCTGGCCGGTGATTTATCTGGGTCGCTGGCTGCGTCGTGCGGGGCGGAACACTTAGGCGGAGTAAGAGATATGGTTTATATTCTGGTGCCTGGCTTGGTTTTGTGGATGTTTGGCTGCGCCTACGCGGGCTATCATAAACGCTTTGGTCTGTTCGCAGTGATTGTTCTGATTGGCTTGGTGTTGAACACGCTCTGGATGGTCATTGGTCTTGATGCCAAGCCGTTGTCGCCCAATGCAATAGTCGCCCATGCAGGAATGGTGCTCTACGCGATCTCTGCGGTGGCTCTGGGCTTTTTCACGGGACGCATTGCCCGCGCATTTCGCGCAAGCAGAGTTGAAACGCATGACTGACCTGCCCACGCCGCGTGGCAGGCTGACGCCGCAGCGCAGCCTGTCTGATTTGACGTGGTTGCGCGTGGGGGGGCCTGCGGATTACTTCTTCCAGCCCGCCGATTTGGAGGATTTACAGAGCTTTTTGCGCGACCTTCCGGCCTCTGTCGCACTCTTTGCGATGGGTGTCGGGTCTAACCTGATCGTGCGTGATGGCGGCTTGCGTGCTGTGGTAATCCGGCTGGGGCGCGGGTTTAACGGGATCGAGATCGCCGAGGGCGAAGTTACCGCAGGAGCTGCTGCCCTTGATGCCCACGTGGCACGCAAAGCGGCGGATGCAGGACTGGACCTCACATTCTTGCGGACAATTCCGGGGAGCATCGGTGGTGCGATACGGATGAACGCAGGGTGCTATGGCATCTACACGGCGGATCATTTTGTGCGCGCACAGGCGGTGACGCGGGCAGGGGAGCTGGTCACGCTCACGGCGCAGGATTTACAATTCGAGTACCGCCAGAGCGTACTGGCTGAGGGCGCCGTTATCATTAACGCGACATTTATGCCGCCAGCGGGGGAGTCTGCCGCCCTTCATGCCCGTATGGAAGACCAGCTGGCCAAGCGCGATGTGACACAACCCACCAAAGACCGCAGCGCCGGCTCCACCTTCCGCAATCCGGCGGGTTACAGCTCAACTGGACTGGCCGATGATGTGCATGACCTCAAAGCGTGGAAGGTTATCCAAGACGCTGGAATGAAAGGGGCGACACGCGGTGGCGCACAAATGTCGTCCAAACACGCCAACTTCTTGATTAATACCGGAGGTGCGACTGCCGCAGACCTCGAAGGATTAGGCGAAGAGGTGCGAAAAAAGGTTTACGATTCGAGCGGTATCACGTTAGAGTGGGAGATAATGCGAATAGGCGAAAAATAAGCGTCGAATTTGCGGTGTATTGACCACGAAAAGTGGCATTAAAATTCTACAAGGGCCGAAAAGGCCCGCAAAATAACAATAAGAGCCAGAAGGCTCGGGACATTGAAGGCGCACGGGTATGTCGAGCAGGACAAACCCCACAGTTGCAGTACTTATGGGCGGCCCCTCGGTAGAGCGCGAGGTCTCTCTTAATTCGGGGCGCGCATGCGCTGATGCACTGAGGGAACATGGGAATTATAACGTGGTCGAGGTCGATGCAGGCCCCGACCTTTACGCTGTCTTGGTAGATCTTAAACCTGACGCGGTGCTGAACTGTTTGCATGGCCGTTGGGGTGAGGATGGTTGCGTTCAGGGCATCCTTGAATGGCTCAACATTCCCTATACCCATTCTGGTGTGCTGGCCTCTGCGGTGGCAATGGACAAGCAGCGGTGCAAGGATATTTTTCGGGCGGCGAACCTTCCTGTTGTGGACAGTGTAATCGTTCCCGCAGACCAGGTGCGCAGCGGCCATGTGATGATCCCGCCGTATGTGGTGAAGCCCAACAATGAGGGCTCCTCTGTTGGCGTCTATCTGGTTAATGGCGAGAACAACGGCCCGCCGCAGTTGGACGACGACATGCCCGAGATGGTGATGGTCGAGACATTTGCGCCGGGGCGTGAGCTTACGACAACTGTGGTCGGGCAACGCGCATTGACCGTGACGGATATCGTGACAACCGGCTGGTATGACTATGATGCTAAGTACAAAGAGGGCGGATCGTCCCACATCATCCCTGCGGATATCCCCAAAGAGATTTTCGACCTGTGCCTCGACTATGCCCTGCGCGCACATAATGCGCTGGGATGCCGTGGCCTGAGCCGTACTGATTTTCGCTGGGATGAAGCGCGCGGAGTGGACGGGTTGATCCTGCTTGAGACAAATACGCAGCCGGGCATGACCAGCACATCGCTGACGCCAGAGCAGGCGCAAGCCACCGGCATGAGCTTTCCCGAGCTGTGCGCGTGGATGGTGGAGGATGCCTCATGCGGGCGATGATGCGGAAGAAACCCCACGCTGGGCGCGCTGATCCCGCGCCGTCACGCTGGGCGTGGCGTTTTCAACGATTGATGCTGACGCCGGGCATACGTCTTGCCTTGCGGGCAGGGGTGCCGTTTTGCATCACGCTTGCCGCAGGTACGTGGTATTTGTCAGACGAGGGGCGTCGCGGCGCGATAGAGCAGGCCGTCGCCGAGACCCGCGCCAGCATAGAGACGCGTCCCGAGTTCATGGTTAATTTGATGGCCGTCGACGGGGCCAAGGACGAACTTGCCACCTATATCCGCGAAAGCTTGCCGCTGGACTTCCCGATCTCGAGCTTTGATCTGGACCTTGATGCAATGCGCGCGACTGTCTCCGAGATTTCCGCCGTTAAATCCGCCTCACTGCGCATCCGCCCGGGTGGCGTGCTGCAGATAGATGTGGAACAGCGCAAAGCTGTGGCGCTGTGGCGCAACGATACCGGCCTTGCGCTGGTGGACGAAGGCGGCATCTACGTGGCCGCCGCGACCAGCCGCTATGCGCGCCCCGATTTGCCGATGATCGCAGGCGAGGGGGCTGATGCGCATGTGCCAGAGGCGCTTGAGCTGATACAGGCCGCAGCCCCGCTGGGGAATCGTTTGCGCGGTTTGGTGCGCATGGGCGAACGGCGCTGGGATGTGGTGCTGGACCGTGACCAGCGCATTTTGCTTCCGACCGAACAGCCGATGCGCGCGCTGGAGCGGGTGATCGCCCTTGAGGGCGCTCAAGATATTCTGACACGTGATGTTTCGCGGATAGATATGCGGCTGGCACGCCGACCAACAGTGCAAATGACAAATGAGGCCGCCGAAGAACGGATGGCCCAACAGGCAGCGTTTAGGGCAAATAACAAATGAATGATCTCTATAACAGCCAACGTATCATGCGGCAGATGCGTAAGGTCGCAATGCAGCGCGGTGTGGTGGCGATCCTTGATGTAGGCAGCTCCAAGATTGCAGCACTTGTGCTGCGGTTTGACGGCTCGTCAAAGATTGAGGATGAGGGTGAGTTCGGCTCGCTCGCAGGGCAGTCCGGCTTTCGCGTGATCGGTGCAGCTACGACCCGTTCGCGCGGCGTGAGCTTTGGCGAAGTCACCGCCATGGCCGAAACGGAGCGCGCCATCCGTACCGCGTTGCAGGCGGCGCAAAAGATGGCAGGCATCCGCGTAGATCACGTGATCGCGTGCTTTGCAGGGGCGGAGCCGCGCAGCTACGGCCTTGATGCGCAGGTTACGCTGGAGGATCAGGTCGTCACAGAAGGAGATGTGGCACGTGTACTGTCGTCGTGTGATGTGCCGGAATACGGCGAGGGACGTGAAGTGTTGCATGCGCAGCCTGTGAATTTTGCCCTTGATCACCGCAGCGGTCTAATTGATCCACGCGGTCAACTGGGCAACGAGTTGAGCGTTGATATGCACATGCTGACCGTGGATGCGCAGGCCGTGCAACATCTGGCCTATTGCATCAAACGTTGTGATCTGGAGCTGGCGGGGATTGCGTCGTCGGCCTATGTTTCAGGCATCGCGGCTTTGGTCGAGGATGAGCAAGAGTTGGGCGCGGCTTGCATCGATCTGGGTGGCGGGGCGACTGGTGTCTCGATTTTCATCAAAAAGCATATGATCTACGCCGACAGCATCCGCATGGGCGGTGATCACGTTACCTCCGACATCTCCCTTGGCCTTCAAGTGCCGATGGCCAACGCCGAGCGGATCAAGACATTTTATGGCGGCGTACATGCCACGGGTATGGACGACCGCGAGATGATCGAGATTGGTGGCGAGACTGGCGACTATGAGCACGACCGCCGCACTGCCAGCCGTGCGGAGCTGATCGGCATCATGCGCCCGCGCGTGGAAGAGATTTTCGAGGAAGTGCGCGCCCGTCTGGACGCCGCAGGATTTGACCATTTGCCCAGCCAACAGATTGTGCTGACCGGTGGCGGCAGCCAGATTCCGGGCCTTGATGGGTTGGCGAGCAAAATTCTGGGCCAACAGGTCCGCCTTGGCCGCCCCTTGCGTGTGCATGGATTGCCACAGGCGGCCACAGGGCCGGCGTTTTCCTCTGCTGTGGGTCTGGCGCTGTTCGCGGCGCATCCACAGGATGAATGGTGGGATTTCGACATCCCCGCCGATCGTTATCCGAACCGTTCACTCAAGCGGGCTGTGAAATGGTTTAAAGACAACTGGTGACCCCAAGATGGGGCGCTGGGTACGAGATGCGGTAAAGAACGGCGAAAAATTGCCTATATTTAGCGCCAAAAAGCCCTTTTTTGCGTGACGTCAGGTACCATGGTGTCTAATGTCAGGTAAATTTGGGACAAAAATGACCCGCGTGGTGCGGGCTTAGGAACAGGCGGAACCAAGATGACTTTGAACCTTTCGATGCCGGGACAGGAAGACCTCAAGCCACGTATCACCGTTTTTGGTGTTGGTGGGGCTGGTGGCAACGCGGTCAATAACATGATCGACAAAAACCTTGATGGCGTTGATTTCGTCGTGGCCAACACGGACGCACAAGCGCTCCAACAGGCCAAGTCGGACAGTCGCGTACAGCTGGGCATCAAAGTCACTGAAGGTTTGGGTGCAGGGGCGCGCGCGACTGTTGGTGCTGCTGCTGCCGAAGAAAGCATCGAGCAAATCGTTGATCACCTCGCCGGTGCGCACATGTGCTTTATCACGGCTGGTATGGGCGGTGGCACGGGGACGGGTGCGGCACCAATTATCGCGCAAGCTGCGCGTGAGTTGGGTGTTTTGACCGTCGGTGTTGTGACCAAGCCATTCCAGTTTGAGGGTGCCAAGCGCATGCGTCAGGCTGATGAAGGCATCGAGGCCCTGCAAAAGGTTGTCGATACACTGATCATCATTCCGAACCAGAACCTGTTCCGTTTGGCAAATGAAAAGACTACATTCACCGATGCCTTCTCCATGGCAGATGATGTTCTGTATCAAGGTGTCAAAGGCGTCACCGATCTGATGGTCCGTCCGGGCCTGATCAACCTCGACTTTGCTGATGTTCGCGCCGTGATGGACGAAATGGGCAAAGCCATGATGGGGACAGGCGAAGCCGAAGGCGAAGATCGCGCAATTCAGGCAGCAGAGGCGGCGATTGCCAACCCGCTGCTTGACGAGATTTCGCTGCGCGGTGCCAAGGGTGTACTTATTAACATCACAGGTGGTGCGGATCTTACACTGTTCGAACTCGACGAAGCGGCAAACCGCATTCGCGAAGAAGTGGATCCAGAGGCGAACATCATCGTTGGCTCCACACTGGACGAGGACCTTGGCGGCTTCATGCGCGTGAGCGTTGTTGCAACCGGTATCGATGCGCTGGACGTGAACACGGATATGCCAGTGCCACGCCGCTCTATGTCAATGAACCGTCCAATGAACATTGAAGCGCCAGCAGCGGCCATGGCGGACGATCAAGCACCTGCTCCGGCACAAGCACCAGAGCGTGCACCAATTGCAGCGGAAGCACCCGTAGCAGCTCAGAGCGAGGAGCCGGAAACACCTAGCTTCTTTGACGATGCGCCACAGGAAGCCGCCCGTGCCGATACTTCGCGCGATTTGTTTGCTGGTCGTCGTTATGAGCCGCTTGATCAAGAGCATGATGATCTGCCCGCACCTGCATACACCCCCGCGCCAGACGCCTATGAAGCCCAGCCCGAAGCGCTTGAGGCCGAGCCGGAAGCGTTTATCGCACCGCGTGCACCAACGCCAGGTACACCGTCACCCGAAGCCATGGCGCGTCTGCGTGCCGCTGCCCAGCGTGCAACACCTGCTGAGCGTCCTACCGCGGCGGAGCCCGCACCAGCGCCGCAGCCACAAGCTGCTGCGCCTGCACCAGTTCAGGCTGAGCGCCCACGCTTTGGTATAAACTCGCTGATCAACCGCATGACCGGATCTGAAGGTGAGGCGCAACCGCGTGCCGCAGCCCCAAGCCAGCCCGCGCGCCAGCAGCCACCGGTCCAGCGTCAGCAAAGTGCAGCCGCTCCGCAGCCGCGTCAGGAAGCAGATCCAGAGCAAGAACGGATCGAAATTCCTGCATTTCTGCGCCGTCAAGCCAACTAAATCACGTTTCACCGTGATGTAAGAGGTCGCCTTCGGGCGGCCTTTTTTGTTTTACTATAGGAGGTTAGAGCGAGAGTAGCGACAATGCGCCATTTTGTTACAGCCATGTTTCAGTCCGTTGCAATCCTTGATTTGTGGAAACGCAACCGGATGCGTAGTTAAGGGTTAATCAAGTGTGTACTTGAACCAGAAGCGAGGACGGCATTGTGCAAAACACTGTAAGAACAGCGATTAGCTTTGCAGGCAAAGGTCTGCACTCAGGCAAGCCTGCAACCGTGACAATTGTACCTGCGCCGGTAGGCTACGGAATCTGGTTCAAACGCACAGACGTACAAGTCGGTGATCGCATGATCCCCGCACGCTGGGACGCGGTTAACCGTTCCCCCTTGTGCACAAAAATCGAGAATAAAAGCGGTCTGCAGGTCTCCACTGTCGAGCATTTGATGGCGGCCCTCGCGGGCTGCGGCATTCACAATGCTCTGGTCGAGATTGATGGACCCGAAGTGCCAATCCTTGATGGCTCTGCCGCACCTTTCGTGCGCGGCATTATGGGGCAGGGTGGCGTGCAGATGCAGGCCGCACGCGTCATGGCGTTTGAGGTGCTCAAGGAAGTGACAGTAGGTGATGGAGATGCCTCTGCGACGATCGCACCGTCCGATACATTGCGCATTGATTTCGAAATTGATTTCGACGATGCGGCCATTGGGCATCAGAAAAAATCGCTGGTGATGAATAATGGCTCATTCGCACGCGAGTTGTGTGACAGCCGGACATTTTGCCGTCAGGCCGATGTAGACACGATGCAAGCAAACGGTCTGGCTCTTGGCGGCTCTGCTGGTGAAAACGCTGTCGTATTTGACGGCGACGCAGTTTTGAGCCCTGGTGGCTTGCGTCATGCTGATGAACCCGTGCGTCATAAGATGTTAGACGCATTGGGTGATCTGGCCTTGGCCGGTGCGCCGTTGATCGGTCATTACACCGGTATTCGTGCAGGCCACTCGCTGACGAACACATTGCTGCGGGCATTGTTCGACACGCCCGGTGCGGTACGTTTGGTTCAATGCGATGCTGCAATGGCTGCTCGTCTGCCGGGCCATGGCCTCGTCTGGGATGAAATTCCTGCCGTCGCCTGAGGAGTGATTTGGAAATTAAATGAGGGTGGAGCCTGAGGTGAAAGCCTCGGGCATTTTTTGTAAACTGGGAAATGAGCGTTTTGCACCGCGAATTATTGTGCTAACACGAGCCACAACAGGGGCTAAACCTCTGAAAAAGATAGTAGCGGTAAAAGAATAAGGATAGCCTAGGATGGGATTTGGAGGGTCTGCAAGACGTCTTTCCGTCACGCTTGTGGCTGTAGCGACCCTGAGCGCATGTGGTGGCGGCGGCCAAGACACTGGCCGCTTCACCCAGAACTTTTTTAATCCCGAGGAAATCCCCCTTGAGACCTACACGCCGGAGCAAATTTTCGAGCGTGGTGAATTTGAACTTACCCGCCAGCGCCCATCCGAAGGAGCCTTCTATTTTGCTGAGGTTGAGCGGCTTTATCCCTATTCCGAATGGGCCAAACGGGCGCTGATCATGCAGGCGTTTGCCTATCATCAGGATGCCGACTACCCCAACAGCCGCTCGGCGGCGCAGCGGTTTATCGATTTTTACCCCGATGACGATGACGCAGCCTATGCTGCGTATCTTCTCGCGCTGAGCTATTATGATCAGATTGATGATGTGGGCCGCGATCAGGGTTTGACCTTCCAAGCGCTCCAGGCGCTCCGTGTCGTGATCGAGCAGTATCCCGACAGTGAGTACGCACGCGCGGCGATTCTCAAATTTGATCTGGCGTTTGATCACCTTGCGGGCAAAGAAATGGAAATTGGTCGCTATTACCTGCGCCGTAACCACTACACCGCCGCGATAAACCGCTTCCGCGTGGTCGTGGAAGAGTTTCAGACAACCACCCACACCGCAGAGGCGCTGCACCGCTTGGTTGAGGCTTATCTAAGCCTTGGTCTCACGGACGAAGCGCAGACGGCGGGCGCTATTCTGGGCTTTAATTACCGATCTACCGTCTGGTACGAGGACAGCTATAAACTGCTTACGGGACGTGGTTTGGAGCTGAAATCCTTTGGAGATAACTGGCTGTCCTCCATTTATCGCCAGACGGTGAAAGGCGAATGGATCTAGCGTGCACATGAGCACTTCTGCGACGGAACGCCCCTAATGCTGCGCGGGCTTGATATATCTGACATGCTGATCATTGAGCGGCTGGAACTAAGTTTCCAGTCGGGCCTCAATGTGCTCACGGGTGAGACCGGTGCGGGCAAGTCGATTTTGCTTGACAGTCTCGGTTTTGTGCTTGGCTGGCGGGGGCGGGCTGATCTGGTGCGCCAAGGGGCGGCACAGGGTGAAGTCACTGCATGGTTCGATCTGGCAGAGGGGCATCCGGCCCATGCTGTGCTCGAAGAGGCGGGCCTGCCGGGGGGAGATGAGCTAATCCTGCGGCGGATCAACACCGCTGAGGGACGCAAGACAGCGTGGGTCAATGACCGCCGGTGTTCGGGTGAAGTGCTGCGGCAGCTGAGCGAGACATTGGTGGAATTGCACGGCCAACACGATGACCGCGGATTGCTGAACCCGCGCGGCCACCGCACGATCCTTGATGCCTTTGGTGCACTGGACGGGGCGCGTGCAACAGTGCGCAGTGCATGGACCGAGATGGCGCGCACCCGCAAGGTCGAAGCCGCCGCTGCAAAGGCCCAAGATGAAATTCGTGCCGAGGAAGAGTTCCTGCGCTACGCTGTGGCGGAGTTGGACAAGCTGTCTCCCGAAGAGGGGGAGGAGGCGATCCTCGATACCACGCGGCGCATGATGCAATCGGCAGAGAAAATTCGCGGTGACGTGGTCAATGCCTATGAAGCGATGGGTCAAAGCGGTGCAGAGGCGCAGATGGCAGATGCGTTCCGTTGGCTCGACGGTGCAGCGGCGCGCGCTGACGGGATGCTCGAAGAACCAATGGCAGCGCTTAACCGCGCGATGGTCGAGCTTGATGGTGCGATGGACGGCGTTGTCCGCGCAATTGAATCCATGTCCTTTGACGCAAGTGAGCTTGAGGATACCGAAGAGCGTTTATTCGCCATCCGCGGTTTGGCCCGTAAACACGATGTGCAGCCCGATGCATTGGCAGGGTTTGCCGATACTCTGCGCGCGAAATTGAATGCGCTGGATGCGGGCGATGCTCAGCAAGCCCAGTTGCGCGCTGATGTGAAGGTCGCCGAGGCTGCTTACGAGACTGCCGCCACTGCCTTGAGTGCCGCACGCAAGAAATCAGCGACAAAGTTGGATAAGGCCGTCAGTGCAGAGCTTGCTCCGCTTAAGATGGAACGCGCCGTCTTTGCAACCCAGATCACGGCGGAGGCCGAGGGGCCGGAGGGGCGCGATGAGGTGTCCTTTACCGTAGCAACCAACCCTGGTGCACCTGCCGGACCTCTCAATAAAATCGCTTCAGGCGGCGAATTGAGCCGTTTTCTCTTGGCGCTCAAAGTATGTCTGACCCAAGGGCAGCCGGGCCTGACGCTTATCTTTGACGAAATTGACCGGGGTGTGGGTGGGGCGACTGCCGATGCTGTGGGCCGCCGTTTGGCCGCGATTGCGGCGGAGGGGCAGGTTCTGGTCGTCACCCATTCGCCACAGGTCGCAGCCCTCGGCGCGCATCATTGGCGGGTGGAAAAGTCGGTGACCAACGGCATGACCACCACCAACGTCGTGCCGCTGGACCCTGACCAGCGCGTGGATGAGGTGGCCCGGATGGTCGCAGGCGATACAATTACTGAGGCCGCGCGCGAAGCCGCCCGCGCATTGCTTGGCACCTGACGGGTTGAACATGCGGGCGCGATATGGTTTCCGCGAAGGCAACATTGCGCCGACCCTCATACTACAGACGCTCCATATCCCGAGGCCTACATGACCGAGCCTTCCCGCTCTTTTCTGTCACAACAGATGACCATGGCTGTCACAAGCTTCCGTGATGGCTGGCACGTGCTGCGCCACAAGGGCCCAAGTAAGGTGACATTCTGGTTCATCGCATTGCTCATTGGCATCGCGGCGGGGTTTGCCGCACTTTTTTTCCGCAAGGGCATCAACCTGCTTCAGGAGACCCTCTATGGCACGGATGATGTTCAGCATTTACATAGTTTTATCAGTGGGTTGGACTGGTACTGGATCGTTCTGATCCCGACATTCGGTGGTCTGGTTTCTGGCCTGATCCTGCACCGTTTTACCCCTGATGCCCGCGCCCGTTCTGTGGCCGATGTGATCGAGGGGGCGGCCCTGCACGATGGGCGCGTTGAGGCCCGCGCAGGTCTTGCCTCTGCCATGGCGTCGATGGTCACACTTGGTACGGGTGGGTCGTCGGGGCGCGAAGGGCCGGTGGTGCATCTGGCTGCTGTGGTTTCCACATGGGTCAACCGCCGCATCAATGCGGACGGGATTACCGGGCGCGACCTGCTGGGCTGTGCAGTCGCCGCTGCTGTCTCCGCGAGCTTTAATGCGCCGATCGCTGGCGCACTTTTTGCGCTCGAAGTGGTTTTGCGCCATTTTGCTGTGCACGCCTTTGCACCTATCGTGATCGCCAGCGTTGCCGGCACCGTGATCAATCGCATCGAATTCGGCGGCGTAACTGAATTCAAATTGCCCACGACGGGTGAGTTGCAATTCTACGTCGAGCTGCCTGCGTTCCTGCTGCTGGGTCTGACCTGTGGCTTGGTCGCTGTCGTGCTGATGCGCGCCGTGTTTTGGGCGGATGACATTGGCAATGTTATCCAAGCGCGCACCAAACTACCGCGCTATTTCCGCCCCATGGTGGCCGGATTACTGCTTGGTATCATCGCCTTATGGTTTCCGCATATCATCGGTGTCGGATATGAAACGACCTCGCTTGCCCTAACGGGCGAGTTGGCGTTGCATGAGGTGACAGTGTTTGCGGTGCTCAAAGTGCTCGCTGTGGCGATCACGCTGGGTGGGCGCATGGGTGGTGGCATTTTCTCTCCTTCGCTGATGGTCGGGGCGTTGGTGGGGCTGGCCTTTGGCCTGATCGCCACTGGGATATTGCCCGATGTCTCAGGCTCTACTTCGCTTTATGCGCTTGCAGGGATGGGCGCTGTGGCGGCGGCTGTCCTCGGTGCGCCGATCTCGACCACGCTGATTGTGTTCGAGCTTACGGGCGACTGGCAAACGGGTCTCGCTGTGATGGTGGCCGTGAGCATGTCCACAGCGCTCTCGTCCAATCTGGTGGATCGCAGCTTTTTCCTGACCCAGATCGAGCGGCGGGGCATCCACCTTGCGGCAGGACCGCAAGCCTACCTTCTCACGATGTTCACGGCTGAGAAAACAATGCGTACGGCCGAGCATCCGCGCGCCGCAGATGAAGCGCGCTGTTGGGAGATGATCGGGGAGGGGCTCTATATTGACGGAGCTGCCACGCTGGAAACCGCGATTCCGATTTTCGAGAAAACTGGTGCGCCGTTCCTGCCTGTCGTCACCCTATCCGCAGATGCTGCCCCGCCAGAGCTGCTGGGCGCACTTTTTCACGTCGATGCACTCAAAGCCTATAATCGCGCATTGGCGGCCACGGCGGCTGAGGAACATTCCTAGCGGGAAGGGGCTATATCTCTTCCACAGTGACTTCGTCGACGTTGTGGAACGCAAGATAGTCTTTGACCTGTGCAGCGGCTTCTTTTGGTGCTTCATAGGACCACACCACATTTTCCAACGTCCTGCTTTTAGTAACAACGCTGAAATACCGCGCATCGCCTTTGTGCGGGCAGTGTGATGTCTTGTCGCCGGGATCGAGGAAGGCCATGGCAATATCGCTGCGTGGGAAATAAATCACTGCAGGGTAGTCGCCCTCAACCAGTTCCAGCGCATTAGCACTTTCACCCAAAACTGCACCGCCTGCGCGGACCGTCCATGTGCCTGCCGCTTTGCGGATTGAGATATGATCAACCATTCAATTTCCCTAATATCATGCGCCCTAAATCAGGGCTGTTGCGGTATCTAACCACTCTTTCGCCTCTGGTGAAACCCGTGGCCCGATTTTTGCGGCGACTTCAGCGTGGTAGGCATTGAGCCATTCACGCGCTGCCGGGTCAAGCATGTCAGCGATGATCAGGCGGCGGTCAATCGGTGCAAACGCCAGCGTGCGCCAGTCGAGCATGTCACGGTGGGCATCGCTTGAGGGCAGTGCAGGTGCCTCTTGCACCACGAGCAGGTTCTCAAGCCGGATGCCAAACGCACCCTCGCGGTAATAGCCAGGCTCATTGCTCAGAATCATTCCCGGCTCAAAGGGGACATTACTCACGCGGCTCAGGCGTTGCGGACCCTCGTGAACACTCAAATACGCCCCCACACCGTGGCCAAGGCCGTGGTCAAAGTCCTGCCCTGCAAGCCAGAGCGGCATACGTCCGATGGCCTCGATATGCGCACCGGCAAGACCCTTGGGCCAGCGCAGCCTGCTCATAGCAATCATCCCGGCCAGCACGCGGGTGAAGGCTTGGGCAGCCTCTAGGGGCGGTATGCCGATGGCGATGGTCCGCGTGATATCTGTGGTCCCGTCAAGGTATTGCCCGCCACTGTCGAGTACGATCAGATGACCATCCTCCAGCACGCTGTCGGTCTCCTCGGTGACGCGGTAATGCATGATGGCGCCATTGGGGCCAGTCCCTGCAATCGTCTCGAAACTGATGTCTTGCAATGCGTTATCGCGGCGGCGCATGTCCTCAAGCTGGCGCACAACTTGGGTCTCGGTCAGGCTGCCGGGGGCTTGTGTATCCATCCAGCACAGCATCTCAACCATCGCGGCACCATCGCGCAGATGCGCTTGGGCCGCGCCTTCGACTTCTGCTGCGTTCTTGCAGGCTTTGGGCAGGGCACAAGGTTCCGCACCGCTTGTCGCCATATCGCCCAATGTATCGGCCACAATTTGCGGCACGGTGGAAGTATCAATGCGCACCGGGCCTTCAAGCTCGACCAGCGCAATCAAAAAGCCGCTGGGTGGGTACACTCGCACATCAGATCCCAGATGCTCTTCCAATGTCCCGTATTTCGATGGCTCTGAGAACAGATCGACACTGCCGTCTGCATGCAGCACTGCAAACCCGTGCACCACGGGATTACGCTCGATATCTGCGCCGCGAATGTTGAGCAGCCAGCATATACTATCAGGTAGAGTAATGATGGCGGCACGTTCGCCTGCGTCCTTCAATGAATTGGCCAGCCGCGTCCGTTTGTCCAAATGCGTCTCGCCCGCAAACTCAATGGGATGCGCTTTTGCAGGCTCCATTGGCGGCGCAGGCTGATCCTCCCAAATCGCATCGACCAGGTTTGCGCATTGCACCAGTTCAACGCCGCTCCCGATCAGAGCTTTCTCAGCTTGTGCGATCTGGTCAACGGTATGCAGCCATGGATCAAAGCCGACGCGGCCGCCTTGCGGCAACTGCGTGCGCAACCATTCCGCCATCGACACTTCTGGCCATGGCACAGGAGTGTAGACATCTGCCACCTGCGCCTTGACCTGTGTGCGGTAGCGCCCGTCGATGAACACGCCCGCCACATCACGCAAAGCCACGCAAAACCCGGCCGAGCCTGTAAATCCGGTGAGCCATGCAAGCCGTGCATCGCGCGCCGCGACATACTCACCCTGATGCGCGTCTGCACGTGGGATCACAAAGCCATCCAAGTTTGCCGCAGACATCTGCGCGCGCAATGCGATCAGGCGGGGGGGGCCTTGCTCAGGCCGCGCTGTCACCTCAAATGATTGAAACACTGACAAACACCTTCATTACTATTTCGAATAAACTCAACTTCAGCAGGTTCAGCCTGTGCGACGCATGCCCATAACGCGTGCCCGTTTGCGCGGGTCCGTGTCGAATAGCGAGGCCAGCTGCTCTGTCATGGCACCGGCCAACTGCTCCACATCGGTGATCGTGACCGCGCGGTCATAGTAGCGGGTCACGTCATGCCCGATCCCGATCGCCAACAGCTCCACAGCTTTCTTTTTCTCCACCATCGCGATCACATCACGCAGGTGTTTTTCGAGAAAATTCGCGGGGTTCACGGACAGGGTGCTGTCATCCACAGGCGCGCCGTCAGAGATTACCATCAGGATTTTACGCGATTCAGAGCGGGCCATCATGCGGCGGTGCGCCCATTCCAGCGCCTCCCCGTCGATGTTTTCCTTGAGCAGACCTTCTTTCATCATCAGCCCCAGATTGGGCCGCGTGCGCCGCCATGGCGCATCAGCAGATTTATAGATGATGTGGCGCAGGTCGTTGAGGCGGCCAGGAGCCGTAGGGCGGCCATCGCCTAACCAATGCTCGCGGGCTTGGCCACCTTTCCACGCGCGGGTGGTAAAGCCGAGGATTTCAACCTTCACGTTACAACGCTCAAGCGTGCGCGCCAAAACGTCGGCGCAGATCGCAGCGATTGATATCGGGCGGCCGCGCATGGAGCCGGAGTTGTCCAGCAGCAGCGTCACAACCGTATCGCGGAACTCGGTGTCCTTTTCGACCTTAAAGCTGAGCGGGGTAGTGGGACTTGCCACGATCCGCGCCAGACGGCCCGCATCCAGCGTGCCTTCCTCCAGATCAAATTCCCAACTGCGGTTTTGCTGGGCCTGAAGGCGGCGTTGCAACTTATTGGCCAAACGGCTCACGGCGCCTTTGAGCGGCTCGAGCTGTTGATCGAGATAGGCGCGTAGACGCTCAAGCTCGACAGGTTCTGCCAGCTCTTCCGCGCCAACAATCTCATCATCATCCGTGCGGTAGACGGTGTAATTGGGATCAGCGTCCGAGACAGGCTGTGGGGCAGGCGGCTCCATCGGGGCTTCGCCCTCGGGCATCTCGGCCTCGTCGCCCATTTCCTGATCGGCCATCTCGTCCATCGAAACTTGGGCTTGAGAGGCATCCTGCTGCTCTTCTTGCGACTGCTCGGGGGAGGCGTCTGCATCCTCCTCGTCCTGCTCGTCGCTGCCGGTGCTGTCCGGATCGTCTTCTTCCTCAGCGCCTTCTTCGGCCTGATCTTCCTGATCATCGTCCACGCCATCAGGATCATCGCCCAATTGATCGGCATATCCGAGGTCAGTAATGATCTGGCGCGAGAACTTTGCGAATGCAGCCTGATCTTCCAGGGTGTTTTCCAGATCCTCCAGCGTGCCGCCGCAGTTATCCTCGATATAGCCGCGCCACAGCTCCATCACGTTTTCTGCACCCGCGGGCATGTCGCGTCCTGTCGCCAAATGGCGCACCAGATAGCCCGCAGCCACGGCCAGCGGCACGTCAGAGGCCGATTTCGCCTGATCATACCCCTTGCGCAGAGCCTCGTGCTTGATCTTGGCGTCAATGTTGCCAGCCGTGCCGGGCATGTCGCGCGCGCCTACAGCCTCACAGCGCGCCGTCTCCATTGCTTCATAAAGATCACGCGCCATTTCGCCCTGTGGCTCATATCGGGCATGGGTCTGACCATTGTGATAGCGCCGGTTCAGTGCCAGCGCATCTGCCGTGCCGCGCGCCAGCATCACCTCGTCGCGGGTCATCCGGCGTGTGACCTGAGGCAGGCGCATTGCATCGCCGGAAAGACCCGATGGATCTACAGAATAGCTGACCGTCAGGTCGGGATCATTGGCCATGACCTTGGAGGCTTCGGCCAATGCCTTTTTGAACGCGTCTGCGGGGTTGTCACTTGGTTTAGACATCAAATAGCCTCCATACCCATACCACGGCAAATAAGCCAAACGCCTGTCCACAAACTCTTCGCCAATGGCGTTGTCGTTCGTGGTTCAAGGTTTCTGGCGCTGTCTTTTTCCATCCTACACGATCAAATAGCCACAAGGCGTCAAAACGACCCAAAGTGACGATGTGATAATGAACAGCGTCACCCCAAGCTGACGCTTGCAGCACTCTCCGGCAGTTCTTCGTTGAACAGGCGCTGGTAAAATTCAGCAACTGTCTGGCGCTCGAGCTCGTCACATTTGTTGAGGAAACTGAGCCGGAAAGCGTAGCCTACGTTTTTGAAGATTTCGGAGTTTTGCGCCCATGCAATCACGGTGCGTGGGGACATTACGGTGGACAGATCGCCGCTCATAAACGCCGTGCGCGTGAGGTCGGCAACTGTAACCATTTGCTTGACGATCTTGCGGCCCGATTCTGTATTGAAGTGCGGGTTCTTCGCCAAAACGATCTGGGTTTCTGCGTCAATGCTGAGATAGTTCAGGGTAGAGACCAGCGACCAGCGGTCCATCTGACCTTGGTTGATCTGCTGGGTGCCGTGATAGAGGCCGGTCGTGTCGCCAAGACCGACAGTGTTGGCAGTCGCAAAGATACGGAAGTATGGGTGCGGCTCAATCACTTTGTTCTGGTCGAGCAGCGTCAGCTTACCGTCCACCTCCAGCACGCGCTGGATCACGAACATCACGTCCGCGCGACCCGCATCATACTCGTCGAATACAATCGCAGTTGGCGTGCGCAGGGCCCAAGGCAGGATGCCCTCTTGGAACGCCGTGACCTGCTTGCCGTCCACCAGCTTGATCGCGTCCTTACCGATCAAATCGATGCGGCTGATGTGGCTGTCGAGGTTGACGCGCACAGTTGGCCAATTCAGGCGGCTTGCCACCTGTTCGATATGGGTAGATTTACCCGTGCCGTGATACCCTTGGATCATAACGCGGCGGTTGTGCGAAAACCCTGCAAGGATCGCCAGCGTCGTGTCGGCGTCAAACTTATAGGTGCTGTCCAGTTCTGGCACGCGGTCGGTGCGTTGCTCAAAGCCCTTGACGGTCATGTCTGAGTCGATGCCAAACACCTCGCGCACCGAGATATCTTTGGTGGGGGTTGCGTTGAGATCCAGTCCGCCGTCAGCCATGTGTCATTTTCCTAATTTTATCTGCTCCATGCAGGAGCGCGTTTCGCGATTACCGCAACATATAGCGGGAGGCATTGAGGGAAAGGGCTAAATTGTACCAGTCGATAACGCCAGTTGCATCTTGAGGGGAAAACAGGTGAAAATTTGCCGTCCGAGCAGGCTCAGGCCCGGAAAAGGTTGATCTGCGGTAGGCACCTATATGTTTCCATTATGTCGGAACCCGCGCCTTACTTTCTTTGTTGCCAATGCCGCTAAACAAACTCGCCGCTTGGCTGAGAAAGAGTAGGGCCGATCCCTTTGATCGCCCCCGTGCTTTATCAGTCTTTAAAATTCCGGCTGGATTTCAGTTGATCCCATGCCCAGACAACCTGCTGTAATTGCTCTTCTTGAGAGCGGTCGCCACCGTTCATGTCAGGGTGAAGAACCTTGATCAACGACTTGTAAATTTTGCGGATTTCCGGCTTGGTCAGGTTGTCTTTTGCGTCCAACACTTCGAGCGCTTTACGCTCTGTCGGCGGTAAACGGCGGCCCGCTTGCGGCCCTTTGCCGGGGTTCTGCGTGGCGTTTGCTCCCAACACCTGATGCGGGTCCTCGATGCCCAAGCGCGCCCAAGCACGGGCCTCGGGGTCGCCCATAGGTTTGGTCGGGCGGTCCCAGACCTTATCCTCTGAGAGCTGCGCGTTCAGTTCAGCCTCTGTAGTACCGTGGAAGAAGTTCCACTTGGTGTTGTACTCGCGCACGTGCTGCTGGCAGAACCAGAAGAAATCATCCAGCACATCGGGCGCTTTGGGTGCGCGGTATTTGCCCGCCTCTTCACAACCGTCATGGTCACACAACCGCGTCGATGTCTCGGACGCGCCGGACATGCCGCGACGCCCGCGCGGATTCTTCTTTTTTGCGGAAGATACTGACATATCAAAACCAAATGGATCGTTCTTTCGCATGGGCACACCTTTCCGACTCAAGGCGATCATACTAGACGTGTGACAGTCAGAGGGAAGGGGGGGATTGGAAATAATCGCCCCCATAGGAGGGTTTATGTTGGTGAAAGACGAAATAGAGAGCGCACTGCGGACGGCATTTACGGCTGAGCGGCTTGAGGTAGCAGATGTGAGCGAGGCGCACCGGGGCCATGCAGGCTTTCGCGAGGGGGGGCAGACGCACTTCGACGTGGCGATTACGGCGCCGGAATTTGCAGGGCTAAGTCGTGTGGCAAAACACCGCGCTGTGCATAGTGCGCTGGGGGCCGATTTGATTGGCCGTATCCACGCATTGTCACTGGATATCGCGCCTTAAGTTTTTGAGTTGGGGTCTTTTTCCGAATCATCTTCGGTCGGCTTTTTCGTCACGCTGCGGGCGCGGGCGAGGATGCTGAGGGAGGCGCCAATTTTAGTGTCTGGCTGCGTTTCTTCGACGCCGTTGTCGGGCAGGGGAGTGTTGTCTGGCTCCTCCCTTTTTGATGGCATTTCAGGTGCTTCACCTTGGTCCTCAGGGTCCGCTGAGGGGGCGGGAAGCAGTTCTGGCTGGAACTCGGAAGTGTCCCCTTCGCGCAAGCGGCGGAAGACCAGCACATTGCGCCACTCCGTTGTGGTACCGGTAAGGCCGGACCGCTCAGACGAGGGCAGAGTCTCGGCGCGTTGATACTCCCAGCCGTAACCTGCCATACCGTTCATAAGTTCCTGAACAGCAAAGGAAAACTTCGCCTCCGCGCCACGCACACCTTTGCCTTTGAGACCCTTTGTCGGGGCAGGAACGACCTTGTATTCGTAACGGGGCATGGGCAAACTTTCGATGATTTAGAGCGTTTTAGCGCGGGGGGGGACGAAAGGGAACAG